>NZ_JAAARL010000004.1:0-401551 GCF_009908205.1 Pseudomonas sp. Fl5BN2 | reverse complement strand
TTTATCGCTCATTACAACCATCGGCGTTGTCACTCTGCCTCGAACAACCTGCCGCCAGCTGCTTTTGAAAGGCTGGCGGCCTAATACTCCTACAGGATGGTCCAAAAAAACTGGACCACTACAAGCCAGCTCCTACGGTCGGGCGCGGTGCAGGGGGCGTTGTAGGAGCCGGCTTGCCGGCGAAAGGGGCGTCGGGTTGTGCGCAAGGCTTGCGGGCCTCTTCGCTGGCAAGCCAGCTCCTACGGTCGGGCGTGGTGTTGGGGTTGTTGTAGGAGCCGGCTTGCCGGCGAAAGGGGCCTTGGGTTGTGCGCAGGGCTTGCGGGCCTCTTCGCTGGCAGGCCAGCTCCTACGGTTGGGCGCGGTGTTGGGGGTGTTGTAGGAGTCGGCTTGCCGGCGAAGGGGGCGTCGGGTTGTGCGCAGGGTTTGCGGGCCTCTTCGCTGGCAAGCCAGCTCCTACGGTCGGGCGCGGTGCTGGGGGCGTTGTAGGAGCCGGCTTGCCGGCGAAAGGGGCCTTGGGTTGTGCGCAGGGCTTGCGGGCCTCTTCGCTGGCAAGCCAGCTCCTACAGGGGAGGGCGGTGGTGGGTCAGGCCAACTGGCTGATGTAGGTGCCGGTGCCCTTGAGGATGTTCTGCAGGGTCAGTTCCACTTCGGCAAGGTCCGAGGCGGCAGTGTTGTGGTGGATTTCGAGATGGTCGGCGCCGTTCAGGGCGTCGGCGTCGGCCGCGGCGATTTCGATCAGTAGGGTGGTGGGGCTCAGGGTGACCCTGACCCCATCGAGGGTCGAAGGCTCGCCGTCGAGGGTGATTTCCAGCTCGTCTTCATCCGGGTAGCGGCTCATCAGGAACATCTCGCCCTGGGTGCTGTGGCAGCAGAGCATGGCCATGTTGTCTTCTTCGTCGTCGCACGGGTTGGCGATCAGGTGGGCAGTGGTCATGTGCATGGGAAGGTCCTGAGTGGAAGCGTGGTCGGTGCCGGCTGGGCCAGCAAAAAATGCGATTCTGCCAGTGCGAGGGAATTTCTGCTGGTTTGTCTGTCAGAGAACAGGTCGTGAACGCAATGCCCCGAGGGAGTCATTTTTGGTACGCAAGTACTGTAAAACCGGGCGAGAGCCGTGGTTTTTTTCCTGTGGGTGCTAGTGTTAAGCGCTGTGTGACGCTCTGGCTGCGTGCTGATGACCGAATATGTCGCAGCACCGCAAGCAGCTGTCACATTGCACTCGTTAAGCTGCGCAGCGGACACATTGTTCTCAAGTGCAATCGGTTGCGTCTGATTTGTGATGGTCACTTGCAAAGGCATTGCACACAGTCGCTTTTGCAGATGCCCATCCCCGGAAGGTGAATGTGACCTGCGCGTCTCGCCCAGCTTCACCCACCTGGCATCCTGCAACCTCTGCCCGAGACCAGGAGCAGGATGCTCCACCGCCCCACAAGGGGTTAGCACGCGACGCTTCCATCAATAACAAGCCCAAGCGGAGTACCACAGATGGCGTTCTTCACCGCAGCCAGCAAAGCCGACTTCCAGCACCAACTGCAAGCGGCACTGGCGCAGCACATCAGTGAACAGGCACTGCCACAAGTGGCGCTGTTCGCTGAACAATTCTTCGGCATCATTTCCCTGGACGAACTCACCCAGCGTCGCATGTCCGACCTGGCGGGCTGCACCCTTTCTGCCTGGCGCCTGCTTGAGCGCTTTGACCACGCGCAACCGCAAGTGCGGGTCTACAACCCCGACTACGAACGTCATGGCTGGCAGTCGACCCACACCGCTGTGGAAGTCCTGCACCACGACCTGCCGTTCCTGGTGGACTCGGTCCGCACCGAGCTCAACCGTCGCGGCTACAGCATCCATACCCTGCAGACCACCGTGCTCAGCGTGCGTCGCGGCAGCAAGGGCGAGCTGCTGGAAATCCTGCCCAAGGGCACCCAGGGTGAAGGCATCCAGCAAGAATCGCTGATGTACCTGGAGATCGACCGCTGCGCCAACGCCGCCGAACTCAGCGTGCTGGGCAAGGAGCTGGAGCAGGTACTGGGCGAAGTGCGGGTGGCCGTGGCCGACTTCGAGCCGATGAAGGCCAAGGTCCAGGAGCTGATCGAAAGCATCGACAACAGCCAGTTCGCCATCGCCGCCGATGAAAAGACCGAGATCAAGAGCTTCCTCGAATGGCTGGTGGGCAACCACTTCACCTTCCTCGGTTATGAAGAGTTCGTGGTTGGCGCCGACCAGGACGGCGGGCATATCGAATATGACCCGAGCTCGTTCCTCGGCCTGGCCAAGCTGCTGCGCGCCGGCCTGACCAGCGAAGACCTGCGCATCGAAGACTACGCGGTCAACTACCTGCGCGAACCGACGCCGCTGTCGTTCGCCAAGGCCGCGCACCCGAGCCGCGTGCACCGTCCGGCCTACCCGGACTTCGTCTCGATCCGCCAGATCGATGCCGACGGCAAGGTGATCAAGGAATGCCGCTTCATGGGCCTCTACACCTCTTCGGTGTACGGCGAGAGCGTGCGCGTGATTCCCTACATCCGCCGCAAGGTCGAAGTCATCGAGCAGCGCTCGGGCTTCCAGGCCAAGGCGCACCTGGGCAAGGAACTGGCCCAGGTCCTGGAAGTGCTGCCCCGCGACGATCTGTTCCAGACCCCGGTGGACGAGCTGTTCAGCACCGTGATGTCGATCGTGCAGATCCAGGAACGCAACAAGATCCGCGTGTTCCTGCGCAAAGACCCCTACGGCCGTTTCTGCTACTGCCTGGCCTACGTGCCGCGTGACATCTATTCCACCGAAGTGCGGCAGAAGATCCAGCAAGTGCTGATGGATCGCCTGCAAGCCACCGATTGCGAATTCTGGACCTTCTTCTCCGAGTCGGTGCTGGCTCGCGTGCAGCTGATTCTGCGGGTCGACCCGAAACAGCGCATCGACATCGATCCGCTGCTGCTGGAAAAAGAAGTGGTGCAGGCCTGCCGCAGCTGGCAGGACGACTACGCCAGCCTGGTGGTGGAAAGCTTCGGCGAAGCCCACGGCACCAACGTGCTGGCAGACTTCCCGAAAGGCTTCCCGGCCGGCTACCGCGAGCGCTTCGCAGCGCACTCGGCGGTGGTCGACATGCAGCACCTGCTGAGCCTAAGCGAAGCCAACCCGCTGGTGATGAGCTTCTACCAGCCCCTGGGCCAGGTCTCCGGCCAGCGCGAGCTGCACTGCAAGCTGTACCACGCCGATACCCCGCTGGCCCTGTCCGACGTGCTGCCGATCCTGGAAAACCTCGGCCTGCGGGTGCTGGGTGAGTTCCCGTATCGCCTGCGCCACAACAATGGCCGCGAGTTCTGGATCCACGACTTTGCCTTCACTGCCGGTGAAGGCCTGGACCTGGACATCCAGCAGCTCAACGACACGCTGCAGGACGCCTTCGTCCATATCGTCCGCGGCGATGCCGAGAACGATGCCTTCAACCGCCTGGTGCTGACCGCCGGCCTGCCATGGCGCGACGTGGCGCTGCTGCGTGCCTACGCCCGCTACCTGAAGCAGATCCGCCTGGGCTTCGACCTGGGCTACATCGCCAGTACCCTGAACAACCACACCGACATCGCCCGCGAGTTGACCCGGTTGTTCAAGACCCGCTTCTACCTGGCGCGCAAGCTCACCAGCGATGACCTGGAAGACAAGCAGCAGCGCCTGGAGCAAGCGATCCTCAGCGCCCTGGACGACGTTCAGGTGCTCAACGAAGACCGCATCCTGCGCCGCTACCTGGACCTGATCAAGGCCACCCTGCGGACCAACTTCTACCAGACCGACGCCAACGGCCAGAACAAGTCCTATTTCAGCTTCAAGTTCAACCCGCACCTGATCCCCGAACTGCCCAAGCCGGTACCGAAGTTCGAAATCTTCGTCTACTCGCCACGGGTCGAAGGCGTGCACCTGCGCTTTGGCAACGTCGCGCGCGGCGGTCTGCGCTGGTCCGACCGTGAGGAAGACTTCCGTACCGAAGTCCTCGGCCTGGTAAAAGCCCAGCAAGTGAAGAACTCGGTGATCGTGCCGGTCGGCGCCAAGGGCGGCTTCCTGCCCCGTCGCCTGCCGCTGGGCGGCAGCCGGGACGAGATCGCGGCCGAGGGCATCGCCTGCTACCGCATCTTCATCTCCGGCCTGCTGGACATCACCGACAACCTGAAAGATGGCGCCCTGGTGCCACCGGCCAACGTGGTGCGTCACGACAACGATGACCCGTACCTGGTGGTGGCGGCGGACAAGGGCACCGCAACCTTCTCCGACATCGCCAACGGCATCGCCATCGACTACGGCTTCTGGCTGGGTGATGCGTTCGCCTCTGGTGGTTCGGCAGGTTACGACCACAAGAAAATGGGCATCACCGCCAAGGGCGCGTGGGTCGGTGTGCAGCGTCACTTCCGTGAGCGCGGCATCAATGTGCAGGAAGACAGCATCACCGTAGTGGGCGTCGGCGACATGGCCGGCGACGTGTTCGGCAACGGCCTGTTGATGTCCGACAAGCTGCAACTGGTCGCGGCCTTCAACCACCTGCACATCTTCATCGATCCGAACCCGAACCCGGCCACCAGCTTCGTCGAGCGCCAGCGCATGTTCGAGCTGCCGCGTTCGGCCTGGTCCGACTACGACACCAGCATCATGTCCGAAGGCGGCGGGATCTTCTCGCGCAGCGCGAAGAGCATCGCCATCTCGGCGCAGATGAAAGAACGCTTCGACATCCAGGCCGACAAGCTGACCCCGACCGAACTGCTCAACGCCTTGCTCAAGGCGCCGGTGGACCTGTTGTGGAACGGCGGTATCGGCACTTATGTCAAGGCCAGCACCGAAAGCCACGCCGATGTCGGCGACAAGGCCAACGACGCCCTGCGGGTCAACGGTAACGAGCTGCGCTGCAAGGTAGTGGGCGAGGGCGGCAACCTCGGCATGACCCAGCTGGGTCGTGTGGAATTCGGCCTCAATGGCGGCGGTTCCAACACCGACTTCATCGACAACGCCGGTGGCGTGGACTGTTCCGACCACGAAGTGAACATCAAGATCCTGCTCAACGAAGTGGTGCAGGCCGGTGACATGACTGACAAGCAGCGCAACCAGCTGCTGGCCAGCATGACCGACGAAGTCGGCAACCTGGTGTTGGGCAACAACTACAAGCAGACCCAGGCCCTGTCCCTGGCCGCGCGCCGTGCCTACGAGCGTGCCGCCGAGTACAAGCGCCTGATGAGCGACCTGGAAGGCCGTGGCAAGCTGGACCGCGCCATCGAGTACCTGCCGACCGAGGAGCAGCTCGTCGAGCGCGCCGCGACTGGCAAGGGCCTGACCCGTGCGGAACTGTCGGTGCTGATCTCCTACAGCAAGATCGACCTCAAGGAAGCGCTGCTCAAGTCCCTGGTCCCGGATGACGACTACCTGACCCGTGACATGGAGACTGCGTTCCCACCGAGCCTGGTGGCCAAGTTCTCCGAGGCCATGCGCCGTCACCGCCTGAAGCGCGAGATCGTCAGCACCCAGATCGCCAACGACCTGGTCAACCACATGGGCATCACCTTCGTGCAGCGCCTGAAGGAGTCCACCGGCATGAGCCCGGCGAACGTGGCCGGTGCCTACGTGATCGTGCGTGACATCTTCCACCTCCCGCACTGGTTCCGGCAGATCGAAGCGTTGGACCACCAGGTCTCGGCGCAAGTGCAGCTGGAGCTGATGGACGAGCTGATGCGCCTGGGGCGTCGTGCCACGCGCTGGTTCCTGCGCAGCCGTCGCAACGAGCAGGATGCTGCCCGTGATGTGGCGCACTTCGGTCCGCACCTGGCGGCGCTGGGCCTCAAGCTCGACGAACTGCTGGAAGGCCCGACCCGCGAAGGTTGGCAGAACCGTTATCAGGCGTATGTCGAAGCCGGTGTGCCAGAGTTGCTGGCGCGCATGGTTGCAGGCACTACCCACCTGTACACCCTGCTGCCGATCATCGAAGCCGCTGACGTCACCGGTCAGAGCGCTGCCGATGTGGCCAAGGCCTACTTCGCCGTGGGCAGTGCCCTGGACTTGCCGTGGTACCTGCAGCAGATCAGCGATCTGCCGGTGGCCAACAACTGGCAGGCCCAGGCGCGTGAAGCCTTCCGCGATGACGTGGACTGGCAGCAGCGGGCGATCACCATCAAGGTTCTGCAACTGGCCGATGCGCCAGAAGACATGGAAGCCCGCGTGGCCCTGTGGCTGGAGCAGAACGCGAGCATGGTCGATCGTTGGCGCGCCATGATGGTGGAAATCCGTGCCGCCAGCGGCACCGACTACGCCATGTACGCGGTGGCCAACCGTGAACTGCTGGACCTGGCCATGAGCGGTCAGTCGATCCTGTAACGGTCCGACCCCGCTGTAACGCAAAAGCCCCGTGTCGCGAGACACGGGGCTTTTTTATTGCACGATGATTGTGCGTGTAGCGTTCAAGTCCGCCTTCAGGCTGCCCTTATAGAGGGGTGTGCCCGGGACCTGAGTGGGTTACCGGGTCTTGGCCGAGGCGTCCTGCTCGACCACCATGTCCAGTACGTAGACTTTGGCAGGTGCGTCGGCGGGCGGGTTCTTCCAGTCGTATTGCTTGACTCGCAGGACGTTGCGCACGCCGTCCTGGTGTGCATAACCTTCGATGGACTGGTACAGCGGATGCCACGGGTCCTGGGTGGGCAACTGCAGGCCGGCGGCGTCATAGCGGCGCTCGCGTACTTGCAGGCACTGGTAGTTGGGGATCAGCGGGTGGCTGCACTTGACGGTGCTGGCGGCGACTTCCAGGAAGCGGATTTCGCCCTGGCTGCCGTAGCGGGTTTCCGGGGTGGCTTCACCCGCGAATTTGAGCACGGCGCCGTCCTGGGTGGTCAGTTGCAGGCCGGGCTCGGCGCTGTCGCCGATGACGACGGTACGCAGTTCGCCCTTGAGGCGCTTGCCGACTTCGGCGTCCAGGTCCATCAGGCTGCGCTCGCAGGCCATCATGGTGGAGGCCAGTTGGGTGACGTGCAGCACGCCATTTTCATAGCGATAGCCGCCGAACTGGCCATTGCAGCCGCCGCTGATGTTCAGTCGTTGATCGCCAAAGCTCAGGCGCAGCTTGCGCTCGATGCCCTTCTGCAAGGCGGCGATCGGCTGGCCCGCCGCGTCGGTCGCCGAGACCAGGTGCCAGTAGTAGGCGGACAGCGCCGGCTGGGCGGTGGCGGACGTGGTGGTGGCGGGCACGGAAGGCGATCCTTCATGAGAGGTAGAGACCGGGGCACAGGCCTGGAGCAGGGCAGCGCAGACGGCGACTAGGAGAATATTTTGCTTCATGGTTCGCTCTTTCAGCCTTGAGGGGGGAGGCGGCATTCTGCGCTAGCAGGATGCACACGCCGGTAAACAGGGGCACCGCGGTCGCTTGAAGATCATTGTGCAAGGTCAAAGGTGCCCGCAGTGCGGGCCTGGGCCATCCACTGCAATTCAGAGTGGGTGGCCTCGGCCTTTACCGATTGCAATGTGACAGCACCACGTGGCTTCGGTTTCATTGCCCAGCCCGCCCGGGAGTGTTACCAAATTTTGCGTGACCGTCGTGACGTGGCCGCGTGCGATCCCCCCGGATCAACGATCAGCCCTGTCTGCTTTGCGGTTTCGCGGTGCTTGCGTTCAATGGGCCAGGGGCGTCAGCACTTCATCCTTGGCCTCCATCAGCATGAACACCAGCAGCTTGGCCGGTTCGGTCTGGCTGGCGTTGGCCGACACCGGGTGCTGCGAGCCGGCCGGTTCGAACCAGGACTCCCCGACCTTGTAGGTGATGCTCGGGCCATCGTTGACCTGTGAGGTGATGGCGCCTTGCAGCACATAGGCCATGGCCGCACCGGCGTGGCGATGGGGCACGGTGGCCTGGCCCGGGGCGTAGTCGACGGTGAGCAGCATGACCTTCTTGCCCGGCAGGTTGCCGAGGGCATGCTCTTGCAGCACCGCGAGTTTTTCCTGGCCATACACCGGGTCATGGGCAACGGCGCCCAGAGAGGTCATCAGGGCCAGGGCGGCAAGGGCAGCAGTCAGGGTTTTCATCTTCGGCTTCTCCAGCAGGTTGAGATGGACCCAGGCTAAGTCCCCAACCGCTGAAGCCCCATAACCAATCCCGGCAAAGAACGGCAGACCAATGCGACGTGCCGGGACACAGCGTCAGGCGATCTGCCGCAGGAGGTCGCGCACCTTGTCCAGGGCCGGGTCGATATCCAGGGTTTCAATGGCGCCGAAACCGATGAACAGGCCGTCGCGCACCGGGCTGTCATGGAAGAAGTGATGCAGCGAGTAGAGGCCCACCTCGACCTTCTTCGCCAGCTCCAGCAGCAGCGGGATATTCACCGGCACCTTGCACAGCGCCGCCATGTGGAACCCGGCGGTGCAGGGCACCGCTTCGAGCCAGGGCGCCAGATCGCCCTGCAGGCGCAGGAGGATGCGTTCCCGGCGCCCGGCGTACACGGTGTGGCAGCGGCGGATATGTTTTTGCAGGCAGCCGTCGTTGATGAACCTGGCCAGCGCCCACTGGGTCAGGGTCGGGGTGTGGCAGTCGCTGAGCTGCTTGGCCTTGATCACGGCCGCGAGGATCGCCGGTGGCAGCACCGCATACCCCAGGCGCAACTGCGCCAGCATGTTCTTGGAGAAGGTTCCGACGTAGGCCACCACGCCGCGGTTGTCCAGGCTTTGCAGGGAGTCGGTGGGCCGGCCTTCGTAGCGAAATTCGCTGTCGTAGTCATCCTCGATGACAATCGCCCCCAGCTCCCGGGCGCGTTCCAGCAGGGCTTCGCGGCGGGCCTGGCTCATGGGCATGCCGAGGGGGAACTGGTGGGACGGCGTGACATAGATCAGCCGCACGCCGTCGGGAATCAGCGCGACCTGGATGCCTTCGTCGTCTACCGGGATGCCCAGCACCTGCGCGCCCTGGGCGCTGAACAACAGGCGCGCCGGGGTGTAGCCGGGGTCCTCCATGGCCACTAGGCTGCCGGGTTCCAGCACCACCCGGGCGATCAGGTCCAGGGCCTGTTGTGCGCCGTTGCAGACCACGATGTCCTGATCGCTGCAGACCACCCCCCGGGAAAACGCCACGTGCCCGGCGATAGCGCTGCGCAGGGCCGGCAGGCCTTCGGGCTGGCTGTAGAAACCGCCGCTCTGGGCCATGCGCCGCAGAGCGTCCTGGGTGCAGCGGCGCCATTCCTCCTGGGGGAACTGGGCGCGGGTCGTGGCGCCGCCGATGAACTCGTAGCGCAAGGTGCCTTCCAGGGTCGGATGGCGCAGGGGCGCGGGCAGCGCCTGCCAGCGCGCCAGGCTCTGGGCACAGGCCAGATCCTGGGCGCCCTGTTTTCGCTCGGTCTTGACCGGGCGCGGGGTGACGAAGGTGCCACGGCCGATTTTGCCTATCAGGTAGTTTTCATAGGTCAGCAGGGCGTAGGTATCGGACACGGTCTTGCGCGAAATACCCAGCTGCTCGGCCAGCAGGCGGCTGGGGGGCAGTTGCGCACCGGCCGCCAGACGGCCGCAGTCGATGGCGGCGCGGAGCTGCTGGTAGAGCTGTTCGGCCAGGTCCTTGCGGCCATTGATGACGACGTGAAGTTCCATTGCTACACCAGGATCTGATTTATCGGCGCAAGGTTACTCGTCCTGCCGGGCTTCGTGTAGCTGCCCGGCGGGCCAGTGATAGGGCGTTGCAGAGGGCAGGGGGCCAGACCCTGTCCCGGTGTTCTGTTCGCTGGCCTGGAGCAGGCCTGGCACTGCGCAGTTGTGTAAATAACTGCATATAAGCCCGGTCGGGGGTGTCGATGCTCGGGCTTTTACAATTATTTAATGTTTATCACAAGATAACTGGTGATCTGTCCCCCCAATACGGGCTACCAGAACCAATAAGGGAGGAACTTTGGTGTGGGTTCGTTTGCCAGTTCGAGGTGGTAGGTTATGGAGTTGAAGAAGAATGCATCCAGCGAGAGAAAGGCAGTTGCGCCAAACGCCAGAATAATGAGTTCACGTTGTGGGTGCCTGGAGTAGTTTCGCTCAATGAAGTAGCGAGCGACCAGAAGAACTGCCAGGCTGATCAGAATGCCGGGGTAGTTCGGTTTCAATGCTGTTGTGGCGTATTGATTGTAAATAAGCGTAAACAAGGCCAGGGCCGGGCCGGCCATTGGAAGTTTCAGGCAGAAACCCAATAGCCATTTTTTTACACCCTGAAAAATCCCACTCTTATCAACGAAAATATACGCCGCCAACAATGAAATGGCAGGCGTGATTGAAAGTATGTAGCGAGCCTTTTTCGAGTTGGGAATGGTAAAGAACACCAGCAAGGCAATGAGCCAGGCGCTGAGATAGAACAGCAGGCTGGTCTCCGGCGGTCGTGGTTGGGGGAAGAATTGCTTGTAGGTCCTGGCGATCACCATCAAGGCGAAAATCGCGGTGAAACCGTAGGTCAGCAAGCCCACGGTAAAGTAAAAGTAATAGCGTGGCGCATGGTCGCTGGCGATGCGGTCCAGGCCCTGCATCATCAGCACCTCGCGCATGAAGGCCTCGCCGCCCTGGACGTAGGCGGCCCAGGCCAGCAAGGCGACGCCGATGCCGAACAGCAGGCCGCTGAACAGTGAAAACCAAAACAGCCGGGACCACTGCTTGCTCAGCAGGTAGTAGGAGCCGACCACAATCGCCGGGCCGATCAGGCCGATGGGGCCGCGAAAGACAAAACCCAATGCCAGGGCGACGAAGACAAAAATCAGCCGCGAGTGGTCCTGCTTGTAGTCGGCGGAGTAGGCCAGGTAAAAACAGATCACCGTGAACAGTGCCGGGTATACATCCAGGGCCAGAGAGTTGACGCCGTCGAGGAAGGCCCAGGTAAAGAGCGAAAAGAGAATGGCGTGTAATCCCCACTTCTTTTCATGCAGTGCGCCCAGTTTATAAGTGAAAACCAGCATTAGGGCCGCGGCAATGCAATAGGGCAAGCCCATCGAAAGAATCGATAGTCGGCCAAAAGGCAGTGAACTCAGGTAAATAAGAAAGGTGTTGGCGATCGTATAGTCTGGGTAAGGCTTCAAATCATCGGCAACGGGGAAAAGTGTCATGCCGTTATAGAGCATGTACTGCGAGAAATCGACAAAGCGAGTTGTGTAATTGAGAATGGCGGCCTTGTATTGCAGGCCCATGAATATACTGATTGCGGCCAGGAAAATGCTCAGGCAAGGTTTTCTGGCGAGTTGTCTTGTTAGAACTTCCATGTGCCCCACACATTGAAAAAAAGCGGATCATACATTGGCCATTAATCGGGCGCCAGAGAGCAAGGCTGGTCTGTTCCAGGAGGCGTCTCGATGGGTTTTTCAGGCCTCGTCGGCAAGCGTCTGGCGGGCCCGGTTTTTTTAATGGTCACCAGGTAAAAACCGGAATTGGTTATAGGGGCCAAGTTCTCCCGGCCTTAACCTTGGCAGCGCCGCCGACTGCCCAGGGTAATGCCCATGAAACCGCGTCTGGACTACTACAGCGCCTCGCCCGAAGCGCTCCAGGGGCTGCTGATGCTGGAAGCCGCATGCCTGGCGCTGGCCATCGAGAAACCGCTGCTGGAGTTGGTGAAGATCCGCGTCTCGCAGCTCAACCACTGTGCCTTCTGCTGCGACATGCATGCTGTCGAGGCGCGGCGCCAGGGCGAAACCGAGCGCCGCTTGCATGCCCTGAGTGTCTGGCGCGATTCGGGCTTCTTTACACCGCGCGAACGTGCTGCTCTGGCCTGGAGCGAAGCGCTGACTCGGCTGCCCGCCAGCGGCATCGCCGATGAGCTCTACGCCCAGGCCCGAGACCAGTTCAGCGAGCGCGAACTGGTGGACCTGACCCTGGCGATTTCCACCATCAACAGCTGGAACCGTCTGGCGGTGAGCTTCGGCCAGCAACCCAGCGAATAAACCCCGATCCGTTCATTTGTGCTTTACAGGAACCTTTCATGAAACTGCTTCACGTCGACGCCAGCGCCAAGGGCGAGCGTTCCAATTCCCGGGCCCTGGGCCGTTATTTCATCGAGCAGCTACAGGCCCAGGGCCCGCAATTGGAGATCGACTACCTGGACCTCGCCCAGCAAGCGCCCGCCGCGGTGACCGAGGCTTTCGCCATCGCCACCTACACTGCCCCCGAGGCGCGCACCGCGGCCATGCGCGAGACCCTGGCGGCCTCCGATGCCTTGTGCAAACAGGTGATGGAGGCCGACGCCTGCCTGTTCGCCATGCCCATGTACAACTGGTCGATGCCTTCGACCTTCAAGGCCTTCATCGACAGCATTACCCGTACCGAGCTGACTTACCTCAATACCCCTGATGGCATCGTCGGTCAGTTGACTCGGCAGAAAGTGCTGTTTCTCACCAGCCGTGGCGCCGATCTGCGCCCGGGTAGTCCCATGGCCTGGATGGACGCGCTGACGCCGTCGCTGAGGGCGGCCTTCGCCTTTATCGGCGTGCAGCACCCGCAGTTTGTCGATGCCCAGCCGTTGCAGTTCGCCGACCCCGAGGCGCGTACCGAGGCCCTGGAGCGGGCGCGGATCGAGCTGCAACAGGTGGCCCGGCAATGGGTTGCCTGATCTCCGGCTGATCTGGCTTCGACCGGCTGGCCTTCAGGGCCTTTGCGGCTTGACCGAGGTGCCAAAGGTGTTGCCCATGCGCACGCTGGTGGCGGCCGGGGTCGACAGGCCGATCTGGTTCGGCGGCCGTTTGTTCACCGGGTCTTCCATGGCTTGCTGATTGGCCTGGGCGGCCTTGGCCGCGTCCGGGTTGTTGCCCATCTGTTGGCTCAGGCAGTGATAGTCGGGGGCTTTGTAGCCGCCGACGCTGACTTCCACGCAACCTTCGCGGGTTTCCTCGGCTTGCACCGTCCAGGGCAGGGCATTGAGCAGCAACAGGGTCGTGGCGTATCGGCTTAAACGTTTCATCCTGGCCTCCTGGAAGGCCCGGGAATGCGGGCCTCGATGCCGGCCGAGTGTAGTGCAAACAGATGACTGAAAAAGTGATGGTTTTTTTGCCGTGGCCGTAACACCAGATTCATAAACTGGCCTCAGGATGACGCTTTTCAGGGATTGGACCGCAGTGCAGCGAGGCAGAGCGCAGGTCGGGCGATGGACTTCATTGCACGGGGGCTTGGCGACCTGTGTGGTGGGGCTCGTGCTGCTGACGCCGATGCCAACGGGCTGGGGGCAAACCGCTGCGCAGGGGCCGCCGCAGGTGAATTCACAAAGCTTGCTGGCGCTGGAGATTCCGGCACAGGACCTGGCCGATGCTCTGGAGCTGTTCAGTCGCGCCACCGGGATGGCCGTGTTGGTGGACCGGGAACTGACCCGGGGCCGGCGTTCCGTGGGGGTCAAGGGCCGCTACAGCGCCCGCGAGGGCTTGAGCCATTTGCTGGCGGGCAGCGGCCTGATGGCCCGTTATGCCCGCAGTGATGCCTTCACCCTGCAGGTGCCGGAGGCCACGCAGCCGGCGCCGCTGCACGGTGCCGGGGCCAGCCGTGCGGCGCGGCTCAACAGCAGTTATGCCAGCGCCGTGCAACGGGCAGTGGAGCGCAGTTTGTGCGCTTCGGCCGTGACCCGGCCCGGCAGTTTTCGCGCCTTGCTGCAACTGTGGATCGGTGCCAACGGTGTGGTGCAGCACAGCCGCCTGGTGAGCTCCACCGGCGACCTGGGCCGTGATGAGGCACTGGTGCAGCGCCTGGCGCAGACCCGGGTCGAGCGTCAGGCGCCGAACTCGCTGCGCCAGCCGCTGACCTTACTCTTGATACCGGATACAACAGGGAAACGCATGGACTGCAGGGAATGGGATGGAGCTTCCGGGGTATGAAAAATACCGGACACAGTGCGATGGTCAGGCTGTTCCTGACGTCCTACGAGGATTTTCGGGTGCGCTTGCGCAGGCGCCTGGGCTCCGAGGACCTGGCCAACGACGTCCTGCATGAAACCTACCTGCGGGTCGACCGCATGGAAGAGCCGCCGAACCTTGTGCAACCCAATGCCTACCTGTACCGCATGGCCTTGAACATTGCCGCCGACCGCCGCCAGTCCGATGCCCGGCTGCTGACCGGCGACGAAGTCGAGGAGCTGTTGCAGATCGCCGATGAAGCCCAGGACCCGTTGCGGGTAGTGGGCGGCCAGAAAGAAATCCAGACCCTGCTCAAGGCCCTCTACGAACTCCCGGCGCGGCGGCGCAAGATCTTTATCGCCGCGCGCCTGGAAGAGGCGCCGCACCTGGAAATCTCCCAGCGCTTCGGCATTTCCACACGGATGGTGGAGAAGGAACTCAAGGCCGCGCTCGGTCACTGCGCCCTGCGCCTTGAAAGAAAAGTCATCCAGCGGTTCGGTCCCGGGGCCGGAAAACCGTCCTAGACAAAGAGTCCCTGATCAATCCGTGAGAACCTGCGCGCTTGAACATTTTTAGCATTTCCACCCCCCAGGCCTCGGCGGACCCGCAATTGCTCGGCGAAGCCCGGGATTGGCTGGTCCTCCTGACCTCGGGCCAGGCCACTGCCGCCGACGCCCGGGCGCTGCGCCAGTGGTATGCGCAAAGCCCGCAGCATGCGGCTGCCTTCGACCAGACCAAGGCCTTGTGGCACTGCCTGCAACCGGCTGCCGAGTTGCTGGAGCAACAGTCACGGTCCCGGCACTTTGGTCGTCGGGCCTTTCTGGGCGGTGCGATTGCCGCTTCGGCGGCGCTGTTCATGGTCCGAATCAGCGTGCCTGGCGGTTTCGCCGGGCTGACCGCGGATTTCTCCACCGCCGTTGGTGAGCAGCGGCGAGTGGACCTGAGCGAGGGCGTGAGCCTGGAGCTCAATACCCAGACCCGCATCAGCCGTCGTGACCTGGGCGCCGGGGAGCAGGGCCTCGAACTGCTGGAGGGCGAGGTGGAAGTCTTCAGCCAGAATCTGCAGCCGCTCAAGGTCCAGGCCGGCGAGGGCTGGTTGAGCGCCCGCCAGGCGCGTTTCAACCTGCGCAACACCGAACATCAAGTCTGCGTGACTTGCATCGAAGGCAGCCTGCAAGTGGACGTGGCGGGCCGCAGCATTCGCCTGGACAGCGGCCGCCAGTTGACCTACGACGCCACGGCCGTGAGTGAGCCGGTGGTGGTGGACCCACGCAACGTGAGCGCCTGGCGCGAGCAGGTGCTGGTGTTCGATAACGCCAGCCTCGACACCGTGATCAGCGAGATCAATCGCTACCGTCCGGGGATGTTGGTGCTGCTCAATGCCGAGCTGGGCAAGCGCAAGGTCCAGGCGCGTTTCAACCTCAACCAGTTGGCCGGCGTGGCGCTGCTGATCCGCGATGCCTACGGCGCCAAATGCACCGAACTGCCAGGCGGCGTAGTGTTCCTGAGCTGACCTGTGCCGAGCGCTGCCCGTTCTTAAGCAGGCGCTGGCTTGCCAGCGACGGCAGCAGCGCGATCACCATCGCATCCCAGGTGAGAGCTGCTTGGCTGCTGCGCGGTTCGCCGGCCGGCTCCTACAAGCTTATTCCAGCGGACCCAGTACTTGTCGGTAGCGTTCTTCACCCTGGGGCGTTTGCCGCACCAGGCGGATTTCCAGGCCCGGGGGATTGTCCTGGCGATTGCCACTGAGCTGGCGCCAGCCTTTGTCCGGGTCCCAGACCCGAACCTGCAGATCGCTGACCCGACTCAAGACGGCAACCCCATCCCGGGGGGCTGGCAACGGGTAGCGGTCCCGAGCCTCGGCGACCGCGCGGTACAGAGTGTCGCCCTTGAGCCACCAGCGCACCCGTTGCAGTCCGTCCCCCGGAGTCGCCGCGCTGCGGATCACTTCCAGGCGAAAGCCCTTGCTGTCGGAACTGCGCACGCTCAGTGGCGCGGGGCTGTCGGGCTCGGCACTGTCATTTTCACTGTCACCGAGGTTCGGCTCGCGCAACTGAGTGCTGGCACGCAGGGCCACGTCGCGCTCCAGCTGATTGAGGGCGCGCAGCAGTTCTTCGGTCTGTTCGGTGCTGGCCTTGAGATGGCTGTCAGCCCGGGTCACGCTGTCCAGGCCGCGCCAGGCAATCAGGCTGACCAACGCCATGAGCATGATCGCGACCATTACTTCGATCAGGGTAAAGCCGCTCTGGCGCGGGTTCATGGCTGACTCACCACGCGCAACTGGCCGGCGGCGGTGCGTTCGACGCTGAGGCGGTGTTGGCCGTCGGACAACACCACTCGCAGGGCGGGGTTGATCCATTCGGCATTCAATACCAGGCGTTGCTTGGGTTCGATGCGCACCTGCAGGGAGGGCGTCTCCCAGTTGCGCGGCCGCAGTTGGTTGTCGTTGCGAAAGTCATCGATGCCGTTGCCGGTGTCCTCGCGGCGGCTGAAGGCAAAACCCTTGGCGTTGGCACGCCAGTTGATCGGGCGGCCATCGGCCCGGGCTTCGGCCTGGGCTACCTGCAGCAGCTGCGCCAGGCGTTCGGCGTCCTTGCGTAACAATTGCAGCGGGTCGGGCTTGATGCTCAGGCCCACGGCGGCGCTGGCGATGCCGATGATCACCAGGACCACCATCAACTCGATCAGGGTGAAGCCCCGTTGCTTGCTTGCCTGCATCACTTTGCACTCCTTGGCGACGGCATCAGCAGGCTCGCCGCCGATGATCGTCCAGTGAAATAAAACCGTGAGAATTGACCTGTAGGCTGCTGGAACGGACAAACAGGAGGTCCTGCTCATGCTCAGTGCCATGCTACGTGCCCCGGGCTTTTCAGCCCCCCAACTGCTGCAGTACACAGCCCTGCTGGCGGCCCTGGCCGGTGTCGTCACCTGGTCGTCGCTGCTGCTGACCCCGGCCGCATCGCCAACCCCGGCGCTGGCGCCCCAAGTGCTCGCCGCAGGTTCCGACAACCCGGCCCTGCAGTGGTTTTCCAACCAGCCGACCCAGGTGCAGATCAAGGTCGCCGGGGTCATGGCCGGAGGCCGTGGCGCGGTGGCAATCCTGCAACTCAACGACGGCCCGCCGCGCAGTTTTCTGGCCGGCGAGCAACTGACCCAGGGCGTGCGCCTGGCGGCCATCGAAGGTGACGGCGTGCTCATCGAGCGCGGCGGCGAACAATCGCGGATCAAGGTCAGCAAGCTGCCGGACCCGCCGAGCCTGCCACGCCTGAGGCGCTGAGCTTCACTGGCGCGCTACCCGCGGCGGGCTGATCAGGGTGTCCAGCCGCGCCAGGGGTGGTGCTTCGCGGCTGCGCTCGCTGACCTGCACACTGACCCGCAACAGCCCGGCGCTGCGGTCGGCGACAATCGTCTGCTGGCAGCGCAATTTAAGCCGTCCCTGGTCGCAGTCGAAGTCCTTCACGCCACTGTTCACGCGACCTTGCAAACGCAGCTCGGCCACCCGGCTCTGGGCTGCCAGCAGGGCCAGGGACTTGTCCCGCAGCAGGCCGTTGCTCTGGGTCATCAGGCCGGCCACGCGCACCGCAGCCGACATCGCCACGGCAATGATGGCCAGCGCCACCAATACTTCTATCAAGGTAAATCCAGCTTGCTTGGGCAGGGCTTGCATGGGCCGCTCGAGACCGGGAAACAGCCTCGCAGACTAGCCTTCGGGCTTGACCGAATGGCGACTGAACCTCCCGAGGTTTTTCAATACCACTGACATATCTTCTTGCAACACTGCGCGACGAATCGAACTCAAGCCAAGGAATGTCGAGATGGATATCGCGCCTGTAACATCCCCACCCCGAGGCCGTCGTGGCCAACGGGGCTTCACCCTGATCGAGATCATGGTGGTGGTGGTCATCCTCGGGATTCTCGCCGCCATGGTGGTGCCCAAGGTCCTGGATCGCCCGGACCAGGCTCGCGCCACTGCGGCCAAGCAGGACATTGCCGGGCTGATGCAGGCATTGAAGCTGTACCGCCTCGACCACGGCAGCTACCCGAACATGAACCAGGGGCTGAAGGTGCTGGTGGAGCGCCCGGCCAATGCCAAGGACAGCAACTGGCGTTCCTACCTGGAACGCCTGCCCAACGATCCCTGGGGGCGTCCCTATCACTACCTCAATCCGGGCGCCAACGGCGAAGTGGACGTGTTCTCCCTCGGTGCCGACGGCCAGCCCGACGGCGACGGCGTGAATGCCGATATCGGCTCCTGGCAGCTCTAGGGCCGGCCATGAACAGCCATTCGCCCAGTGTGGCGAAGCAGCGTGGCATGGCGATTATCAGCGCCTTGCTGATTGCGGCGGTGGTGGCGGTGCTCGCCGGCGCCATGCTCACCCGGCAGACGTCCTTCATGCGTGCGGTGGAAGCCGAGCAGGGGCGTATCGTCGGTGCCGGGGTGCTCCAGGGCAGCCTGGAATACAGCCGCCAATTGCTTTGGGAGGCACGCCAGCGAGACGTCCTGACCCGTCTCGACCAGGCCTGGGCGCGGCCCATTGGCGACCAGGCATTGGCTGGTTTCAACGCGGTGTTCCAGGGCCATCTGGAAGACCAGCAGGGCAAGTTCAACCTGCGCAACCTGGTGTTTCGCGACCAGGTGGATGAGGCGCAGTTGCACAGTTTTGAACAGCTGTGCCAGTTGATTGGTATCGACGCGGCCCTGAGCCGACGCATCAGCCAGCGAGTGATTGGCGCTTATCCGCAACGTTTGCACAGCTCGCAGGCGACGAGGCCGCAAGGCGCGTTCAACAGCGGCCGCCTGACCTCGCCGGGAGCGGCGGCGCAGACCTTGCCACCTAAGCAGCCGATGCTGCGCAGCCTGGAAGACCTGCGAGGCATCCAGGGGCTGAGCGACACCACGCTGGCGCGGCTCAATCACTATGTCAGCATCCTGCCGGGCAACACTTGGATCAACGGCAACACCGCCAGCGCCGAAGTGTTGGCGGCGGTGGTCCCGGAGCTGGCGTTGTCCCGGGCCAAGGCCCTGGTGGCTGAGCGTGACGCCGGGCACTGGTTCATCAACCGCGGCGACTTCGTCAATCGCCTGCGCATGCCGCAAGTGCAGATGGATCAGGTCAAGGTCGGCATCACCAGCGAATGGTTCCTGCTCCAGGGCCAGGCCCGTCGCGATCAGCGTCGGGTCAGTCTCGAAGCCTTGTTGCACCGCGCCGAAGACCGCATGCCCCAGGTGATCTGGTCGCGGGTGGGCGCATGAGTCGCTTGCGCATTGCCCTGCCGCCACTGGATGAACTGGCACTTGAAGGGCCGGTGGACTTTGCCCGGCTCGATCGCAGCGGGCGGGTCAACGAGATTGGCCGCTGCCCGCTGGGGCAACTGGGCAAGGCCGGCAAACCGACTGCGGTGGAGTGTTTCCTGCATCCTCTGGACAGCCTGCTGACCAGCATCGAGCTGCCGCAACTGCCGGCGGCGCGGATCAAGGCCGCGGTAGCCTGTGCCGCCCAGGCGCTGATCCTTGGTCCCAGCGAGCAGATGCATTTGGCTCACGGGGCCCGGGATGGCCAGGGGCAAGTGTCCCTGAGCTGGTTGCCCAGGAGCACTTTGCAGGCCTTGGGCCGGGTGCTGGAGCAGGCCGGGTTGAAACTCCAGGGCTTGTACCCGGCGCCTTACGCCTTGCCGGTACCGCTGCCCGGGCAACTCAGCCTGTGCCTGGTGGACGGCCAGTTGCTGGTGCGCCAGAGCATCGGGCAGGGCAGTGTCCAGCCCTTGGTGGAAGAGACCCTGGAGCAACTGCGCGCCTCGGGCAGCGAGCTGTGCTGGGTGGGTAATGACCCGCCGCTGCCGCTGCTCCAGCAACTGCCTGTGGAGCAACGCTGGAGCGGTACGCCGCCGTCCTGGGGGTTGCACAGTGGTGCCGCGGCAGGTGGCGTTGCGGTCCGGGGCTGGGGGCGGGCGCTGGGGTGTTGCGCCCTGGCGGTGGCGGTCTGGGTACTCGGCCTGAACCTGTATGCGGCCCGTGAGGCCGAGCAGGGCCAACGGCTCAAGGCGCAGATGAGCCAGCGGGTCAAGCAGGTGTTTCCCGAGTTGCCGGTGGTGCTCAATCCCCTGCAACAGGCCCGCCAGCAACTGGCGGCGCGCCAGGCCGGTGCGGCAGCGGACCCGAGCCAGGGTTTTGCCAGCCTGCTGGCACAGGCCGGCACGGCCATGCCGTTCATGGTGGGCAGTGTGCAAAGCCTGACGTTTGCCCAGGAGCGCTTGCAGCTGGAACTGCTGGCGGACACCCCAAACAGCGCCGACAGCGGCTGGCAGGGCACCTTGACCCAGGCCGGCTACAGCGTCCTGCGCGAGGGCAATGGCTGGGTTCTCGGCCCGGCCGCCGGGCAGCCTGCCAACACCGTCGATAACGCCTCGGGAGACGACAATGAATAAGGCCATGCTGGCGCAGTATCAGGCGCGCTGGTCGCGCCTGCGAGGCCAAGCCCAGGGCCATTGGAACGGCCTGGCACTGCGGGAAAAACGCCTGTTGGGCGCCACCACGCTGGGGCTGTTGGGGCTATTGCTATGGCTGCTGCTGATCCAGCCGCCGCTGAAGAAAATCGATTACTGGCAAGCCGAGACCCCGAAGCTGCGTGCCCAGGCCGAAGCCCTGGAAGTGCTGCTGCACGAGGTGCCGGCGGGCAGCCGCAACAGCCAGGGCCAGAGCCTTGAGCAATCCCTGCGCGAAGCCCTGGACGGCGCCGGGCTGAAAGACCATTACCAGTTGCAACAGCCTGATGAAGCCGGCCCCGAGAGCTGGCGGTTGACCTTTGAGCAGGCCCCGGCGGATGCCGTGGTCGGCTGGCTGCTGGGGACGCCCCGGCAGTTTTCACTGCAGGTGGTGGAGGCTCGTCTGCAACGCGCAGGCCCGGCCGCCGCCCAAGACTCGGCAGGCACACTGTCCGGGACCGTTCGCATGGATCAGGCGCAGGGCGCTAAGGAAGCTTCATGAAGTGGTCAGGTTGCAATTACGTGCGCCAGTGTCGCAAGGCCGCACCTTTTCTGCTGCTGGCATTGGGGGCCTGCAGCAACACCCAGTCCACCACCCCCGCACCGTTGCAGGTGGACAGTGAGCTGGGCCAGCCCCTGGCCGACACTCGACGCAGCGGCGATGTCCTGGTGGACCGCCAGCGCCTGCAGGCGCAGCAGGCCCAGCGGCCGAAAGTCGTGCATCCGCTGACCAACAGCAGGCGCACTCACAGCACGCCAGGCAGTACCAGCGTGGCGCGCAATCCCCTGGGGGATCAGCCGGTGCAGTTGAACTTCGTCGACAGCGATATCCAGGCGGTGGTGCGCGCCTTGTCCCGCTCCACCGGCCAGCAATTTCTGGTGGACCCGCGGGTCAAGGGCAACCTGACCCTGGTCAGCGAAGGCCCGGTGCCGGCCCACCAGGCCTACGACATGTTGCTGGCGGCCCTGCGCATGCAAGGTTTCAGCGTAGTGGACGTGGGTGGCGTGGCCCAAGTGGTGCCCGAGGCCGATGCCAAACTGTTGGGCGGGCCGGTCTATAGCGCGAGCAAGCCGGCGGGCAACGGCATGCTGACCCGGACCTTCCGCCTGCAATATGAAAACGCGGTGAACCTGATTCCGGTGTTGCGCCCGATTGTCTCGCCGAACAATCCGATCAACGCCTACCCGGGCAACAACAGCATCGTGGTCACCGACTACGCCGAAAACCTGCAGCGGGTGGCACAGATCATCGACGGCATCGACACCCCAAGCGCCATCGACACCGATGTGGTGGCGGTGCAGAACGGCATCGCCGTGGACATCGCGACCATGGTCGCCGAGCTGCTGGACACCCAGGGCGCCGACCCGACCCAGAAAATCAGCGTGATCGGCGACCCGCGCTCCAACTCCATCATCATCCGTGCCGGCAGCCCGGAGCGGACCGAGTTGGCACGCAACCTGATCTACAAACTGGACAATGCCCAGAGCAACCCCAGCAACCTGCACGTGGTCTACCTGCGCAACGCCCAAGCCGGCAAACTGGCCCAGGCCTTGCGTGGGCTGCTCACCGGTGAAAGCGACAGCGCCAGCAGCGACGGCGCCCGGGCCATGCTCAGCGGCATGGGTGGCGGTACCCAGAATGGCCAGAGCAGCACCCAGAACAGCAGCGGTACGCCCACCGGCAGTGGCGCCCTCAACAGCAGCAGTAGCGGTGGCGGTGCCTATGGCCAGGGTGGCAGTGCCAGCAGCGGGGCCAACGCCAATGCCCAGCAGAACGATCAGAGCAACGCATTCAGCGCCGGTGGCGTGACCATCCAGGCCGATGCCACCACCAACACCTTGCTGATTTCCGCACCGGACCCGCTGTACCGCAATTTGCGCGAAGTCATCGACCAGCTTGATCAGCGCCGGGCCCAAGTGGTGATCGAAAGCCTGATCGTCGAGGTGAGCGAGGACGATGCCAGCGAGTTTGGCGTGCAATGGCAGGCGGGCAACCTTGCTGGCCGCGGTGGCTTTGGCGGAGTCAATTTCGGCGGCAGCGGGCTGGTGGGCACGCCGACCAGCAAGACCAGCATCGATGTGCTGCCCAAGGGCCTCAACGTTGGCCTGGTCAACGGCAGCGTGGACATCCCGGGGATTGGCAAGGTGCTGGACCTCAAGGTCCTGGCCCGGGCGTTGAAGAGCAAGGGCGGGAGCAACGTACTGTCGACGCCGAACCTTTTGACCCTGGACAACGAGGCGGCGAGCATCTTTGTCGGCCAGACCATTCCCTTTGTCACTGGCAGCTATGTAACCGGTGGCGGTGGCACCAGCAACAACCCGTTCCAGACCGTGCAGCGCGAGGAAGTGGGCTTGAAACTGAACGTACGGCCGCAGATTTCCGAGGGCGGCACGGTCAAGCTGGACATTTACCAGGAGGTCAGCAGTGTCGACCTTCGGGCCTCGGTGGATGCGGGGACGGTGACCAACAAGCGGGCGATCGATACCAGCATTCTGCTGGATGACGGGCAGATCATGGTGCTTGGCGGGTTGCTGCAGGATGGTTACAGCCAGAGCAATGATGCGGTGCCATGGTTGTCGAGCATTCCCGGAATCGGCGCGTTGTTTCGCAATGAGAAGCGCAGCGTGAGCAAGACCAATCTGATGGTGTTCCTGCGGCCTTACATCATTCGCGACAGCGGGGCAGGTCGCAGCATTACCTTGAATCGCTATGACTTTATGCGCCGGGCCCAGGGTGGGTTGCAGCCGGAGCACAGTTGGGCCATGCCGGACATGCAGGCGCCGCAGTTGCCTTCGGCGGCGAAGGGGGTGCCTGAGGCGCAGCCGGTGTCGTTGCAGGTTGTGCCGCAGGGTGGCGGGCAGGCGCCGCGGGCGACGATTCGGGCGGTACCGGTGCAATGAGCCAGCTCCCCTACGCCTGGGCCAAATCCCAACGCATCCTCCTGCGCCACAGCGAAGAAGGCGCAGTGTTACTGGTCTGCCCCTCAACCCCCGGCTGGTCCATCAGTGAAGCCCGCCGCCAGTTCGGCCCGGCCCGCCTGGAGCGCATCCGCGACGATCAACTCGACGGCCTGCTGGCCAGCGCCTATGCCGACACCGGCAGTGCCGCGGCAGTAGTCGGCGCCGCCGAAAACGAAGTCGACCTGGACCGCTTGATGCAAGACATGCCGGAAATCACCGACCTGCTGGACACCCAGGACGGCGCCCCGGTAATCCGCATGATCAACGCCTTGCTCACCCAGGCCGCGCGGGACGAGGCCAGCGACATCCACATCGAACCCTATGAAACTCATTCAGTGGTGCGCTACCGGGTCGATGGCACCCTGCGTGACGTGGTTTCGCCGCGCAAGGCGTTGCACGCGGCCCTGGTGTCGCGGATCAAGATCATGGCGCAGTTGGACATCGCCGAAAAACGCCTGCCCCAGGACGGCCGCATCGCCTTGCGGGTGGCCGGGCGGCCCATCGACATTCGCGTGTCCACGGTGCCCACCGGCCACGGCGAACGGGTGGTGATGCGGCTCCTGGACAAACAGGCCGGGCGCCTGCAACTGGAAACCCTGGGCATGGACCCGGACCTGCTGGCCCGCCTCGACACCTTGATCCGTCAACCCCACGGCATCGTCCTGGTCACCGGACCCACCGGCAGCGGCAAGACCACCAGCCTCTACGCGGCCCTGGCGCGGCTGGACGCCAGCACCAGCAATATCCTCACCGTCGAGGACCCGGTGGAATACGACCTGCCAGGCATCAGCCAGATTCAGGTCAACGCCAAGATCGACATGACGTTTGCCCTGGCCTTGCGGGCGATCCTGCGCCAGGACCCGGACATCATCATGATCGGCGAGATCCGCGACCTGGAAACTGCGCAGATCGCGGTGCAGGCCTCGCTCACCGGGCACTTGGTGCTGGCAACCCTGCACACTAACGACGCGGTGTCGGCGGTCAACCGCTTGATCGACATGGGGGTCGAGCCGTTCCTGCTGGCTTCGTCGATGCTCGGGGTGCTGGCCCAACGCCTGGTGCGGCGCCTGTGCAACCAGTGCAAGGAGCAGGACCCGGCCAGCCCCGGCACTTGGCGCCCGGTGGGCTGCCCGGCCTGCAATCACATTGGCTACAGCGGGCGCACCGGGATTCATGAGTTGTTCTGTATCGATGACGCTATCCGCAGCCTGATCCACCAAGGGGCCGACGAGCAGGCCTTGAGGGCCGCCGCGCGCCAGGCCGGGATGTTCAGCATGCGCGAGGACGGTGAGCGTTGGGTGCGCAGCGGTGCCACCGCGCCGGAAGAAATCCTTCGTGTGACACGGGACGCCTGATGAATCGCTATCGCTACGAAGCCGCCGACAGCCTCGGCAAGATCGAATCCGGGCACCTGGAGGCGGACAGCCAGGGAGCCGCGTTCGCGACCCTGCGCAGTCGCGGCCTGACGGCCTTGCAGGTGCAGCTTGAGAGCAATAATGGCGCCGGCGCAGCAGGGGGGCTGTTCAGTCCCAAGCTCTCGGACAATGACCTGGCCTGGGCCACCCGCCAGTTGGCAAGCCTGCTGGGAGCCAGCCTGCCGCTGGAGGCGGCGCTGAGCGCCACGGTGGAGCAGGCCGAGCGCAAGCACATCGCCCAGACCCTGAGCGCGGTGCGCGCCGATGTGCGCAGCGGCATGCGCCTGGCGGAAGCCCTGGCGGCCCGGCCGCGGGATTTTCCGGAAATCTATCGGGCGCTGATCGCCGCTGGCGAGGAGTCCGGCGACCTGGCCCAGGTCATGGAGCGCCTGGCGGACTACATCGAAGAGCGCAACGGCCTGCGCGGCAAGATCCTCACCGCCTTTATCTACCCGGGGGTGGTGGGGCTGGTGTCCATTGGCATCGTGATCTTTCTCTTGAGCTACGTGGTCCCCCAGGTGGTCAGCGCCTTTTCCCAGGCGCGCCAGGATCTGCCGGGGCTGACCCTGGCGATGCTCAATGCCAGTGATTTCATTCGCGCCTGGGGCGGCCTGTGCTTTGCCGCGATGGTGGCCGGGTTCTGGGGTTGGCGGGTGTATTTGCGCAACCCCCAGGCGCGCTTGAACTGGCACAGCCGGATTTTGCGCCTGCCATTGATCGGGCGTTTCGTCCTCGGGCTCAATACCGCGCGCTTTGCCTCGACCCTGGCGATCCTCGGCAGTGCCGGGGTGCCGCTGCTGCGGGCCCTGGAGGCGGCGCGCCAGACCCTGTCCAACGACCGCCTGAGCCAGAGCGTCAGCGAGGCCACGGCCAAGGTCCGCGAGGGCGCCAACCTGGCGGCGGCGCTGCGGGTGGAGAAAGTCTTTCCGCCGGTATTGATCCACCTGATTGCCAGCGGCGAAAAGACCGGGACCCTGCCGCCGATGCTCGAACGGGCGGCGCAGACCCTGTCCCGGGATATCGAGCGTCGAGCCATGGGCATGACCGCCTTGCTGGAGCCGCTGATGATCGTGGTCATGGGCGGCGTGGTGCTGGTGATCGTCCTGGCGGTGCTGCTGCCGATCATCGAGATCAACCAGCTGGTGACCTGAGCCGTCCAACCCAACCCAACCCGACCTGATTCAATCCGATCCGTAGGCGCTGGCTTGCCAGCGAATGCGTCGGCGCCGGCGATGCAGGCCTCGCGGGCTCCTTCGCCGGCAAGCCGGCTCCTACGAGAGTGAAGCTGTGGTTCGAAGGGCAGGGCAGCGATAAAACTTCACCCCGCGAGCGTCACTCCCGACCCGGCAATCGGCCAAGCTCGGGTTCCTCGTTCTGTCATGTTCCAACGCCGTCTGCAGCACCCTCGGCGCTTGCCGGGCGATGCCGGCTCCAGCCCCGGAAACCTGGCTGTCACCTTCGCGGAACAGGCCGGTAAATCCGCGACGAACACCCGAGAATCTTTTGCAAAAACAGTGGGTTTCTCCCGAGGTTTTTTCCTTTATCTGTCACCGGAAGCTGCGAACTTCTCTCCCCATGGCCTCACTCATCAAGCCGTCTGGATCAAGGCTTCTGGCCCGAGTGCCATGGCGTCATGCAAGAGCTATTCACCCAACGTACGAACACGACGAAAGGAGATTCTTCATGTTTAAGCGCAACGTTCTCGCGGCATCCCTGACCCTGGCAGCCCTGTGCTCGGCACAAGCTGCCATGGCTGATATCAACGGCGGTGGCGCCACCCTGCCACAACCGCTGTACCAGACCGCTGGCGTGCTGACCGCCGGCTTCGCTCCCTACATCGGCGTAGGCAGCGGCAACGGCAAGGCTGCCTTCCTGAACAACGACTACACCAAGTTCGTGGCCGGCACCACCGGCAAGAACGTGCACTGGGCCGGTAGCGATTCCAAGCTCACCGCCTTAGAGCTCAAGGGTTATGAAGACAATCACCAAACCGCCTGGGGCAAGCTGATCCAGGTGCCTTCGGTGGCGACTTCGGTGGCCATTCCATTCAACAAGGCTGGTAGCACTGCTGTTGACCTGAGCGTCAACGAGCTGTGTGGCGTGTTCTCGGGTCGCGTGTCGAAGTGGGAGCAGATCCCGACTTCAGGCCGTACTGGCACCATCACCGTGGTTTACCGTAGCGAAAGCAGCGGCACCACCGAGCTGTTCACCCGTTTCCTCAACGCCAAGTGCGCTGAAACCGGCACCTTCGGCGTGACCACCTCCTTCGCTTCCAGCTACACCGGCGGCCTGCCTGCCGGTGCTGTGGCCGCGACCGGCAGCCAGGGCGTGATGACCGCTCTGAACGCCGCTGACAGCCGCATCACCTACATGAGCCCGGACTACGCCGCGCCAACTCTGGCCGGTCTGGACGACGCCACCAAGGTTGCCCGCATCGCCGGTGTCTCGCCTGCTCCAGACAACGTTTCCGCTGCCATCGGCGGTGTCGCGATTCCAGCCCTGACTGACCGTGGCAACCCGGACAAATGGGTACCTGTATTCGGCAAGGCCGGCGCTGCTGGCACCGTGCCTTATCCAGACAGCGGCTATCCGATCCTGGGCTTCACCAACCTGATCTTCAGCCAGTGCTACGCCGACGCCAACCAGACCAGCCAAGTGCGTGATTTCTTCGCTCGTCACTACGGCCAGAGCACTTCGCCGAACAACGACGAGGCCATCCAGGCCAACCGCTTCGTGCCGCTGCCAGCGTCCTGGAAAGGCGTTGTTCGCAACACCTTCCTGACCGCCAGCAACGCTCTGAGCATCGGCAACAGCAACGTCTGCAACAACATCGGTCGTCCGCTGTAACTGCGAACCCCACCGAGAGGCAACACCCGATCAGCAACGGTTTCGGCCGTTGCTGATTTTTTTTGCTCGGCGCTGCTGATCAGTCCGAGCCTTGGCCCGTCTCTGTGCACAGGTCGCCGGGTCGATTTGAGCACAGCCTGATCCGACAGGAGTCTTGTCATGTTCAAAACGCATTGGTTAGTCACGTCACTGATGGGCAGCGCCTTGTGCGCGCAGTTGGCCCTGGCAGATATCAACGGCGGCGGCTCGACGCTGCCCCAGCCGTACTACCAGACCTCAGGGGTGCTGACAGCGGGCTTTGCGCCCTACATCGGCTCTGACCTGGGCGACAAGGAAGCCTTTCTGAACAACGATTACAACCGCCTGATTCCGGGCGCTCCCAGCAATAACGTGCATTGGGTGGGCACTGAATCGAAGTTGAGGAGCATCGAGCTCGACGGCTACGCCAACGCTCACGGGCAGGCCTGGGGCCCGTTGATCCAGGTGCCCGCCGCAGCGACTTCGGTGGCGATCCGCTTCAACAAGCCGGGCGGGGGCAACCTGAACCTGAGCATCAATGAGGTGTGCGGGATTTTCTCGGGCAGGCTGGACCAATGGCAGTACCTGACGAACAGCGGAGGTCGTAGCGGCCCCCTGACGGTGGTCTATCCGCAAGGACCCAGTGGCACCACCGAACTGTTTACGCGCTTTCTCAACGCCAAGTGCTCTGAACCTGGCGGGCCTTTTTCGGTCACCCGGTTCTTCGTCTCCGCCTATCCGGCTTCGGTGCCACTCACGGCCAAGAGTGCTCAGGGCAGCCCACAGATCATGGAACTGCTGAACGCGACCCCGGGAAGCGTGACCTTTATTGGTCCGAGCCATGCGGCCAGCAGCCTTGCCGGGCTGGAAGATGGCAGCAAGGTGGCGCGGGTAGAGGGGATGGCCCCGACACCGGCGAACATCGCTAACGCCATCAGCACCATCAACCCGCCGACGGGGAATCCATCGACCAACCCGTACCGCGACCCCGCCAGGTGGGTGCCGGTGTTCGCCGCTTCGTTCGATTCCAATGACCCCACGGTGGTGCCATTTCCCAACGTCGGCTATCCGATCCTGGGCTTCACCACGGTGATTTTCAGCCAGTGCTACGCCGATGCGGCGCAAACCGCTCAGGTGCGGGCGTTCTTTGCCCGTCAGTACGGTCTGCTGGCCAATAACGATGCGGCGCTCATGAACAACAACCTGCAGCCCTTGCCGGCCATCTGGAAGACGGCCGTGCGCAACGCCTTCGTGACGGCCACCAGCCCGCGCAGCATCGGCAACCCCAACGTCTGCAACGCTATCGGCCGAGCCTTTTAACCGCCCTTCGCCGCCTGCCCCTGTCTGCCCCGTGGCGGGCAGGGGCAACACCCTGCACCCGGAAGATGAATTTTCCGTGACATCCGTTCGGTCGCGCCCCGCGCCAACGGCCTATCCCCTATAGCAGTGACGCGCGCCCTGGGCCCTACAAGCGTCGCGCTCCCGTGGGCGTCATAACAAAGGATGAGTAGTAATGGTTCGCTGCAAACCACCGGTCAAATCCCCAGCCCTGCGCCATGACGGCGAGCTGCCGAGCCTGCGGCTCAAGCCCCTGGCCCATGCCATCGCCTTGCTGATGATGGCCGGCAGTGCCCATGGCGCCACGGCCTTCAGTTCCGCCTGGTTCGCCGACAAGGGCGCGTCCCAGGCCGCCACCGCTGCGCGCACCAATGGCCAGGTGCCGGGCATGCCGCCGCCGCTGTCCCAGCAGACCCGGGCCAACCAGCAGATGCAGCGTTCCCTGGGCAACCTCAACGCCAGTGTCGCGGCGATTGCCGCCCAGCAAGCGGCCCAGGCTGCTGCACGCCAGGCGGCACTGGCCTCGGGCTCGAGCATTCCCGATGGCCTTGGCAAAGGCGGGTTGCAGGTCGACACCAGTCTGAGCCAGGGCTGGAGCAACGCCAAAGGGCCGGTGCAGAGCCAATCCGGTGGCAAGACCACGGTGACCATCGAACAGACCGCCGATAAAGCCATCCTCAATTGGGAAACCTTCAACGTCGGGCGCAATACGACGGTGGACTTCCAGCAGCAGTCCACCTGGGCGCTTTTGAACAAGGTCAACGACCCCAATGGCCGGCCCAGTGAGATCCAGGGCCAGATCAAGGGCGCGGGCACGGTGATGATCATGAACCGCAACGGGGTGATCTTCAGCGGCAGCAGCCAAGTCAACGTGCGCAACCTGGTGGCGGCGGCAGCCACTATCACCGACGATCAGTTCACCCAGCGCGGGCTGTATGTCGACGCCAATGGCACTCTGCCGACCTTCAGCGATGCCCTGGGCAAGGTCGAGGTACAGCGCGGGGCGCTGATCCAGACCCACGGCCCGGCCAGCTCCACTGAATCCGGTGGCTACGCCTTGTTGCTGGGAGCCGAGGTGGAGAACGCCGGGACCATCGTCACCGCCAAGGGCCAGACCACCCTGGCCGCCGGCGACAGCTTCTACATCCGCCGCGGGGTCGGCACCAGCGGCAACCCGCATTCCACCACCCGCGGCAATGAAGTCGCCACCTCGCTGAAGGCCGGCAGCAGCGCCGGCCAGGTCAGCAACAGCGGCCTGATCATGGCCGCCACCGGCGACATCACCCTGACCGGGCACCAGGTAGCGCAGAACGGCGTGGCCCTGGCCAGCACCTCGGTGGACACCCGCGGCACCATCCATCTGCTCAACTCCGCCAGCGACCGCACCGGCAGCGTGACCCTGGGGCAGGGCAGCACCACCGCGATCCTGCTGGACAGCAGTGGCAGCAACGCCCTGGACAGCCAGCGCAACAATGGCCTGATCAACCTCGACGGCACCCCGACCAACCTGATCACCGGCCAGTTCAACAACTTGAGCAGCGTCGCCGATCGTACCGACCAGTCGCGGGTGGAGATCGTCAGCGGCGGCACCGTGGACTTCCAGAACGGTTCGATCACCCTGGCCACCGGTGGCCAGGTGGCGGTCAGCGCCGGGCAGCGCAGCCTGGTGCGCGATGGTGCGGTGATCGATGTCGCCGGCGCCGTCGGGGTCAAGGTGGCGATGGAGTCCAACAACATCAAGATCAACGTCCAGGGCAACGAGCAGCGCGACTCGGCGGGCAACCGCGACAGCGGCCAGTTGATCAATAACGACGTCTGGGTCGACCTGCGCGAGTTGGTGTTCGTCCCGGCGGGCACCAATGGCTACGCCACCGATCGCTGGTACACCGCCGGCGGCTTGCTGGAAGTCGGTGGTTACCTGGGCACCCAGGGCCACAACGTCGGCGAGTGGATGGCCCAGGGCGGCACCCTGACGTTCACCGGCAAGGACGTGGTGACCCAGTCCGGCGCCCAGTTGAACCTTTCCGGCGGCACGGTGGACGTGCAAGGCGGCTATATCCAGCAGAGCTGGCTGCGCGGCGTCGACGGACGCTTGTATGAATTGTCCCGGGCTCCGGGCGATTTGCTCTACACCGGGATCTACAAGGGGTATGTCGACAACAGCCCGCGCTGGGGTCGCACCGATTACTACTACAACCCGCTGATCGCCCAGCAGCGTCGCTATGAGGCCGGCTATACCGTCGGCCGCGACGCCGGCAAACTGGTGATCGGCACCAGCAATGCGGTGCTTGAAGGCCAGTTGATCAGCGAAGTGTTCAAGAGCGATCGCCAGACCCAGGCCCCCAACGTCAATCTCGATGGCTACCAGCAGTCCTACAAGGCCGCGGCCCAGCGCGCGCAGCTGATCATTGGCAACTACACGCCGATCTTCAATAAAACCACTGGCACCCTGCGCTATGCCTTGAGCCCGACGGTGGACCAGGTGCTGATTGAGGGCAATCAGCAGAAGATCGCTGACGGCCTGGACCTGAATACGGCCTTGCCGGCCAATCGCCAGGGCCAACTGGTGCTCGACAGCGATCTGCTCAATGGCATGCAGCTGGGGGCGATCAAGGTTGGCGCCAAGCAGCAGATCCAGGTCAACAGCGCGCTGCAGGTGGCCGACGGTGGCGACATCACCCTGTTCGGGCCGCAGGTCAGGATCAACGCCAACCTCACCGCTCACGGTGGCAGCATCAACGCCGGCAACGTGCTCAATCAGGTGGACTTGAACCGCAACTTTGTGGTCGGCGACGTGATCCTGGCACCCACTGGCGCGGTTCAGCCGCGGGTCGATCTGGCCAGCGGGGTCAAGCTTGACGCCAGCGGGCGCTGGAGCAACTTGGCGCTCAACCCCGTCGACAACTCCACGGTGGCCTTCCACAACGGTGGCAAGGTATCGCTGCGCAGTACTGGTGAGCTGAACCTGGCCAGTGGCTCCCTGGTGGACACCGCGTCCGGGGCGAGCATCGGCTATGACGGCAAGACCACCGGCGGCAAGGGCGGTGATGTAACCCTGGCGGCCGATGGCAAGCTCGACCTGAATGGCCAACTGCGTGGCTATGGGCTTAACGGTGGCGGCACCCTGGCTCTGCAGGCGCACAAGGTGCTGATTGGCGCCAAGGATACCGCGCCCGAGGACGGCACCCTGCAACTGGCCGGGGACTTCTTCAACAAGGGCTTCTCGGCCTATGACATCACCGGCAACGAGGGCCTGAGCGTCGCTGACGGCGCCCAGGTGGACGTCAATATGCCGGTCTACCGCTTCGGCTCCCAGGCCAGCAGCAGTGTCAGCGGCAGCGATCCGTCCAGTGTGCTGGAGCGCTGGCTGCCGGAGCTGTACCAGCAGGACCCGGTCAAGAGCGTGCTGAGCCAACGCCGTGGCGCCGGGCTGAGCCTGACCGCAGGCAACCAGTATTCCACCGTCGCCCAGTTGGCCACCACGGCGTTGACCGTGGGCCAGGGCGCGGTGATCAATGTCGACCCGGGGCAGGGCATCAACCTGCGCAGCGTCGGCCAGTTGACCATGAACGGCACCCTCAATGCCTGGGGCGGCAGTGTCAGCCTTGGCGGCTTGACCGTGGCCAGTTCCGAGGCGGCCAATGCCGCCGGTCACGGCCGTTCGATCTGGATCGGCGAGCAAGCGCTGATCGATGTGGCGGGCCGTGCCGTGACCGCGGTGGACAACCGTGGCCGCAGCTACGGCCAGGTGCGCAATGGCGGCAAGATCGCCATCGGCGGCGAGATCGACCTGGCCACTGGCATCGCCAAGGCCAGCGACCTGTTCGTGGTGGTACGCGACGGCGCGCGGTTGGATGCCTCCGGCACCCAGGCCGCCCTGGACCTCCCCGGCCAGGGCCGGGTGCAGGTGGCCAGCAATGGCGGCAGCATCAGTTTTGCCTCCAACAACGGCCTGTACCTGGATGGCAGTTTCGTCGCCCGGGCCGGTGGCGCGGGTGCGGCGGGGGGCAGCTTGTCCCTGGCCCTGGAAAGCCCGTACTACATCAAGAACGCGGTCAACGACCGGGTGCTCAAGGCCCGGGAACTGCTGCTCAGCCAGGTCCACCAGGGCAGCGCCTTGCCGGGCAGCGCCGATGCCGCAGCCGCCAGCCTGGAATACGGCCACGCTCGTTTGGGGGTGGATCAGGTCACGGCCGGCGGTTTCGACAATCTGGCCCTGCTGAGCAATGGGCTGTTGAGTTTTGACGGCGATGTGTCGCTGAACATGGGCCAGAGCCTGCGCCTGTACAGCGGTGCGCTGAACCTGAGCGACAGCGCCGCGGCCAACTCCCGGGTCAACCTGTCGGCGCCGTACCTGCTGCTGGCGGGCATCCTGGCGCCGCTGGAGGCCAAGGACCAGTACCTGCGCCCGGTGGCCACCGGCACGCCGTCGCAACGGGCTACCCAGGCGCAGTTCAATGCCAGCGGCAACCTGATCGATGTGCGCGGCAACGTGGTGTTCGGCAGCAAGGGCAACCTGATCCAGGCCGACAACAGCCTGGTTGGCGTCGAGCGTCGGGGTTTCGATGATGTGCAACTGACCAGCCAGGGTGACTTGCGTTTCCTTGCCGGTGCCGGCGCGGACGTCATCGCCACGGGCATCAGCACCCAGTTGCTGACCCAGGGCGACATGACCCTGCGGGCGGCGCAGCTGTACCCGGCCACCGAGGTCGGGGCCCGGGTGCTGGCCGGCTACCTGAACGAAGTCTCCGGCGTCAGCGTCAACTTCGATCCCTCGCGGACCCTGACCATCGGCCGTACCGGCAACGACCAGGTGGCGCTGCCCTATTCGGCTTTCGGGCGCCTGCAACTGGGCGCTGCAACCATCCGCCAGGGCGGGGTGGTGCGCGCCCCCCTGGGCCTGATCGAGATCGGCAACATGGGCTCGAGCAAGGTCGAGCTGCTGCCCGGCAGCCTGACCTCGGTCAGCGGCAAGGGCCTGGTACTGCCCTACGGCGGCACCGTCGACGGGCAGATCTACAAGTACAACGGCAAGACCGTGAGCTTCCTCGGCCAGGGTTCCCTGGTGAATGAAAACAGCGACCTGCACGTCGGGGTGATCCTCGGTGGCCGCTCGGTGAAGGTACTGCCCGACGCCACCGTGGACCTGTCCGGGGGTGGCGAGCTGCTGGGGGCCGGGTTCGTCTCCGGGCGCGGCGGTTCCACCGATGCGCGCTACAGCCCGCTGGTGCAGATCGGCGCCAACGGCAGCTTTATCCTCCCGGGCCTGGGCAGCAACCCGATCTACGCCATCGTTCCCGGGGTGCAGCCGGGCTATGCCCCGGTAGCGCCGGAGGGCGGCGCGGTGGACCCGCTGATTGGCCAGCAGATCAGCATCGGCGCCGGGGTGCCGGGGCTGGCGGCGGGCACCTACACCCTGATGCCGTCCACCTATGCGCTGATGCCGGGGGCCTTCCGGGTGGAGATCAACGGCCTGGCCGGGCTCGGTACCGAAGGCGCGACCCAGCAACTGCGCAATGGCTCCTGGTCCACCGCCGGGCGTCTGTCGATCGCCCATACCGGGATCAGCAACAGCGTGGCCAGCCAGTTGATCCTGACCTCGGCCGATACCCTGCGGCGCTATTCGCAGTACAACGAAACCGGCTACGCCCAGTTCGCCCTGGCCGATGCGGCCAAGCTCGGGGTGCCACGGCCGATGCTGCCGGTGGACGCCAAGACCCTGAAGCTGGCGTTGCTGCCGGGCGCTGGCACGGAGGCTTTTTCCTTCCAGGGCATCGGTCGCTTCGATGCCGCGGCCGGTGGCTACGGCGGCACCGTGGCGGTGCTGAACATGGGCAACGGCGACATCGAGGTGGTGGCGGCCGGCAAGTCGGCCACCAGCGGTTACGCCGGAGTCACCCTGGAGGCGGACAGCCTCAATGCCCTGGGCGCCGCGCGCTTGATGCTCGGCGGCATGACCCTGATCAAATATGGCCAGCCCGGCAATTTCATCACCCTGGCCGAGGGCCTGAATGCCGCCAAGGGCTCGATCACCCTGCGTGAAGGCGCGACCCTGGCCGCCCCCGAGGTGTTCCTGGTGAGCAATACCGGGGCCATCGTCCTGGAGCAGGGCGCCTCGATCAACAGCATCGGCCGCGGCAAGGCCAGCTACGACGCGCGTGACGGTTTCACCTACCAGATGGCCAACGTGCTGGCGGTGTCCAATGGCCTGCTGAATGTGATCAACAAGGGCCAGACCGCCGGCACCAGTGGCGGCATCCAGCTGGGCAGTTGCGCCAGCCCACCCTGCGGCGGGCAGACTGCGCTGTACTCCGAGGGCAGCATCGTCGCCTTGACCGACGGCAGCTTCGAGCTGGGGGATCAGGTGAGCTACGGCACCCGGCATCTGAACCTGGGCTTGAACACGATCAATGTCGGCAGCCCCGAGGCCCTGGCGGCTGCGGCGGCGGCAAACCGTCTGCCCAGCGGCATGACCCTGACCCAGCAAGTGCTCGACCGCCTGCTGCGAGGCGACACCCGCTTCGGCGCGCCAGCCCTGGAAACCCTGCAGCTTTCGGCCCGCGATGCGTTCAACTTCTACGGCAGCACCACCCTGGACACCTACGACCCGCTGACCGGCAAGTCGCTGCTGAGCAACCTGATGCTCTCGACCCCGGCGATCTACGGCGCCGGTGATGCCAGTGACGTGGCCCGCATCCACACGGCCAACCTGATCTGGCAGGGCGCCCAGAGCCCCGCCGGAGCGGTGGTGGCCGGTGGCGCCGGGACCGGCAGCGGGCGCCTGGAGATCAATGCCGAACGCATCGAGTTCGGTTATGGCGCCTTTGCCCAGCCCAGTACCACCAAGGCGTTCGAGCGCCTGGCCCTGGGTTTTGCCAACGTCGACCTGAAGGCCAGCCAGCGGATGACCGCCAACCACAAGGGCAGCCTTGCGGTGTACCAGGCTCAAGGCGCCTACGACCCGCTCAAGGGCTTTGCCTACAGCGGCGGCAACCTGAATATCCTCACCCCGCTGATGACCGGCGAGGCCGGTTCGGTGAACCGCATCACGGCCGGTGGCGCCATCGATATCAGCGCCTCGGCGGGGCCCCGCGGCACCGCCAATGGCCAGGGCGCGGAACTGTCGCTGCAGGGCGACAGCATTCGTCTGGCCAGCGCCGTGGTGCTGCCCAGCGGCAAGGTGACCCTGGGGGCCCGGGGTGATGTCAGCCTGACCGACGGCTCGCTGATCGACGTGGCGGGCCGGGCTATTGCCTTCAACGATCTGACCCGCTACGGCGCCGGTGGCGACGTGCTGCTGGAAAGCCGCGCCGGCAATGTACTGCAGGCGGCTGGCGCGACCATCGATCTCTCGGCCAGCAACAACCAGGCCGGCAAGCTGCGGGCAGTGGCCGTCAATGATGCTGCCGGGCAGGTGGACCTGGCCGGCAAGATCCTCGGCAGCAGCAGCGGCTCTTACGATGCCGGTGGCACCTGGGTGCCTTACCTGGGCGGCGCGGTGGAAATCCAGGCCCAGCGCCTGGGCGGCAGCGGCACCCTGGACGAACAGTTCGCCGCGCTCAACCAGCGCCTGAACCAGGGCCAGGTCTTTGGCGCACGCAGCTTCCAGCTCAAGCAGGGCGACCTGAGCATCGGCAACGGGGTCAAGGCCAGCAGCGTCAACGTCTCGGTGGACCACGGCAGCCTGCGGGTCAATGGCCTGATCGACGCCAGTGGCGAGCGGGTCGGCAGCATCAACCTGGCGGCCAGGAACGGCCTGACCCTGGACACCGGGGCGGTGCTCGATGCCCATGGCAGCCAGCTGCGGGTGGACAGCTACGGCAAGATCATCGACTCGCCCAACCGTGCCACTGTGGTGCTCGGCTCCGGCCTGGGCCGGCTGACCCTGGCCGATGGCGCGCGCATCGACCTGCGCCATGGCACCGACGTGGCCGTGGGCAGCGCCGCGAGGCAGAACGACGGTCGCAGCCGCGGCACCCTGGAGCTGAACGCGCCGCGGCTGTTCAAGCCGGACGGTAGCAGCAACGACATCGACATTGATGCCCGTGGCCGGCTGGATATCCAGGGCGCGCGTTCGATCGCGGTCAACGGCATGGTCAGTTATGACGACGCGCCGCAGAAGAACGACGCCGTCAGCGGTCGTCCTTACCAGGAAATCACCCAGGACTATCTGAAAAAGAAGCATGACTTGAGCACGGCGTTCATCAACGCCGCCCTGCAGAACAACGACCTGCTGCAGAACAAGCTCGCCGGCCTGAACAACCCGACCTACGCTGATGCCTTCCACCTGCGGCCCGGGGTGGAAATCGTCAGCAAAACCGCGGATGGCGATCTGGTGGTGCAGGGCGATCTGGATTTGTCCGGTTATCGCTACACCAGTCTCAATCCCCACACCCGCAAGGACGACAATGTCTACGGCTCGGGCGAGGTGGGCAGCCTAACCCTGCGCGCCGGTGGCGACCTGAATATCTACGGCAGCATCAACGACGGTTTTGCGCCACCGCCGCCGACCGATGATGACAACGGTTGGGTGCTGTTGGCGGGTATCGACTACACCGGCGGCGTCCAGGTGGTGCCGGGCAGCGGCGTGACCCTGGCCGATGGCAGCCGCTTCCCGGCCGGCTCGATCCTCAATTTCGATCTGCCGATCAAGGCCCAGACCTTGCCGGCTGGCACCCGCCTGCCGGTGGCGGCGACCCTCAGTCAGCCACTGGTGTTGCCTGCGGGTAGCGTGCTGGCGGCAGCGGTGCGCGACGCTTCGGGCAATGTGCTGTTCGCCGCGGGGACGCTGTTGAGCCAGAGCCAGACCCTGGCCGTCGGCAGCACCCTGGATGCCGGTCACCTGCTGGGCAGCGACGCCAGTGTCGCGCCTCTGACCTGGCCCAAGGGCGTGCCACTGCCCGGACGCCTGGGCAGCAGAGAGATGGTCACCCTCAGGGGCAGCAAGCCGTTGCTGCGTGGCGCGCTATTGCCGGCGGGTACCGACGTCAAGTTGCCGGGGGGCGCGACCTCGGTACAGCTGCGGGCCCAGGAATCCGGCCGGCAGGGCAAGAACTGGGCGCTGGCGCCGATGCTCGCCGAAGGTTCCCAGTCCTGGTCGATACGCCTGGTGGCGGGGGCCGACACCCAGGCGGCCGACAGCCGCCTGCTGCAGCCTGCGCCGTTGAGCGGCCACTTGCGTCTGGCCGACAGCCACTACGGGATGTTCGGCGAGGGCGCACTGGTCTGGACCGAGGAGGGCTCCCTGGGATGGTTCGGTGACGACAGCCGGACGGGCCAGCCGATCGATTTCGACGAAGCCTATGCCGGAATCTGTGAGGACTATCTCGGGTACTGCGCCTCGGGAGGCGATGAGTACACCCTGTTGGCAGGGGGCAGCACTCGCTTCAGCGTGATCCGTACCGGCGCGGCAGACCTCGACCTGCTGGCCGCAGGCAACCTGAACATGGAGTCGCTGTTTGGCGTCTACACCGCCGGCAGCTCCTCCACCGGCACTGCGGCCAACGATCCTTACAACCGCCCGCGGGCCCTGGGTAGCAATGACAAGGTGCTGGGCAACGCCGCCGGGGGCAACGAGAAACGGGTCAATGGCGGTACCGACAGCCTGTACCGTGCCTGGTACCCGGACGGTGGCGGCAACCTGCTGTTGAAGGTGGGGGGCAACCTGACCGGCAACATCACCAGCCTGGCGCAGAGCAAACAGGGGCGCCCGGTGGTGGGCGACCTGGGGCAGGATTCGACCAACGTCGGCAACTGGTTGTGGCGCCAGGGCAACGGTTTGAGCGGCAACCAGGCGCTAGCCACCGCCTGGTGGATCAACTTCGGTTCCTACGCCCCCAACATGAACCAGGGGGCTGCCGACCAGCTAGTGGGGTTCACCGGGTTCGGCACCCTGGGCGGCGGCAACCTGAATGTCGAGGTCGGCGGGGATGGCGGGATCCTCCGGCCGCTGGCGGCAGACTCCACAGCGCAAAACATCAGCCCCCGCAGCCAGGGGCTGGTGCTGGCGGTGGGCAGCACCGGGCGGGTCGCGGCCGATGGCAGCCTGCAACTGACCGGCGGCGGCGACCTCAACCTGCGGGTTGGTGGGGTGCTCAACCCGGGTAGCCAGATCAGCCAGGGCCATCTCAATGGCGTCCTGGTGGATGTGCGCGGGCATGCGCAGCTGAGCGGCGGTGCCCTGGGCAGCCTGACCCTGCGCTATGGCAACCAGCGGGTGGATCAGAGCCCGAGCGAGGTCCGCGCCTATGATCCGCTACGCGCCACTTCGGCCCTGGCGGCCGGGGGCTTGAGCCTGTTGCCGGGGGACGCCACCTTCAGCCTGGCCACCCGCGGCGACCTGGTGCTGCAGGATGTGGCCGACCCGGGGCGTGCCCCGCAGATGAATGCCCAGGCGTTCAAAAGCGGCGCGGTCAACGGGGTCGGACAGAGCTGGTTCAGCCTGTGGAGCGAACGCACGGCGGTGGACCTGTTCTCCGCCGGGGGCAACCTCACACCACTGACCCAGACCACGGAAACCGATATGGCGGCGGTCTATCCCGCGACACTGCGTGCCGTCGCCGCCAGCGGCAGCCTGTATTACGGTCGAGCGTCGGTCATGGACGTGGGCAACCTGGGGCCGCTCCGGGCCCTGGTGCTGGCGCCCTCGAACCAGGGGCAGTTGCAACTGCTGGCGGGGGATTCGATCTATGGCGGTGACCTGAGCATCAGCCGTTCCAGCGCGGCGCCAGACAGCCTGGCGACGATCTGGAATCCGGCGTTCGTGGGCTTCCTCAACGGTGACCAGGTACTGGGCAGTGGCAACCTGTCCAGCGATGGCAACCGGGCCAAGATCGGGGTTTCGCCGTTGTTTGCCTTCGGCCCCGACAGCGCCAGCCTGCTGTGGAGCAATACCCAGGAACCGGCACGCTTCTACGCATTGAGCGGGGACCTGCTGGGGGTCAACAGTGGGCGCAGGTTGACCATCACCACCTCGGATGATCCGCGTTATGGCCAGACCTACCATGCCGGCGCAGGGCCGGTGTGGATGCTGGCCGGGCGCGATATCGTCAGCAGCGGCACGCCTCTGGGCGGTGCCACGGGCGGCGAGAAGGAGTTCGGCCGCTACAGCTTTGCCGGCAACCTGTTCGTGCACAACAACCCCAACGATATCTCCGTTGTCAGCGCCGGCCGCGACATCCTCTACAGCAGCTTCAACGTCGCCGGCCCCGGCACCCTGGAGCTGACGGCGGGGCGCAGCATCCTCATGGAGGACCGGGTCAGCGTCACCAGCATCGGTGCCGTGGCACCGGGGGACAGCCGGCCCGGGGCGAACATCGTGATGCAGGCCGGGTTCGGCGCCCACGGCCCGGACTACCGGCGCTTCGTCGCGGCCTACCTCAATCCGCTCAACCTCGCCCAGCCTGGCGAGACCCTGTCAGGCAGCAAGGTGGCGAAGATCTACGACAACGAACTGCTGGCCTGGCTGGCCGAGCGCTTCGGTTTTGTCGGTGACAGCACCCAGGCCCAGGCTTACTACATGGCCTTGCCGGCCGAGCAGCAGCGAGTGTTTGCGCGCAATGTGTATTTTGCCGAGCTCAAGGCCGCCGGCCGTGAGTACAACGAGGAGGGGGGCGTGCGCCAGAGCAGCTATGCCCGGGGCCGAGCGGCGATCGCCGGGTTGTTCCCGAGCACCGATGTGGCCGGCAACCCGATCACCTACAAGGGTGACATCACCCTGTTCGGGGGCGCGGGGGTGCACACCGATTTCGGCGGCAATATCCAGATGCTGACCCCCGGCGGCAACCAGACCTTCGGCATTGAAGGCACGGCGCCACCGGCAACGGCGGGGATCATCACCCAGGGTTCCGGCGACATCCAGTTGTTCTCCCTGGGCAGCATCCTGCTGGGCCAGAGCCGGATCATGACTACGTTCGGCGGTTCGATCATGGGCTGGTCGGCCCAGGGCGACATCAACGCCGGTCGCGGTTCCAAGACCACCGTGGTCTACACCCCGCCCAAGCGGGTCTACGACAACTGGGGCAACGTCAGCCTGTCGCCGTCGGTGCCGAGCACCGGGGCCGGGATCGCCACCCTCAACCCGATCCCCGAAGTGCCGGCCGGGGACATCGACCTGATCGCGCCTCTGGGCACCATCGATGCCGGTGAGGCGGGCATCCGGGTTTCGGGCAACATCAACATCGCCGCCTTGCGGGTGGTCAACGCGGCGAACATCCAGACCCAGGGCAAGTCCTCCGGGGTGCCGATCAGCGCGGCGATCAATACCGGCGCCATGACCTCGGCCAGTGCCGCGGGCTCGGCGGCGTCCCAGGCGGCGGAAGACGCGGCACGCAACCAGCAGGCCGCGGCCAAGCAGGGCCGGGCGTCGATCGTCACCGTAGAAGTGCTGGGCTTTGGCAGCGAGCCGGTGCAGCGCAACCGTGAGGAAGCCAGCCGTGCCCCGGGCTACAACCCGGACAGCCCGGTGCAGGTGCTGGGCGCTGGGCCCTTGAGCGAGCAGGCGCGGGCGCGCCTGACCGATGAGGAGCGTGGGCAACTGACGCTATAGGTTCTCTCGTGGTTGCAAGGCTTGGGGGGCGATCACTGATCGCCCCCTTTTTTTATTCTTGCGTGGCGATCTCAGGAGCAGGCGGGAGCCGTGGCATCCGCGCGGGCCTCGGAGGGGAGGGTGCGGTGGCCCTGCAGCCAGTCGAGGATTTCATCCCAGAGCGGCATCGAGTCGTCGCGAAAGTAGCCCATGTGGCCGATAGGCCTGGCCCCGGCCCGTGGTTGCAGGTCGAGGTGGATTTGCGGTGCGTTGCGGTAGTGCTTGACGAAGGCGTCGCGGGAACGGGGCGGAGCCCACAGGTCGTCCACGGCGCTGGCAAACACGCAGGGCGTGCGGACGCTGGCGTAAAGCGCTGGCAGATAAGGCATCGCGGGGTCGTCGAAGAAGTAGTTCGGGTAGGTGCACCAGTGCTTCCAGTCCCGGTAGACCCCCAGCGGCAGATCAACGCCCATGCCCAGCAGGCTCCAGGCCATGTAGCCTTTCCAGGCAACGATCGGCGGCATGATCAGGTTCCAGAACAGGCGCACCTTGAGGGCTTCGGTCCTCGGCATCCAGCCGCTCCATCCGGCACCGGTGCCCAGGTTGTAGCAGGCGGTGAGTGCCTGATGGTTGGGCAGCAGGCCAATGGCGTGGCCGCCAAAAGAGTGACCGACCCAATACAGCGGTAGCGCCTCCTGGCTTAGCAGGTCGACGGCCGCTGCCAGGTCCAGGTGGGCCCAGTCCAGGTAGGCCATGGCAAACCCCTTGAGGCTGTCTGGCTTGGACTGGGCAATCCCGCGGTAGTCCAGGGTCAGGACATTGAAACCCTGGCGCGCCGCGTGCTCGGCGAAGCGTCGGTAGAAGCGCTGTGGTACGCCGGTGGCGCTGGCCACCAGCAGGTTGCCCTTGACCTGGCCTGCGGCGAGGTAGCGCAGGGCAGCCAGGCGGTAGCCGTCACGGGCAACGAGGACCAGGCTTTCGCAAGGGATCGAAGGGGGCGGAGTGCCGGTTGTGGTTTTCAATGGTTGTGCTCCTCAATGGCCGCTCTGGAAAGCCGCTGCAATGCCCGGAAGTTACTGACCAAGTGTTTGCTTTGAGTAAACTAAACAAACATTCGGTAACCGTCAAATTGAGGCGGGCTGGCTTATGGCCTAGAATCACTGGCCGTGATCGACAGCAGGAACCCCCGTGCGACCGCCCAAAATCTCTCGTGATGAATTGCTCCAGCGATGTGCCACTGCCTTCAGGCGCCTGGGGTATCACGGCACCACCATGGACACCCTGGCCAGCGCCTGTGGCTTGACCAAGGCGTCTTTCTATCATCACTACCCGAACAAGGAATCGTTGCTCCGGGATGTACTGGAGTGGACCCATCAGGCCATCAGCCAGACCTTGTTCGCCGTGGCGTTCGACGCAACGCTGAGCCCGGCGCAGCGCCTGGAAAAGATGGGGCGCAAGGCCCTGCGCCTGTTTCAGGGGGAGGCCACGGGCTGCCTGATGGGCGTGATCGCGGTCGACGCAACCTATGGCAAGGCCGAACTCATGGTGCCCATTCGCAACTTTCTCGATGAGTGGGCGAGGACTCTCGCGCACCTGTACCAGAGCCGTTTCGACCCGGCCCAGGCCCTGGCCATGGGACGTCAAGCGGTGGCGGATTACGAAGGCGCGATCCTGCTCGCGCGCATTTATGCTGACCCGGGCTATATCGAGCAGGTCACGCAACGGGCCCTGAAGGCCCTGGATCAGGAGTTGGAGCAATAAGGATCGATATGGATATTCAACGCTTGCTGAAAAAGCGTCAGCTTAATGTCCAGCAACAGAATGCCCTCAGCGCCCATGCGCTTGAGTGCACGGCCCGGGCCTGGCGGGATGAAGGGGTTCCCATGGCGTTACGCCGTTACGCCGAGGCCCAGGGGGTGGACTGGGCGGCAACCGTGGTCCTCGCGCTGGATATCGACTTTCCCGGGATGTGCAGTCTGTTTGGCCGGTTGCTGACCCAGGACGAGCGCTTCATCGATTTTGAAATGGATACCGATGCTGCACACCAGCAGGTTGAAACGGTGGAGTGTTGGCAGGACGTCACCAGCAGCCTCAACCACTCGACGCGCAACCGCGGTACGGGCCGGGGTTTTGCGGCGATTGCCCGGCAAGTCCGGCGCGAGCTGCTTGGACTGGCCGATGACAACTGATCGACGGCTGGAGGGTCTCCAGGCCAATAAGGAGTATCTGCACGTGCCTGCATCAACAGACGACTTGCGCGCCGATTTCATCGAGGCACTGGCTGAAGTATCCAGTCTGATGCGGCGTGCCTACGAGCAACTCGGTCCGGTGCCGCAAGAGCATGTGCTGGCTCAGGCGGGGCTGGAGCAGGGGCACGCTATCGTCCTGGACTACCTCGAGCATAACGAGGCCGGCATCGCGTTCGACCACCTGCTGTACATGATCAACGAGCCGCCCCTGGTGGTTTCGGCACACTGCATGAACGTCCTGGCGCGCATTGCCAGGCACCTGGGCAGGGCGCTTGCCTGACGCTGGCGAGCGTCAACCCGCGGCCCTGGCCCTGGCCTGGCCCGGGTTGGCGGCCCCCAGGCAGTAGAACAGTCCACCGGCGATGATAAACAGCGCCAGCATGTAGAAGATCGCGTGGGGTGGCTGGGTCGCCAGGAGCATGCCGCAGAGGATCGGGCCCAGGGCCCCGCCGAGGCTCGAGAGATTTTGCGCGGCGTAATACAGCCCCCGCAGAGGCTCGGGAGCAATGCTGTCGATGAACATGTATTCGGCCGGAAACACGATGATTTCGCCGAGGGTGAACAGGGCCATGGACAGCATCCACAGCGGCAGGCTGGTAGCCAGGGCGAAGCCGCCGACCCCCAGCATGAACAGGCTCAAGCCGGCCGCCAGCCAGCGCCCCAGGTGCCGCTGGGAAATCCTTCGGCCAATGCTGTATTGCAGGGTTATCACCAGCAGTGCGTTGGTCGCTACCAGGTTGCTGATGATCCTGTAGGTGGCTTCAGGTGAGGTGGTGACCATCAGGTACTGCGAGAGATAAGCCGAAAACTGGCCAAAGACCACGGCGCTGAGCAAGCCGCCCAGGGTGAAGCAGACGAGGCGGTAATCGCGCAGCAGCTGTTTTCCCAGCGCCAGGAAGGCCATAGGCGGGTGCGTCGCATCGCGGCTGTTCAGGTGCCTGTCGCCCAGCGCCAGGTAGAGGCAGAAGAACCCCGCGCCCAGCCCGCTGGACAACAGGAACGGCAGGCTGATGTCCAGCGTGGCCAGCCCGGCCCCGAGAAAGGGGCCGACGGCATAGCCGATATTGCTCAAGGTGTATTTGATCGAGAACGCTTCGCTGCGCTCAGCCACCGGCAACTGCCGGGCAAACCCGGCCTTGACCGCGATATCCAGCACTGCGTAAGCCAGGTTGATCAACACCAGGCACAGGTAGAACAGCCACAGCTCGCGGGCGGCAAAGGTGCCGATAAAACCCAGGCTGAATACTGCGCAGCAACCCAGGATCAGCCGGTAGCTGGCGATTCGGTCGACCAGGAAACCGCCGTAGAGACTCAGCACCGAGCCGAGGATCAGGCTGCTGCCAATCACCAGGCCGATATCGGCCACGTCCAGGTGGAAGCGGCTGGCCAGGTAGATGACCAGATAGGGCAGGGTGATCGCCCGCGCCAGGGTCAGGATCAGGGCGCCTGAGAGCAACAGGTTGATCGTGGTCGGGTAGTTTTTCAGGGTGCGCAGCATCCGTGCCTCTGTAAATTCTGCCGATTGAGCGGCGGGCTGCGATCCAGCTTACTGGGGAATCCTGTTCTGTTTTATGATGATTTCTATCGAATGGATGGAACTGAATTCATGAATAAGGAGCCGCCATGTTTTCCTCGGAGCGCTTGAAGGGCATCGATGTATTTGTCTGTGTCGCCGACTCCGGCAGCTTCAAGGGCGCTGCCGAACGGCTGAACCTGACGGCGTCGGCGATCAGCAAAGCCATTGCCCGACTGGAAAGCCGGCTGCAGGTCCGGCTGTTCCACCGCACGACCCGGCGCCTGTCGCTGACGGATGTGGGGGCTGCGTTCCATCGCACCTGCACGGGCGTGCTGGCGGACCTGGAGGAGGCCGAGTGGGGGTTGCAGGCGCAGAGCACCGAGCTGCGGGGCAAGGTGTGCATCGACCTTCCGGGGGCTTTTGGTCGTTCCCAGGCGCTGGCGGTGATTCTGCGCTTTGCCCAGGCGCACCCACTGCTGCAGCCCCAGGTGACGTTCTCCGATCATTGGGTCGAGCCGCTAGCGGCCGGTGTCGATATTGCCGTGCGGCTCGGCGGCCCGGACTTTTGGCCGCAGGCACTGGGGCAGCGCCAGCTGGGCAGTGAGTGGCATCTGTTCTGTGCCTCCGCCGATTATTTGCGCAGGCATGGCACGCCATTGACTGCTGGCGACTTGCAGCAGCATCAGTGCATCACCTACGGCTGGGTGGATGGCCGGGTCAGCCCCTGGAGCTTCGCCACTGGCCGTCCGGGCGAGATCGAGCGCCGGGTAATGCCTGCCAGTTGCATCATCGGCGACGGTGAGGGTTTGTTGATGGCGGTGTTGGCGGGGTATGGCATCGCGCAAATGCCTTCATGGCTGGTCAAGCGTCAGCTTGCAGAGGGGACCCTGGTTGAAGTACTGCCGCAACTGGCAACCCGCGGGCAGGTGATCAACCTGCTCTGGCTGAAAAGCCGCCAAGGCCTGCCCAAGGTCGCGGCATTGCTGGAGGTGCTTGCAGACAGCCTGGCGCCGGCTCAATCGAGCAGTGCATGAGCAAGGTGGGGCTGAAACAGGGCGACGGTTCGGCACTCGGGCCATGACAATCGGCTGAGTTGTGTGTTTACCAACATAAGGAAAATGGCAGGGGCGGCTGGATTCGAACCAACGCATGGCAGGATCAAAACCTGCTGCCTTACCGCTTGGCGACGCCCCTGTAGCTATTGCGACGTTACTTGCGCTGATAACCGGTCTTGGGAGGACCGCTGCAAGAACGGGCGCAAATTTAACAATTTTTGCGCGCTCTGGGAAGCCCCTGAATAAAAAAATAAGTGTGAAAACAGCTGGTTAGTACTGATCAGGGATATTTTTCCCCCTTGCCAGCTCAGATTGCCAGGTACGCCTCCTGGCAATCCTGCAGTGGCTGGGCGACCTGCAGTACGCGTTTGATGGCGCGCAATTCATCCCCTGAAAGCACCCGTCGGCCAAAGTCATAATCGTCGCCGCCCGGGCTCAGGTAGACCGAAAACAACCCGACAATCTGCTGCTCGTTCACCTCAACGATCATCTCCAGATAGGTTTCGCAAGGGCGAGTGGCTACCAGGTAGGTCAGCCCTGCGACCTCGGCGCGCCCACACCAGGTCAGTTCATCCCAGCTCAGGCAGGTGCCAGCTGCGCTGCCGATTTTTGCCAGTTGCCACGCGGCGGGGTCGAGCGGTTGTGCTTGCAGGGCGGCTAGCAACGGCTTGCAGGACAGGACGTCGAATGCGTACCGCTGCATGCCATGGTGGATGGCATGCAGCGGTGCTGCCGGTGCCTGGGCCGGGCCGCTGATCTTGACGCGCAACAGCTGGCTCAGGGCAATCTCCGAAGGCTGTTCACTCCAGCCATTGAGGTCGGAGACCGGCGGGCACCAGATCAGTTGCAGGGTTTCGCCGATCTGGATGCGGTCCTGGCGAGCAAAGAACGCCGAGGTTTTCTGGCCCACCACCGGCACCAGGTCCTTCAGGTTCAAGAGCGGGGCGCTGTAGTCGATGCCCAGGTCCGTGGACCAGAACAGCGGTGTGCAGGTTTTCATGGTTGCAGGCATTGGTTGATCAACCCGGATATTCGAACGGTGGGCTCTTCGCCCGTGGATAGCATATCTACGAGATGTCGTATTGTTCAGGCTGTAACGTCCGTCTGAACGCTGGTAGGGCTACCTGCTCTTGTGCAGTTCAAAGTCGTATGGTTTTTTGTATGTATTATTTCAATGATTTTGAAAGAGTTTTTAGTTGAATAGTCGGTTTTTACAATGTCTCCTGGTGAGACTTGATGGTGCAGTGTTATTAGCTGTCCGCAATCAGTTTTTGATGTTTCGTTGATTATTCTTATTTCGTAGTTGTACTGGTTGAATATTTTTTCTTCGTCTGCAAGGAGTTCGTTGAATTTGAACGCGTCCAGTCTTTTTAATGTATCAATGTCGTCATTGTTAATGGCTGATATTTTATCTTCATGAAGCGCTTCTAGGGATTTTTTGATTTGTATGTGCGTGCAGAGTAATCCGATAATTAAAATGGATATCGTTAAGATTGAACAGAGCAGTGCGGGTATGAAATAAAACCAGATCAAGGCGAGAGTGCCGAAGAAAGGAGCACTCCAGGACATGGTTTCAAGGGTGTTATACGCTCCCGTCAGATGGGCTTGCCAAATTGTTTCACGGTCGCTGCTGCCAAGGTAGTGAAGGGTGAAAAGCAAGACGTTAGTGATGAGGCTGATAGAGAATAATATGATTGCAGCCTGTAATGAGAGGCTGTTTTTTATATTGGCATCACCAGCGCTGAATAACGCTAGAAAAAAGGTAAAAGAGATTGCGCTGAGTACGGAGTGAATGTACTGGTACTGTTTGATTGTACTTCCATTCTCAAAGTCGGCTTTGTAGGCTTTGTAAGCCATTAGCTTTATCTTTTCTTCTTGGTTTGTCATGGTGGTTCATTCCTTTGAGTGGGCGGGTATGGTATTGAATTAATTTTCAATGTCAATATCTGTTGGGGCTTTAATGGTATTTGTGTTTATTTAGGTGCTCTGGTGTCGGCTTTTAGTGTGTTGTTGGCTGGCTGGGGTTTGTGGGCTTTAGTGGCGCTAGACATGTGGGGGTACTTGCGAGTGTTGTGGCTGAAGTGGGTTTGCTGGATGTAAGAGGGCGAACTAAACGCTTGGCTGTGTTGTGTGACTTAGGGCTAAAGCCGGTCAGTGGTATTTACTGAAAAGTGTGCTTCGTGCTCATTGGCTTAGACATGTATTTCTCCTTTGACATAGCGTATTGGCGCTCCTGGCTAAAGCCAGCAATAGCGGGTGTTGTCCGGTGCCGGGCCAGGCGGGTGACGCCATTGGCTACACCCACTGGCACCATACGACCGTGACAGCCCCCAGTGGCTGACTACTATAGGGAACCTGAAGCAAGACCTATAACAACAGCACAAGGACACACGCATGCGACGCTGGAATGGCTGGGGGGAAGCAACCACGGTGGTCGAATTGCCGGCCCAGGGCGCGGGGTTTCTCGCCGAGCGGCTGGGGCCGGGGCAGCGGTTGCCGGAGGCGACCCTGGAGCAGGCGCTGTCCAGGGTGCCGGTGTCACGCCTGCAAGCCCACTCGCTGTACAGCATTGACCCTCATGAGCGCCTGCTGCATGCCCGTGGCCAGAGCCTGCCCGACTGGCTGGCGCTGCGCGAAGGCGAGCTGGGGGTTTATCCGGACGCGGTGGCGTTCCCGGAAACTGCCGAGCAGATCCGCCAGTTGCTGGCCCTGGTGGAGGACCGCGACCTGTGCCTGATTGCCTATGGCGGCGGCACCTCGGTGGCCGGGCACATCAACCCGGCGCGCTCCGAACGCCCGGTGCTGACGCTGTCCCTGGCGCGCATGAACCGCTTGCTGGAGCTGGACGAAGACAGCCTGCTGGCGACCTTCGGCCCGGGTGCCAGCGGCCCGCAAGTGGAAAGCCAACTGCGGGCCCGGGGTTACACCCTGGGGCACTTTCCGCAGTCCTGGGAACTGTCGACCCTCGGTGGATGGGTGGCCAGTCGCTCCAGTGGCCAGCAGTCGTTGCGCTACGGGCGCATCGAGCAATTGTTCGCCGGCGGCACCCTGGAGACTTTTGCCGGACCGATGCCCATCGCCACCTTTCCGGCGTCTGCCGCCGGGCCGGACCTGCGCGAAGTGGTGCTGGGCAGCGAAGGGCGCTTCGGAATCATTTCCGAGGTCAAGGTTCGGGTCAGCCGCTTGCCCGCTGACGAGCGTTTCTATGGGGTGTTCCTGCCCGACTGGCAGCAGGCTCTGCAAGCAGTGCGCGCCCTGGCTCAGGCCCGGGTGCCGCTGTCGATGCTGCGCCTGTCCAATGCCCTGGAGACCGAGACCCAACTGGCCCTGGCGGGCCACCCGACGCAGATCGCCTGGCTGGAGAAATACCTGGCGCTGCGCGGCGCCGGGGTGGGCAAGTGCCTGTTGACCTTCGGCGTGACTGGCAACCGCCAGCAGAATGCCTTGTCCCTGCGCCATGCACGCAAGCACCTGAAGGCCTTCGGCGGGGTGTTCACCGGGACCTTGCTCGGCAACAAATGGGCGCAGAACCGCTTTCGTTTTCCCTACCTGCGGGAAAGCCTGTGGAACGCCGGCTACCTGGTGGACACCTTGGAGACGGCCACCGACTGGCGCCATGTCGACGGCCTGCTGCAGCGCATTGAAGGCAGCCTGCGCGACGGCCTGGCTACCGAGGGCGAGCAGGTGCACGTGTTCACTCACCTGTCCCACGTCTACGGCGAAGGTTCGAGCATCTACACCACCTACGTGTTCCGCCCGGCGGCCGGCTACCCGGCGACCCTGGCGCGCTGGCAGGCGCTCAAGCATGCGGCCAGCCAGACCATCGTCAACCACCACGGCACCATCAGCCACCAGCATGGCGTGGGCAAGGACCACGCGCCTTACCTGCTGCGGGAAAAGGGCGCATTGGCGATCGACACCTTGCAGGCCCTGAGCCGCCATTTCGATCCTGCCGGGCGCCTCAACCCCGGCACCTTGCTGGAGCAGTGATGCCATGAGCCAGGAGTGGAACGACCGATGGCGGCAACAGGCGCTGCCCGGGTTGGCGGCGCAGACCTGGGACCTGATCGTGATCGGCGGCGGCATCAGCGGTGCCGGCATCCTGCGGGAAGCGGCCCGGCGTGGCTGGCGCTGCCTGCTGCTGGAGCAACGGGACTTTGCCTGGGGCACTTCCAGCCGCTCGTCGAAGATGGTCCATGGCGGCTTGCGCTACATCGCCAAGGGCCAGTGGCGCCTGACCCGGGACTCGGTGCGCGAGCGCCAGCGGCTGTTGCAGGAAGCGCCCGGGCTGGTGGAACCGATGAGTTTCCTGATGCCGCATTACCGCGGCAAGTTTCCCGGGCCCAAGGTGTTTGGCGGTCTGTTGAGTGTCTATGACGCCCTGGCCGGGCGGCGCACTCATCGCTTCCACGATGCCCAGCAGCTGCGCTACCTGGCGCCGGGGGTGAAGGCGCCGGGACTGCTGGGCGGTACCAGCTTTCTCGATGCCCTGACCGACGATGCACGACTGGTGATGCGGGTGCTGGCCGAGGCCCGGGCCGACGGCGCACTGGCCCTCAATGGCCTGCGGGTCACGCAGTTGCTGCGCGAGGACGGGCGAGTGTGTGGCGTCGAGATCGAGGACAGCGAGGGCGGCGCGCCGCAACAGTTGCGTTGCCAGGCCCTGGCAGTGGCCACCGGTGCCTGGGCCGAACGCCTGCGTGCGACGGACAATGGCCGGCAGTTGCGACCGCTGCGAGGCAGCCATCTGTTGCTGCCGGGCTGGCGCTTGCCGGTGGCCCAGGCCTTCAGCTTCATGCACGCCGAGGACGGTCGGCCGGTGTTTGTCTTCCCTTGGGAAGGCGCCACGGTGGTCGGCACCACCGATCTCGACCACCGCGAGGACCTGGACCAGAGCGCCAGTATCAGCCAGGAAGAACTTGACTACCTGCTGGCCGCCTGCGCCCAGCAGTTTCCCCAGGCCCGGGTCGAGGCTGGCGACGTGCTCTCGACCTGGGCCGGTGTGCGCCCAGTGGTGGCCGCCGCGGGGGCCGAGCAGCAGGGCAAACCTTCCAATGCAACCCGCGAGCACGTGCTGTGGCAGGAGCCCGGCTGCGTGACCTTGGCCGGCGGCAAGCTCACCACCTTCCGGCCTCAGGCTATCGAAGTGCTGCAAGCCTGCGCCGCGATGCTTGGCCGTAGCGTCAGCGATGACGGTTCGGCGGTGTTCGCGCCGGTAGCGTCGCTGGACATTCCCGGGCTCAGCGGCGCCCAGCTGCGGCGCCTGGCCGGGCGCCACGGCCGCGATTTGCCGCGCCTGGCGCAATTGGTCGCAGCCTTGGGCGCTGACTGCGTCGGCGCCAGTGACACCCTGTGGGCGGAGCTGGCCTTTGCCGCCGAGGCGGAAATGGTCCTGCACCTGGACGACCTGCTGTTGCGCCGCACTCGTCTCGGCCTGCTGCTGGCCAGGGGCGCGGCGGATTACCTGCCGGCCATCCGCCGCCTGTGCCAGCCGCGGCTGGGCTGGGACGACAGCCGCTGGCAAGCCGAAGAACAGCGCTACCTGACCTTGTGGCAACGCCATCACAGCCTGCCGTCAGCCTTGCATTGATGCCCAACCCAGAGAGCCTCATGGATAACCACAACAACAATAAGCAGGCCTACCTGCTGGCCATCGACAACGGTACCCAGAGCGTACGTGCACTGTTGTTCGACCTGCAGGGCAACCTGCTGGGCAAGGGCAAGGTCGAGCTGCAAGCCTACTACTCGACCCAGCCCGGCTGGGCCGAGCAGGATCCGGACTACTACTGGGCCAAGCTCGGCGAAGCCTGTCAGCTCCTGTGGCAGCAGACCGGCATCGACCGCTCGCAGATCCGCGGCGTGTCGCTGACCACCCAGCGCGGCACCCTGATCAATGTCGACGCCCAGGGTCAGGCCCTGCGCCCGGCGATCCTCTGGCTCGACCAGCGCCAGAGTGAAATCGAAGGCCGCATCAAGGGCCCTTGGGGCTGGTTGTTCAAGCTGATCGGCGCCGAGGCCACGGTGGATTACTTCCGTGCCCAGGCCGAGGCCAACTGGGTGGCCCAGGAGCAGCCGGAGGTCTGGGCCGCCACCGACAAGTTCCTGCTGTTGTCGGGGTTTCTCACCCATCGCCTGACCGGCAACTTCGTCGACTCGGTGGGCTGCTGCGTGGCCTACCTGCCGTTCGACTACAAGCGCCTGCGCTGGGCCGCTCCCAGCGACTGGAAATGGCAGGCGCTGGCAGTGCGCCAGGAGCAATTGCCGACCCTGCTCAAGCCCGGCGAGACCTTGGGCCGGATCAGCGCCGAGGCCAGCCGCCACACCGGCATTCCCGAGGGCCTGCCGCTGATCGCCGCGGGTGCCGACAAAGCCTGTGAAGTGCTCGGTTCCGGGGTCCAGGACGCCACCACGGCCTGCCTGTCCTACGGCACCACGGCGACCATCACCACCACCCGCTCGCGCTACCTGGAAGTGGTGCCGCTGATTCCGCCGTACCCGGCGGCGGTGCCGGATCACTACAACTGCGAGGTGATGATCTTTCGTGGCTACTGGATGGTCAGCTGGTTCAAGCAGCAGTTCGGCCTGCGGGAAGTGCAGCAGGCGGCAGAGCAGGGGCTGGAGCCGGAGCAATTGTTCGACGCCCTGGTCCAGGCCGTGCCGCCCGGGTCCATGGGTTTGACCCTGCAGCCGTACTGGTCGCCGGGCATCCGCGAGCCGGGGATGGAAGCCAAGGGCGCGATGATCGGTTTTGGCGACGTGCACACCCGGGCGCATATCTACCGGGCGATTCTCGAGGGCCTGGCCTATGCCCTGCGCCAGGGCATGGAGCGCATCGAGCAACGCTCGAAGCTGAAGATCACCCGCTTGCGGGTGGCCGGTGGCGGTTCCCAGAGTGATGCGGCGATGCAACTCACGGCGGACATCTTCGGCCTGCGGGTCGAGCGGCCCCATGTGTATGAAGCATCGGGCCTGGGAGCGGTGATTGCCTGTGCGGTGGGGCTGGGGCTGTACCCGGATTTCCCCACGGCAATCAGCGCGATGACTCGGGTGGGCGCGGTGTTCGAGCCACAGCCCGAGGCGCAGCAGATGTACCAGCGGCTGTACAGCGAGGTGTACCTGCGCATGTATCGCCAGCTCAAGCCGCTGTACCAGAGCATTCGCGAGATCACCGGGTATCCGGCATGAGAGGGCGCTGCCTGCTTGCCTGAAGGCGTGGTTTTTTCCGGCGGAAAAAAACATCTCGGGCGCCAAGGCTCATCTATCTTGATAAAGGCAGGCCGACCTCTCCAACCACCTGAAGCGGCGAGATGAACATGAATCGTCAGGACGCGCTGAACACCCTATGGAAGCGACTGTTCATCATCTTTGTGCTGCTGTTGCTGTTGTCCCTGTTGGCGGTCTCCAAAGCGGAGGGCTACACCATCCCTTCGATCGTGTTCATCGCCGGCAATATTGGCGGTTATGTGGGGTTTCACCGGCAACTGTCGAGCCTCAGTGACGATGAACTGGTAGGCCTGTGCAGCTCCTGGTTCGGCGTGTTGCTGCCTTCGTTCATCGGCGGAATTCTCGCGGGCCTGCTGTACATCCTGTTTCTCTCCGGGGTGGTGCAGGGGGAGCTTTTTCCGCTGATCGTCAGTGATGAGAACTGCCGCTTCACCGAGAACAACTTCTATAAGATTTTCTGTCAGCATGCCGCAGGTTATGCCTCCTACGCCAAGCTGCTGTTCTGGTCGTTCGTGGCGGGTTTCAACCAGAACTATGTGGTCGATCTCATCGACAACATCAAGGGCGGGAAAAAGGCCGGGGAGTGAACCTCGGGCGACCGCTTGAGAACTTCCAGGAGGCCAGAGGGGCTGTGCCGTCGGCAAGGCGGGCAGGGCGCTAGTGGTTGCCCATGGCGCTTGATCGGGATCAACCGCGCCCTGGCGACGACGCGGTAGCTTACCTGCCTCGCCAGTGCTAACCCCGGAGCCTCCATGGCCAAGCCATTTCCCGCCAACCCCAAGCACCCCGAGCGGATCTGCTGGGGCTGCGACCGCTACTGCGCGGCCAGCGCCCTGGCCTGTGGCAATGGTGCGGACCGCACCATGCACCCCGCGGAGATGTTTGGCGAGGACTGGAATCAACAGCGCGACTGGGGGCTCGAATCCCCCCAGGAGCAGGACGGCGTCACGGCTGCGCGGGTTGGAGCGGATACGCCTTGAGCGCCGCAGTGTCGATTCATGACTCACCCAAGCCGCTGTAACAGGCATTCGGGAGATGCCGGGCATTCAGCCTGAAGTAGCGTTTGTCATTGCAACGAGAAGGCTGCAACAACAGGCCCGGCCCTTTGCTTGTGTGACGCGACTGTTTGCTGCTTGCAGAAGAGTAAGCGCCTGGAAAACCGCTGCCCTGAACGGTCTGCGGGCAGCGGCTAATGGATGAGATCTAGGCCGGTTTGAACCAGGTTTTTCCTGGCGTGAAAAACAGCAACCACACCGCAATCACTTGCAGCAGTGCTTGAATCACGCTGAGCGAACCGATGAGAGGAGAGCGCCCGAACTCCGCCATGATCTCTGGGAAAAATGGCAGGAATCCAACCACCACCATCACCATGAAAACAATTCGTGCCCAATTTTTTCCTGTGTGGATCTTGTAAAGCAGAAAGCTGGCGAAGGCGGTGATCAGCACAATCACAACAATGGCCGTCAATACGGGAATCCCTTGCTCCTTGATATACGAGAGGTTCAACAGGGTTTTCACCACACCCAGTGCAAAACTCGCTAAAACACAGTAAATCGCTTTTGAAACTTCTACAGGTCTTTCCATGGTTTCATCTATCCCTGGTGAACGTAACGGTACGGCACATGTGTAGCGTGCTGGCCGGGGGGCAAACTACTGGTTGGCCATTATCCTGTCCACGGTTTTTCAAGCACTGCGGCGAAGGCTGATGGTCGTCGCCAGCTATTGCACAACAATCGATCCAGAGGTCATGGCGGTGATGCAGACCTGGCTGGACGCAGTGCGTGATAGCGCAAGTCTGGTGGCTACTCATTACCTTGGGCAACCGAGTGGCGCTGGCTTTCCTATACGAGTCTGACGGGCTGCTTGTTGCGGTTCTGCTCTGCGCAAGCCGGCGTATGTGCATCGACAGCTGTCCCCTTGAGAAAAAAGCCAAATTGCCATGTGTTTCCTTCGTTCCTTGATACGTCGCAGCTTGCACTGCCCGTTTCTCTGCGTTGGAGTTTTTCAGATGCCCTTGCCCAAATCCTTGCCCACAGCCCTGTTGGGCCTGGCCTTTGCCTGTCCGGCGCTGGCCGAGACTCAGGGCGTGGAGCTGGCCCCGGCGCTGATCCAGGGGCAGGGGCCGGTTGGCGAAGGGCAGCGGATGGAAGAGGCCGCGGCCCGATTGGCCCAGGTGCCGGGCGGCACTAATGGGGTGGACATGCGCGGCCCGTTGCAGGGCCGTGTGGCCAGCAACCAGGACGTCCTGGCCTATCAGCCCGGGGTCTATGCCCAGTCTTCGGGCAATGAAGGGGTCAAGCTCTCGATCCGCGGTTCGGGCATCAACCGCGCCCCGGGCGCCCATGCCTCGGGGCTGTACAGCCAACTCGATGGCCTGCCGCTGACCGGCCCCGGCGGCACCCCTTATGAACTGTTGGAGCCGCTGTGGCTCGACCACGTTGAAGTGCTGCGCGGCGCCAACGGTTTCGATCGCGGCGCCCTGGCCCTGGGCGGCGCCATCGACTACGTCAGCCATACCGGCTACGACTCGCCACTGCTGCAGGTGCGCTACGCCACCGGCAGCCATGGCTATCGCCAGCGCCAGGTCAGCTCCGGCCAGGTGCTGGGCAATTTCGACTACTACGTGGCCCTGACCGACGCCCGCGCCGACGGTTACCAGGACCACACCGCCAGCGACAGCCAGGGGGTGATTGGCAATTTCGGTTATCGCTTCAATCCGAACCTGGAAACACGTTTCTATCTGCGCTACCGCGAGACCGACAACGACCTCGCCGGGCGAGTGACCAAGCACTCCATCGAGCACAGCCCACGGGCGGCCAACCCCGCCTACCTGCCCCGGGACGATCGCCGCAAGCAGCCGGGCAGTACCTTTGTCGGCAACAAGACCACCTACTACATCGATGACGACTCAAGCATCCAGACCGGCCTGGTCTACCACGACTACCCGATGGACCTGCGCGAGGGCCCGAACCGCCTGAAGGTGGCCTACAGCGATGTCAGCGGCACCTTCGACTACAAGCGTCGCGACACCCTCTGGGGCCTGGAAAGCCATAGCACCGTGGGACTACGGGTGACTAAACACCTGCCCAATGACGGCGCCAGCGAGTTTGTGCGTATCCCTACCGGCAACACCGCTGGCTACGCGCCGGGTACGCGAATCCGCAACTTCACCTACCAGGGTTCGGACACGGTCCTGCACGTGGGCAATGACCTGGAGATCGCCGACGACCTGTGGCTGACCACCGGCCTGGCGGCCATCTACACCCGCCGCGAGAGCGCCGTGACCTACCCCGCAGGCGGCGGCAAGACCAGCCTCGGTGACTGGGACTACGCGCCACGCCTGGGCCTGCGCTACCAGCTGACGCCGGATGTGCAGCTGTTCGGCAACCTCAGTCGCTCGGTGGAAGCGCCCCATCCCTGGTCGCTGATCTACAGCGCCAACCAGCGCTTCCCGACCGGCAGCGGTGTCGCCACGGGTGCCCAGCGCGACCCGATCAAGTTGCGCAACCAGACCGCGACCACCCTGGAACTTGGCGGTCGCGGTGACAGCGCCCTGGGGCAATGGAGCCTGGCCTGGTACTACGCCCAGGTGCGCCACGAGTTGCTTTCGGTGCTGCCGGACGCCAACGCCACCATGCCCTATGAACTCAACGCCAGCCCCACTGTGCACCAGGGCGTGGAAGCCAGCCTGCAGAGCAACCTGTGGTCGCCGGAGGGCGGTGGCCAACTGAGCTTGCGCCAGGCCTACACCTTCAGCGACTTCCACTACCGTGACGACCCGCGCTTCGCTGACAACCGCCTGCCGGGCCTGCCGATGCATTACTACCAGGGCGAACTGCGCTATGACTGGCCCCAGGGTTTCTTCGCCGCAGTCAACACGCAACTGGTGTCCAAGGTCGCGGTGGATTACGCCAACAGCTTCTACGCCGATCCTTACGCACTGTTCGGCGCGACCCTGGGCTACAACGCGCCGAAGCACGATTGGCAGACCTGGATTGACCTGCGCAACCTGACCGACAAGCGCTACGCCGCCACCGTCACTCCGGGCTATGACGACAAGGGAGTGGACTTGGCACGGTCGACGCCGGGAGAAGGACTGGGGGTGTATCTCGGGGTGTCGTGGAGTCTGCTCTGAGGGGCGGCGAATGACGCCTGGGGCGAGTTAGTCTGGTGGCTGGCGCGAGCTGTCCAGCGTGCTCCGATAGCAGGCCAGGAGTTGCTCTCGAGTGGCGAGCGCCAAGGTCTCCTGCGCTTGGCAACGAAGTGTCGATGAGCGCAAGCCAAACTGCATGACAAGCACATCCCGCGGTTGTTCGCTGCGGTTGGCTGCGCCGCCGTGCAGCGTGGCCGAGTGCAGGGCCACGCCGGGCATCAGCGTCAGGGCCAGCCAGTGTGTTCTTGCGCTAAGCAGGGTGTGCGGTTCCTGCCGGATCAGAGAAATTCCATTGGCGCCGCGGATGATCGCAGATGGCCGGACAAGTGCAAGCTTGAGCGATTGCCAATGACCCGGGTGATCTTGGCGATGGCTCAGAGCACCGCGCCATTAGCACATTTGAGCTAATCGACGCTGCTGTATCACGGCGATATATTCCCCGACGTATCAGCATCAGGCCCTAGCCGGCGTCACGGTTTCACCGGCTGTCCAAGGAAAGGAACACCATGCGCTTGTCCTTCAGGTTCACCCTATCCCTGGTCCTTCTTGCCACGCTTACCGGCGCCGGGGCCACCTGGGCGCAAGAAGCCGCCGGTGACTTCTGGGCGGTTTATGGCCGGGGTGAGCGCTACAAGAACCAGATGTTCGTTGCCGATGCCCAATCCATTGCGCCGCTGGCCAAGCCCAAGGGGGCCCAGTCGCTGCTGCTGTTCCAGGTGTTCGAGGAGCGCAGCATGCCGGTGCTGGTGGCGTACACCCTGGAGTTCCAGTGTGGCGCGCGCAAGGTGCGCTTTGCCGACGCCAAGGCCATGCGCCGGCCGGACAATGCAGTCAAGGAACTCAAGGTGTCCCACGAGTGGCAGGACCTGAAGGATTACTGGGTACAGCGCAGCTTTGCCTTTGTCTGTGCACCAGGCAACCGCGAGAACAACCAGATGCTGCACCTGGGCCAGATGCCGGCGATACAGATGATCAGCACCACCCAGGCGATGTTCCAGGAACTGATGGGGATCCAGGAGAAGGGCGAAGTCATGGATGACCTGGACGTAATGCTGGGCAATCGGCCCAAGGCCCAATGAGGCCGGCCATGCAGAGCAGCCGCAGCTTGGCGGTGCTGTTGCTGGTGACGCTGTTCGCTGGCTGCATGCACGTGCCTTCGCTGCCGGAGCTGCGCGCCCGCAGCCAGTGGCAGCAGCGCAGCGCCCAGGATGCGCTGGACTTCTTCGGGCCGCCGGGGCGGATGGTGCCCACTGCCGACGGCCAGCAAGTGGTGATGAGCTGGTACCACGACACCACCTATGTGCGCCAGGAAGTGGTGGCCCAGGGCTCGCAGATGCAGGGCAATGTCATGGTCCATACCAACTACATGGATGACGTGGAGCATCCGGGTTCTTGCGTGGTGTCGATCACCGTCGACAAGGCCAAGCGAGTGGTCGACTTTAGTGTCCGCGGGCGTTGTTACTCAGTGGAATTAGGGCCGTCGTGATGAGGGCTTGATCGAAGCAAGCACTGCGCAACTGACAGGCCCTGGTGATTGTGCGCACGGGTATCAGCGCTTCAGTTGCTGAAGTACAACTCATCCAGCTGCCGCCGGCGAATCTGCTGGTACTCCTCCCAGACTCCGGGAAAATCCTCATCTGGGGTGAGCGGGAAGGTCAGGTAGATAAACCTGCCAGTCACCCTGATGTACTCGCGCACCCGCTTGAAGGCGGGCTGTTCGAACAGCGAGACGCTTTCGTCATAACCCTCATGGTGATGGGAAATCCGCACGCGGTGCGGGGCAATCCTGCAGTGGGCAAAATCGAGCACCCAGCCGTGCTCCACTCCTGCGCTCAAGTAACCGTAGGCGCCGTCTTCGGAGAGGCTGATGCAGGACCGGGCCTGGCTGCCATCGTCATCGTTGACCAGGACAATCTGCTGGGTGAAGTACTGGATCGACTGCTGCTCCGGCCCCAGCAAGAGCAGGTTCCAAGCTTCGGCGCCCATGCGGAATTCGCCCTGGTTGGTGAATTCGGCGGTCCAGCCGTTGGCGAGGGAGATGTGGTGGCTACTCATCAGCAGTCCTGATCGTGGTGTATTGGAAATCGTGCCAGGGTACTGCCAATCCGTTGAGTAGCAGTGTTGGCCAGCAAGAGGATTTCGTGCGCGGCGGTTTTTTCGTGGCTGCAACCTTGATGGATGGGTCGCAAACATCCTCAGTCTTGTTATAAGCCTGCTGCTTGCCAGGGGCCGATTGCGTTCGCGGGTTTGGCATCAAGCCCATTCATGCTCGGTCAGCCTTTTGAACTCGGCGCAGGCTTCTTCAAACTGCAGCCTTGAGAACTCGGCGCGTTGAACATGGAGGTTCCAGGCGACCGCAGTGACAACGCCATTGATCAGGTCGACGGCCCGGCCAAATCGCTCCCAGATCAGCTTCTCTCCCCGCACTACTTGCTCGACTACGGCAACCGTGCAGCTCAGGTCCATGTCGTCGGGGCAGATCAGCAGAGGGACAACGGTCGAGCAGTCCTCGGGCAGCGGCGCCAGTAACTGCCAGGCATGTTTTTGCTGCTCGTCATCGATGAGCCAGCCTTGGGCCGGCACCAGCCCCTCGGTATCGTCTTCACCTGATTGGGTGTAGATCACGCCCTTGATCCACTGGTCGAGGGCTACACCGTCGATGGTGAAAACCGGGTGGGGGGCCTTGCTGTACTTCGATTGATGCATGACGGCGTTGATCGAGTTCATGTGGCTCACGTTAAAAGCTGGGTGGGCGGCTTACACACGGCGAGCAGTGCGGGATTCAGTGGTGCAGCGCCAGGCGTCTCTTGGCCTTGTAGCTTTGCTCCAGGTGTTGAAGAACGGGGCCGTTACGGCCCCATCCCACACCTGTCACTGACCGCTCAGCAACGCCGGCGTACGCGGTGGAATCAAGCGTTTGCTCCCGGTCGACTCGAACGCCGAAGCCAACCGCAGCAGGCGCGAATCGTCATAGGCACGGCCGGCAAAGGTCAGGCCCACCGGCATGCCGATGTCCGCCATCACGCCCATGGGCACGGTCACCGTCGGTACGCCCAAATGGCGGATCGCCAGGTTGCCATTGGCCACCCACACGCCGTTGCTCCAGGCAATGTCCGCCGACGCCGGGTCGACATCGGCATTCGCCGGGCCGACATCGGCCACGGTAGGAAACAGCACCGCGTCCAGCCCCAGTCGATCCATCCACTCTTCGAGGTCGATGCGCCGGGTCTGCTCGAGCCCGCGCAGGCCGTCGGGCAGGGTGGTGATCTGGTCCCAGGTCTTGAGCCCGCGCTTGGCCATGTTCACGTATTCATCCATGCCGGCGGCCAGGTCATCTTCGCGGTTGGGCAGGGTGCCCGGGTCGTGGGGGAAGATCTGCGGTCCGTCGACATCGGCCAGGCGGTTGAGCTTGGGATCGTCGTTGGCCCGCAGGAAGTCGTCGAAGGCCCAGCCCGACAGCTCCCACAGCTCGTCATGGAGGAACTCCTTGCTGACCAGGCCGCGGTTGTACACGGTCGGCGCGCCGGGACGATCGCCTTCGCAGTTCGACACCAGGGGGAAATCCACTTCCAGTACTTCTGCGCCGGCCGCTTCCAGGGCTTTGCGCGCCTGTTCCCAGAGAGCGATCACCGAAGGCCGGGTGTTGATCCGCTGGCCAGTGGGGCCGCCGATGCCCGGGTTCTCGCTGGTGCCGGCTTCGGCGTCGGCGTTGATGTACATGCGCGGCACCCCCAAGCGCTTGCCGGCCAGGGCGGCCGGGCTTGCTGCCAATTGCGGGTAGGACGCCGGGCGCACCGAGGCCACGCTGGGGATTGGCACCCAGGGCTGCAGGCGCCACAGGTCGCCGCGGGTGTCCGGGTCTTCGGCCACCACCACGTCGAGCACTTCCAGCAGGTCGGCCATGGTCCGGGCGAAAGGCACGACCACGTCCATGGTCGGGGTCAGCGGCCAGTTGCCGCGCACCGAGATCACTCCGCGTGACGGGGTGTAGGCGCACAGGCCATTGTTGGAGGCCGGGCCACGGCCGCTGGACCAGGTTTCCTCGGCCAGGCCGAAGGCGGCGAAGCTGGCGGCGGTGGCCGTGCCGGCACCGTTGGACGAGCCCGAGGCGAAGGGCGCAGTCAGGTAGTCGGCGTTGTAAGGGCTTTCGGCGCGGCCATAGACCCCGCGCTGCATGCCACCGTTGGCCATGGGCGGCATATTGGTCTTGCCCAGGCAGATAGCCCCGGCGCCGCGCAGGCGCTCAATGGTGAAGGCGTCACGGTAGGCCACCAGCTCGGCGAAGGCCGGGCTGCCGGAAGCGGCGCTCAGGCCCTTGACCAGGTAACTGTCCTTGGCGGTGTAGGGGATACCGTCCAGCGGCCCTAGGGCCTGGCCCTTGGCGCGACGGGCATCTGCGGCCTGGGCTTCCTTGAGCGCCTCGGGGTTGGGCACCACCACCGCGTTGAGGGCCGTGGCAGTGCCCGGGCGGTCATAGGTGTCGATTCGCGCCAGGTAGGCCTGGACCAGCTCCACCGAGGTGGTCTGGCCGGATTCGAGGGCCGCGCGCAATTGCGCAATGGAGACTTCGGTGACTTCGATCATGCTGCTATCGCCGCTGGCTGGTGAGTGACTGGGTGCAGAGGGCGCCCAGGGCACTGCTGTTGTTGTCGAGGGTGTGCATTGGGTTTCTCGTGGTACGGCTGGGTACGACAAGGGGTGCATGGGAAACAGGTGGGCCTTTTTAGCATTTAGCGCGAGGCAGAGGAATCGTTGCTGGCGTTTGTGCACGTTGGCTGCGGCTAAAAAGCCCCGGCATTTCCTTTGGCTATGACGGCGACCAGAATCCGCTGGCTACGGGTTGGGCCGGTAAGAACAGTGGTTTCCTGGTGCTTGATCGCAACAACGACGGCGTGATTAGCAGGACCGCGGCGAGCCATTCCCAAGGTGCGAATCACTTCGAGCCGGGGTAGAAGCTGGCAATCACCTTCCAACTCGTCTGACCCTTGGGGAAGATCGGCTCACCGGAGAAGCGGTAGGTGCTCATGGCTTGCAGCACGGCCTGGTCGATAGCGCTGTCGCCCGACCCCTCCAGCAGCGAGATCGAGGGCACATTGGAGCCTGGGATACATTCAAGCTGGAGTTTGAGCGGCTTGACCACAGACCCGGGTTCGAGCTTGCTCGACACGCTCATCTGCAGGCTGCGCATCTTGCTGCGCAGCCTGTACGTCGTGGTGTCGACCCAGACCTTGTTGTAGCGCTGTTCCTGTTCGGCGCTCAGCACCAGCCCTTTTCCACGCAACCTGTCTATGCCTTTCCACGCATCGCCAACACTGCTGGCAAGAGCGCTGAGGTAAAGCTGCAGCGCGCCCTGAAGATCCTCAGGGCCGCCTTTGCCTTCCACCATCAGCCTGGCCAGACGGGTCGTACTCTCCGAATTCCCGGGCTTGGCAGTGGCACGCTGATAAAACGCTCTGGCCTTGACGTAGTCGGGTGGGCCGCCAATACCTTCTTCCTCCATGCGCCCGAGCTGGTAGTAGGCCGAGGCGTTCACCTCGGCTACAGACTGATAGAGGGCTTTGGCCTTAGGTACGTCTTGCGCCACACCGTGGCCACGTTCATACAGGTCGCCGAGCAGGGTCTTGCACTGCAGGTCGCCGTTGTCGCTGCGGTTACGGATGTAGTTGACCTGCTCCCGGGTGATGGAGCTCTGATCGCGAAATTGCCAGCAGCGCAAGCTGGCGAAGGTGTCTTGCTGCTCCTGATCGACGCCGGTGCTGTGGCAGCCGGCCATGAAAGTACTGAGCAGCAGTAAAACCACAACCTTGTTCATGCGGGGCATCCGTTGAATTCGCCCAGGTAGTCGAGTGAGGGAGTGCTGGAAGGTTTGCGCTGATTCGGGCCTGAAGAGTCCGATCGCTGGTCGCCATAGATTGACTCGCTGGCGACGAGGATGAAATGGCTGTAACCCGTCTGCGCCCGGCAGCGAAGCTGCTGTTGCTCAGCGTCGCTGTGGATCAGTGACTCCAGGTACTGCGGGCATTCCTGGCTCGAAACCAGCTCGACGAAGTCGGAGTCCATATAGAAGCCCAGCTCCTGCTTCAGGCGCCAACTGGGGTTGCGGTCTTCCCAGGCCTGGTAGTCGGCGGCACCGCTGTCGGGCGCAGGTTCTGCTTCCCACTGTTCGAAGGCGAAGCGTTCGGCCTCGGTGTTGTCGGCAAATCTGCCTGCGAACAGGTGGAAGGCGTAGTAGGTGTTGTGCTCTGGCATTGAGTGATTGGTCCCGTTTGATCCTGAATGTGCTCCAGCACTAGAGGGGTTGCCCGGTGGAACTCGGTTCATACCAGGCTGGTGCGCTCCAGGCGGACGACATGGCCGAGTCCGGCGTTGTTCAGGCGAGTTACCAGGTCTTCACGGGCAGCCCGGCCACCGTTGCGTACATATTCCAGCTCGGCGGCGCTGATCAGCACCACCGGCACCAGGCTGACCGGGGACAGGGGCATGTCTTCCAGGCGGGTCGGGAAGTCGGGGGCGGGGCCGCCGATCAGCACGCCGACGCAATCGTCTTCAGTGGCGAAGTGCGCAGGCAACTGGTCGCTGATGAAATGCGACTCGCTGAAACCGGGCAGCTCCAGGGACAGCACACCGTGCTGTTGCAACTGGTGGGTGATGCCGCCGGCCTCGGCCACGGTATTGGCCACATGGCGCAGTAGTTCGAAGGCCCAGCTCTTGGCGAACGGCGAGACGTCGCCCAAGGGACCTTGGGCGTGGGCGGGAATGTCCGCGGTTTCGATGAACAGTTCCATTTCAAAGCCGTTGCCCAGGTCGTCGCCTTCGACGCCATCGAACGGGTCGCTAAGGCCTTCAGTGGTGAGCAGCAGGGTATTGGGCCGGCGCACGATGCGAAACGCCTGGCGGGTCGAAGGCCAATCGGGGCCGCCCATCAGACTGGGGCTGATCATGTAGCCAAGCACGTCGGACTCGCAGGTGCCGAGGCTTTGCCAGTGACGGTCGAGGCAGGCGGCGGAAGCTTCGCGGGTGGCGAGGTTGGCCTGTTCGGCCTTGCTCAAGTGCAAAGGATCGGTGGATTGATCAATGGCTTCGCTCGCGGGAGTGGCGCAGAGGATTGACTCGGCGCTTTGGGGCTCGGGCTTTTTGACGGCGTTGAGCAGCTTTTTGAAGAAGTCCATGGGCGGTCCTTGCAGTGGGGCGGTGTTGTGCTGGGGTACGGCGAGTGACAGGGCAAGCATTGTGCCGGGTTGGCAAGGAAGCGGAAACCGCAAGGTTGTTTTTACTCGAGGGAAGGGCGAATCGAAGGACGGGTGCCTTGCCTTTCCAGCGCCAGACACCGGAGAATTCGCACCCACCGAATATCAAGGAAAGACACTCAACATGCTCTACCCGAAAAAACTGAGCTCGGAGTTTTCCGGGGCACTGAGAACCTTCAGTTTCTGGGTCGCCAACGGCACCCTTGGTTATCCATTGCTGGAAGGTGTCGACTATCGAGCCTGCCTGGGCCAGGAGCCGAGCATGCTGGAGATGGCCTATGCAATCTTTGCCAATGTGCTGGAACTGGATGAGCAGGGTGTACCGGTGAACGCCAAGTACGCAGAGCACCGGGCGGCGCAATACATTCGCCAGTATTGTGACCCGGGGTACAGCGCGGTGCCGGGGTTTGAGGCGTGGGAGCAGGCGTTGCACGAGCCACCGGACAGGGATGATTCCAAGCCATGGCCGCTGGCTGTGGTCTAGGTTGCGGAAGGTGCTTGGCAGGCGTCGGCGTTGGGCGCTGAACCGCTAAGCGGGCGCTGTCCTCAACGCGACGCTGCGTGGCGCGCTACGCCAGGCACGGATCGATCATCCAAGGAATGAACATGACATTGACTGTCGAACGATTGGTCGCCATCGCGATGGCCAATCCAATAAACGCCGAGATCACTTCACGCTTGCCTGCACTCGGATTGGATCAATGCCTGCTCACGGCCGGCTGCCTGTTCCAAGCCGTGTGGAATGATCAATCGAACTTGCCCGCCGCTTGGGGAGTAAAGGATTACGATGTCTTTTACTTCGACAATGATCTGTCCTGGGAGGCCGAAGATGAGGTCATCCATTCGGCCCAGGGACTTTTCCAGGACCTTGAGGTTAACGTTGAACTCAAGAATCAGGCTCGCGTCCATCTCTGGTACAGCCAGCGGTTTGGCCGACCTTGTCCTCGGCTACAGTCGGCGAAAGAAGGCATTGACCGTTACCTGATAGCGGCGACCTGCATTGGACTGGATGTGCAAACGGGTGAGGTGTATGCGCCGTATGGCTTGGCCGACCTAGAGCTAGGCGTGCTTCGGATCAATCCAGAAAATCCCCAGCCGGATTTGTTTGCTCAGAAGGCAAAAAGTTATCAAGCTCGCTGGCCTTGGCTGAGGATCGTGGAAGCCAACATTGATGATTAAGGACAATGCATGTCACTGATTGCGCAACGAGTAGCGCAGGCCCGCAACGGCGCCAACGATAAAGTCATTTGCCGGATGGCCTCCGGTTGGGCAGTCATGGGCGACGTACAGTTTCTCGAGGGGTATTGCCTGTTGCTGCCCGACCCTGTGGTTGCGAGCCTGAATGATCTCGATAGCCAGGCCAGAGCCGTTTATCTACTGGACATGGCCCGCATCGGGGACGCGGTTCTGCAGGCCACCGGGGCCCTGCGCATGAACTATGAAATCCTCGGCAATACAGAGCCTGAACTGCATTGCCACATCTTTCCTCGCTACGCCAGCGAGCCAGAGCAAAAGCGCAAGATGCCCGCATGGTTCTATGACTGGAAAACCGCGATTGCCTATGCCGAGGAAACCCATGGGCAATTGCGCAAGCGCATTGCCCAACTACTGCAAGCAGCGAACCCCAACCCTTGAATGCCGCGGGCTAGCGCTTGCTATTGAGCGCAGCGGGCCTGTTCATGAATGGTCCCGTAGCCCTGAGATTCACTCATTCGTCTCAACATCAACATGGAGTAGGCAGTATTCGATGGACATCCAATTTCGCGGTAACGCAATGCTTGATAACCCAGCGGTAGGCACCTGTGACGAGTACCGCGTGAGCGCCATCTCCAGCCTGGAGGATCTGCTTGAAGCCTACCGCACGATCGCCGCCAACCACCCTGGTTTCAGGCCGCTGCTGTCGCTCGATGATCTGCCGCAGGCCCGCTACACCTCGGGGCATGCACGCAATAACCTGGGGCTGGACGATGCCTCGGAGCAGGAGATCGCCGGGTTACCGGCAGAATGTTTCGAGGACGGCGAGTACCTGGGCTATCCAACCACGAAAGCCGAGTTCGCGATCCTTTATCGCAACTTCGTCGAGCAGGCGGCAGCCACCTCGTTCGCCGACGCTTGCGCTCATGGCCTGACGCTCGATGAACATGGCCTGCAAGAGTGGATTGATTACCAGGACAATCCCGTTTCGCTGCTCGATCAGCCGCTCTCGGCGCTGCTGGTTCCGGTCGAGCATAGCTGTGAGGCACTCGCAGCTTTTCCCAACGGCTATTTCACCAGCGACCTCGGCCCGGCACAAAACTTTGCGGTTGCGCGCCATTTTGCTCTCAGCCATGGCTATGAGTTGATGGGTGTGGGCGCGTCCTATCTCGGTTTTCTACGTGCAGAACCTCCTGACCTATCCGTAGCCAACGCGGTGGCGACAGACTTCTGTGCGCTCTACAACACCCTTGAAGAGCACCGGGAAACATTGGTTTCAGTCGTTACAAAGGCTATTGCCGCTCGGACACATCTGTGGCTGCGCTACGTGGAGTGAGGCTCAGGGAAAGGCGGTGCCGAGGGGCGCGGTAAATGACTACGACCCTCGACACCTGCTGTGGGGCGGTTGCTAGCTGTGGCAAGCAGCAGTGGGTGACGACCAGGTGCGGCGAGACAAGCCCGCCCGAACCGAAACATCAGGCTCTCTTGCCAGCGCATCCGTGGTTAAACATCCATCAAATAAAGTGAAGGTGCATGTCCTCTCGTAGATCACCGTTAATTGCCTTTGTCATGTCCTGCCTGATAGCCGGTTGGGGCCTGGTGTATGTCGGTCGTGTCAAATGGGCGCTGCGTGTCGCAGGGCTGTCGTATGGCGGGTTGGTGTTGGCTGGCGCCCTGGGCTGGATTGCCAGCCCCAAGGGCATCTATGCATTCTTCATATTCGTTATGCTGGTCAAGCTGGTCTCGGCCATCGCCGCCGCAGTACTCAGTTGCCGACATGATGATGCAATGACGCTGCCCAGTGTCCGGTTCCATTGCTTTTATGTCGCCGCTCTCATCGTCGTTACCCTGGTATTGCTCTATCCGCTCAGATCGACAGTGTTCGGTTATCAGCTTTATTACGTCCCTAGCGGCTCTATGGTGCCGACCTTGGCAATCGACGATTACATCGTCACAGACACCCGCTACAGCAAGCCGAAGGTCGGAGATATCGTGGTGTACCGGTTCAACGGTTCGGAGGCTACCAAGCGTGTTGCTGCAGTAGGTGGCGACACTCTGCAAATCGTCAACGGTGACCTGATCGTCAATGGGCAGAATCTCGGGCTGTTCTTTGCACCCGCAACCCAGGTTAAACAGGCGTATTCGCTGAACCTGGCGCCGCTCAAGGTCGAAGCGGATCATGTGTACCTGTTAGGCGACAACCGCGATGTCAGTAACGACAGCCGTTTCATGGGCCAGGTCGCACGCGGCGACATTACGGGCAAGGTGACCGGGATATGGCTCTCCAAGGACGCGGCAAGGATCGGGAGCACTTTTGAGTGAGCGCCGCCATCGATGACGCGCGGGTTACTTCCGACTGTGGCCCATCATGAGTTCCGGTTTTCGCAGAGGGGCATAGGAGGGAATTGATGGAAGCATTCAAGGTTCGCGAGCTGAGACACACCGACATCGATGCGCTGCTGGCATTCGAAATCCACAACCGTGAATGGTTCGAGTCCCATATTGATGCGCGCGATCCGGCTTTCTACTCAGTGCAGGGTGTTACCGAGCACATTGATGGCTACTTGTCCGACTTTGCGGATGGCACCTGGCACCCGTTGGTTATCGAGGACGCCACTGAGCGCATCGTCGGGCGAGCAAATCTGAAAAGCATCCATGCGCCGGAGGGCGAGGCGCAAGTCGGCTATCGGATTGATCAGCACCTTTGCGGGCAAGGGTTGGCGACACTGGCGCTGAGGCATCTGATTCAACAGGCACAGGCGCGTTGGCAACTGAGGCAACTGGTCGCCTATGTCTTCAAGGAAAACATGGGCTCTCGGAAGGTGCTGGGGCGCTGCGGGTTCGTGCTTGAGCAACCCGCTGAAAACGCAGCGGTGGGAGGGGAGTACCGTTTCGTTCTTGCGCTCTAGCGGTCGCCCGCCAGGGATGTACCACCGCCCCTGGACAAAGGCTTGAGGGGCGGTCTTGGAGGCTCTTTGCCACGCATCAGCCTTGCAGATTGAGGCAGGCCTGAGTCTGCGCGGGCAGGCCATCCAAAAACTCGGAGATCTGCCGCGCACTTCGCAGATGGATCACCGGAACCAGCGGCCCGATGGCCGAGCGAACGGCCTCGATACCGGGACGGTTCACTCGGTCAAAATTCCAGATGAAGTGCAAGAACTTCAAGAACTCCTTATTCAGCTTCTCTGCGCAACCTGCCGGAAGATCAGCGCGTGGTCGTTTCAGTGCGCTGCGCAGCATCACTCGCCTCAAGCATGTGGCACGGGGCGTGTCGAGCCAGATGACCAGGTCTGCGCGGGGCAGGCGCAGATCGAAGGTTCGCCGAGCATAGTTACCCTCACAGATCCATTCATCCCCGCCGATGGCCTGCAGGACCCGGGAGCGGAAAACTGGGTTGTCGGCTTCGATCCAGCCGGGCTCCCAGAACAGCCTGTCGAGGTGCACCACCGGTAAGCCGAGGCGGCTGCCTATTTCACGTGCCAGCGTCGATTTACCACTTCCCGCGTTGCCTAATATCACGATGCGCTGCATGAGCAAATCCCTGCTGTAAACGGCCAAGTTTATCATCCGCATGGTTGTCTTGGTGTTCACCCAAGAGACTTGAATACCTTGGCCAGCGACTCTTTTCGCCCATGCTCTGCCGCAATCCCACGCAGGCAAAATGAGCAGGTGACAAGGAATAGCTAAGGAGCGAGCCATGACCCCGGTCGCATAAAGTTGAAATGCACCGCGTTGATCGACAGAATCGCCCCCGTTCCGGCCAAAGGTGCCGGGCGTTCGTGGTGAAAAGGGGCAGCAGTTGAACCAACAGACATTGTCCATGCGCCTGGAGCGCGTGGCAGCGCACGTACCCGCAGGTGCACGCCTGGCCGATATCGGCTCGGATCACGGCTACCTGCCGGTGGCGTTGATGCGCCGTGGCGCCATCGCCACGGCGGTGGCGGGGGAGGTGGCATTGACGCCGTTCCACGCAGCCGAGCGCACGGTGCGCGAGAGCAGCCTGGAGCAGCGGATCACGGTGCGCTTGGCCGATGGCCTGGCGGCGATCGAAGCGGCAGACAGAATCACCGCCATCAGCATCTGCGGCATGGGCGGCGAGACCATCCGCGACATCCTCGACAGTGGCAAGGCCCACCTGAGCGGCCAGGAGCGCTTGATCCTGCAGCCCAATGGTGGCGAGCAGCCGCTGCGCCAATGGCTGATGGAAAATGACTACCGCATCCTCTGCGAGGAGCTGCTGCGAGAGAACCGGTTCGACTATGAAATCATTGTCGCCGAGCGCGCCGGCCCGGTGACCTACAGCGCCGAGGAGCTGTACTTCGGCCCGCTGCAGATGCAGGCCCGCAGCCCGGCGTTCCTGGCCAAGTGGCAGCGCCTGCTGCGGGTGAAGCACAAGACCCTGGCCCACTTCGCCAAGGCGCGGCAGGCAGTGCCCGAAGACAAGGTCGAGGACGTCGCCCGGCAGGCTCGCTGGATCACCGAACTGCTGGCTTGACCTCAGCGAGAGGCGAGTGCTGGCTTGCTCGTTGGCCGAGCAAGATCAACCGATGGCGCTGTTTTGTCAGCGCGATTAGTTGGACAAGCCCGCCACCTTGGCCCGCGCCGCATGCAGCTTCTGGTAGCTGTCGATCAGCCGCTGGTGCCGGTCGAGGCCTTCCAGCTGCATGCTGGTCGGGGTCAGGCCGTAGAAGCGCACGCTGGCGTTCACCGAACCAATCACCGCATCCATCCGCTCGTTACCGAACATCCGCCGGAAGTTGGCCTCGTAGTCCGCCAACTCCAGATCTTCGTCCAGCTCCATCTCCAGCACCGCGTTCACCGCCTGGTAGAACAAGCCACGCTCGACGGTGTTGTCGTTGTACTGCAGGAACATTTCCACGAGTTCCTTGGCTTCTTCGTATTGCTGCAGGGCCAGGTAGATCAGCAGCTTCAACTCCAGGATGGTCAACTGGCCCCATGCGGTGTTGTCGTCGAATTCGATGCCGATCAGGGTGGTGATATCGGTGTAGTCATCCAGCTCGCTTTCTACCAGGCGCTCAACCAACGCCTTCAGCTCGGCCTCATCCAGGCGATGCAGGTTGAGGATGTCGGCTCGGAAAAACAGCGCCTTGTTGGTGTTGTCCCAGATCAGGTCGTCCACCGGGTAGATTTCCGAGTAGTCCGGCACCAGGATGCGGCAGGCGGTGGCGCCGAGGTGCTCGTACACTGCCATGTAGGACTCTTTGCCCATGGCTTCGAGAATGCCGAACAGTGTTGCGGCTTCCTGGGCGTTGGAGTCTTCACCCTGGCCGGAGAAGTCCCACTCGACGAACTCGTAGTCCGACTGGGCACTGAAGAAGCGCCATGACACCACGCCGCTGGAGTCGATAAAGTGCTCGACGAAGTTGTTCGGCTCGGTGACCGCGTGGCCTTCAAAAGTCGGCTGCGGCAAATCGTTCAAGCCTTCGAAACTGCGGCCTTGGAGCAATTCCGTGAGGCTGCGTTCCAGCGCCACTTCCAGGCTTGGGTGCGCGCCAAACGAGGCGAACACGCCGCCAGTGCGTGGGTTCATCAAGGTCACGCACATCACCGGGAACTCACCGCCCAGGGACGCATCCTTGACCAGCACCGGGAAGCCCTGGGCCTCCAGGCCCTGAATCCCCGCGAGAATTCCCGGGTACTTGGCCAGCACTTCGGCCGGTACATCCGGCAGGGCGAATTCGCCTTCGATGATTTCGCGCTTGACCGCGCGCTCGAAGATCTCCGACAGGCACTGCACCTGGGCTTCGGCCAAGGTATTGCCGGCGCTCATGCCGTTGCTCAGGTACAGGTTTTCAATCAGGTTGGAGGGGAAATACACCACCTCGCCGTCTGACTGGCGTACGAACGGCAGCGACACGATACCGCGCGCTTCATTGCCCGAGTTGGTGTCGAACAGGTGCGAGCCGCGCAGCTCGCCCTCACGGTTGTAGATTTTCAGGCAGTAGGCGTCGAGGATTTCCGTCGGCAGCTCATCTTTGCGGCCAGGCTGGAACCAGCGCTCATCCGGGTAGTGCACGAATGCCGCGTTGGCGATTTCTTCGCCCCAGAACTGATCGTTGTAGAAGAAGTTGCAGTTGAGGCGCTCGATAAACTCGCCCAGGGCCGAGGCCAGTGCGCCTTCTTTGGTCGCGCCCTTGCCGTTGGTGAAGCACATCGGCGAATGCGCATCGCGGATATGCAACGACCAGACGTTGGGCACGATATTGCGCCACGAGGCGATTTCAATCTTCATGCCCAGGCCGGCGAGAATCCCGGACATATTGGCGATGGTCTGCTCCAGCGGCAGGTCTTTGCCGGCGATGTAGGTGCCGGCTGCCGAGGTCGAATGAGGCATCAACAACGCCTGGGCATCGGCGTCGAGGTTTTCCACCTCTTCAATCACAAACTCAGGCCCGGCCTGCACCACTTTCTTTACCGTGCAACGGTCGATGGAACGCAGGATGCCCTGGCGATCCTTGTCGGAGATATCCGCCGGCAGCTCGACCTGGATCTTGAAGATTTGGTTGTAGCGGTTTTCCGGATCGACAATGTTGTTCTGGGAGAGGCGGATATTGTCGGTGGGGATATCGCGGGTCTGGCAGTACAGCTTGACGAAGTACGCCGCGCACAAGGCCGAGGAGGCCAGGAAGTAGTCGAACGGACCGGGAGCCGAGCCGTCGCCCTTGTAGCGAATGGGTTGGTCGGCCACCACCGTGAAGTCGTCGAACTTGGCTTCAAGTCGAAGGTTGTCGAGAAAGTTGACCTTGATTTCCATGGGGGGCACCGGTGCGACGAGGCAAAAAAATGGTGGGCATTATCCGGGTTTTTGACCAGGATGTGTTGTGGTTTTCGGTGAGGGCTGCTGATCGGTCCTGGGTTGCCGCGACGCAGGAAGTCGCTTTTTTGTAGCGAGCCCAGTGTTCAGGCAGGTTTCAGGCGATGGGGGCTCGAAGCCGTGCCGGGATGACTTCTGCTCCGTTGCCCTCGGTGCTGTCGAGCTTTATGGCTTTTTACAGCGGTAGGTCTCGCCGGCAATGATCATTGAGTCCTCTTTGGAGCAAGTGCGGGTGTAGCCCGAATACACCAGGGTGCCGCCTGCTACTTCACCATCAACGCACGACTTAAGCTCATCCTGGTCTGCAAAGCCGTACTCCATGAGACTGACCCCAGCAATGCCGGCCAGTCGCGACAGGTTTGCCCCGTTGATTTCTCCATGCTCGCCAAAGTCAAAAGCCATTGGCGTGCTTGTTTGTCTCGCTGGGTCGTACCGCTTCTAGTCGCCAGTTGCTCGGCGGTGAAGTGAACTTCGTCCATGGTTTGCAGTGGCCAGAAGATCCAGGAGGGCTTTTTTCATTTGGGGCGAGTTACTTGAGGCAGGTGGGCACTTGGGGGAATTTCAGCATGCGGGGTGGAAAGCCCACTCAAGCCGCGCTCCAGATCCAAGTTTTTCTAATGGCTGCTCTAAAAAATCGTGGTTTGTTGATTGCAGGCCATTAATTTAAGTTGGCCCGGTACTGAGGCCTGGAGCACCGGTTGCAGTTCGCGTTTTGAACCCTGTTTTTCTTCATTGCAGTGACGTACTGCTGACCTATCAATACCCATTTGGAAATCACTGATGAAGCGTTTGTCGCTTTCCGCTCGAAAGCTAATCCTGACCCTTGTCTTACCCCTGTCTTCGCTATTTGCCTGCCATTCAGCATTTGCCGGATCCGAGTCATTGGAGCAAAAACTCTCTGCACTGGAAAAGCGTGCCAATGGCCGTATTGGCATGGCGCTGATCGAGTCGGGCAGCCAAAGAATGCTGACCTATCGAGGGGATGAGCGCTTCGCCATGGCCAGTACTTTCAAGGCACTGCTGGCTGGCGCAGTGTTGCAAAAAAGCGTCGGGCAGCCAGGTCTCTTGAGCAAGCGAGTCACTTACGATAAAGCATCTTTAGTCGTCTACTCCCCGGTTACCGAACAGCACCTGGAGGAGGGCATGACGGTCAGCGAGCTGTGCAAGGCAGCGGTTGAGTGGAGTGATAACTCAGCGGCCAATCTGCTGCTGAAGGAGCTGGGTGGCCCCGCGAGCGTGACCCAACTGGCCATGTCGCTGGGCGACGACAAAACACGCCTTGATCGATGGGAGCCGGAGTTGAATTCTGCGATTCCTGGTGATGAGCGTGATACATCGACACCACTCTCGATGGCTCGGAACCTGCTGAAGTTGACCGTCGCAGATGGGCTGCCGAAAGAGCAGCAGCAGTTGTTGGTCAGCTGGTTGAAAGACAGCAAGACCGGCGCACAAAGTATCCGGGCTGGGGTTCCAGGGGGGTGGCCAGTCGGCGACAAGACCGGCGCAGGTGAATACGGAACCACCAATGACCTGGCAATAATCTGGCCACCTACAGGGCAGCCGCTGGTGCTGGCCATTTATTTTACCCAGCGGGAGCAAAAGGCGCAGGCGCGTCGGGATGTTCTGGCTTCAGTCAGCAAAATGGTCTTGGCTGAATTCACGGGTAACCCGACCAAGCATTGAGGACGGGGGGCTTGCGAAAGCACGTGGCTAAATCGCGGTGAATAATCCGAGACTTTCCGAAGCCGATGGCAGTTATTTGGAAGCAGCTCTATCACGCTCATCTCCACGTAAAATGCTAACGAAAGCATCCCCTGACACCGGGCGTCCAAACAAATAGCCCTGAAGAAACTCCACGCCATGTTCGGCCAAATAGTCTCGTTGCTGTTTGGTTTCGACGCCTTCGGCAACCACGCGCAAATCCAGCTTGGCCGATAGTTCGATGATGCTGTCGAGTATGTGCCGGGACAGGGCATCGACACCGATCATCGCCACGAAGCTTTTATCGATCTTCAAGTAGTCAACGTTGAGGTTACGCAAGTAGCTGAGGCTGGAGTGACCGGTGCCGAAGTCGTCAATGGCGATCATCACACCCAGTTCATGCAGTTCCTGGAACAGCTTGTGGGTCACCTCGGTGGGCTCGATCAGCTCGCGTTCAGTCAGCTCCAGCACCAGCGTTACATGCCCCGGGGGAAAGGCCCCGAGGAACTCTCGGCAGTCCTGTAGCAAATCCATGTCCTGGCAATGGCGCGCCGTGATGTTCACTGCGATATGAAACCCCGGTTTGAGCAACCGAGTGTGAGAAGCCAGCAGCGAAGCGGTCTGGCGCAGTAGCGAGCGGGTCATAAGCACAATCAGCCCACAGTCCTCCGCCAGGGGAATGAACAAGTCCGGGCGCACCAGGCCTTCCTTTGGATGCTGCCAGCGCATGAGCACCTCGGCGCCAGCCCACTCAGCGTTGTCGCTGCGCACCACCGGTTGCAAGTAAGGGATGAACTCGTTGGCCTCGAGGGCCCGCTGCAACTCGTGAGTCGGCGCTGATGAACGCTTTTGCAACCGGTGCCCGATGCCGGCTGCCAGTAAGCCGAAAAATACCAGCAGGCAGAACAGAGCGGGGTAGTGCGAGATCATGTAACGCCATACTTCGCCCTCGGGCATGCTGGCCTGGATGCTATAGGGGTAGCGGGTGGACGCCCGACGATTGGGGGCGACGGCCGGCGCCGGTACAGCGGTTTGCTGGACTTGGCCGTCTACCGACAGCCAGTTACGCCCTACCTGCAGTATCAGGGGTCTATCGCGGCTTATCAGGCGCAACGCATTGGTCAGGTGGTAGCCGTTGACTCTGGTCAGTGCACTCTGCTCGCCGAGGCTGACCCGATAGATCAACACCGATCTGTCAGTTGTCGCCTGTTTGCTGTTGAGTAACCACAGTTGGCCATCAACGTAATTGGAGGGATTGAGTTCTACCACGCGATCGCTGCCAAACAGCGAGCTGCAGTAGTTGCTGTTGCGCCATACCAGATTGCTCGAGCGCACGAAGGGCTGGCGAGTTACCAGTTCGCGCAATATCAGCCGGGTGGGGGCATCGCATGCATGACCTGCCAGCGGCAGGATCTGGTGGGCGACATGGGCGGCGTTATCCAGCATGAGGTCCAGCTCACGCACGGCCTCTTGCGTCGTCTTGTCGGTAATTTTCTCAAGCGTCAGCTCGGCCTGCATATACAAAATCACGCTGCCCAGCAGGATGGGTAGAAGACCGGAAACTAACACGACCCAATAGCGATGCTGGCGTTTTTGCAGGGAGTTAAGATTCAGTGGCATCGACGCAACCTTTTACAAGCAACGACGAACGTGCGTGTCAAATAATCGCAGTGCTTGTAAAGGCGGTTCAAAGGCCGGTTTGCATGAGGGCCATGGTAGGTAGCCCTCTGGAAACATGCTTGTTGGAAAGCACTTCATATCTGCTGTTACTGGCGTCCAGCTGCTCATAATCTTCTGCCTAACATTCCATGGCCTCTAGCTGGGCCTGTTACTGACCGGTGGGTAAAACACTCACAGATAGGGCCTGAGTAGTCAATGAATCACTGCTGCTTTTGTAGAAGTGCAATGGCTGCTTCTGGCCGACCCTGTTGAAAAAAAACGGTCACGCTAAGAGGGTGTAGACAAAATCAAGCCGTCAGTCGACGTGTGAGTGTACGTGCCTCGGCCAACCACACCCATGCGCAGGCCCCAATGAGGAAACTCGAGCGGCAGCATGCGCCATGAGCACCCCCGTTCAGTATCAGTCAAGCAGCTGGGGTATCGTTGCTCCGGCAACTGGCGTCGGTGGGTTGCGTTGTAGCCATGGGAGTTGCGAGGTTCGGGGGGCATAACGCTGCCCGTGGCGCGTTGTTTTATACGTGTAATCCCCGCCAGCTTCAGGCTTCTGCAAATGTGTGGTGATGAGCGGTGATACCCGTTTCAGCGTGGAATGCATCCGCTAATTCGGCTTGGCTGGAGAAAGGATGAGCCTGTACAAGCTTGACGAGCATTGGTTGCCGCTCTGCGCCAATCAGGGGCGGGCGTCCGGTTCAGGGCATGACTTCAAGGCTGTGTAGGCAGCAGGAGTGGCAAGTTTAGTTTGTTGTGTCTAAACCCTCTTGGAGGTTATCTCCAGACGAAAGCGTGCATTTCAACTTGGAGAGAAAACATCCCGTTTTGGCATGAAAAATCGGGCAAATAATTCGGACTGCGACTTGATGTTCAATTTTGCGTAAATATTGCGGCGATGAACTTTTATCGTTTCTGCCGAGAGGGAAAGTTTTCCTGCTATCTCCTTGTTGGAGAAGCCACTAAGCAACAATCTGAGTACGTCACTTTCGCGCGTTGTTATTTGTGTGCCGAACTGGCTAATCGTTTCTGGGCATAGCGATGGTCCGGCGAGACTTTTCTCTACGTCAATCTCAAAACTCATGCGCTGATGCATTAATGCAGTGACCCATGGCTTGATAATATCAAGCATTGTAATTTGTTCTTGATTGAAGTGGGCGTTGCTGCCAATGGAGACGCACAAGGTTCTATTGGCGTCGAGTTGAACGTTATACTGCACCTCGTCGGCCGAAATATATTGTGCAAAGTATTTATGATAATACTCGGTTTCAAGAAAGTACTCAGGCGCAATATCAAGCAGGTGAAAGAAGCCGCTCTGTGGGTTTTCTCGATTGGCTATATAAAATGGGTCGAGTAGATAAAGACCCTTCACATAGAGATGAATGAACGCATCTACCTCTTCGGCATCTGCTATTTCGGGAAGGCTGACAACTTGTACGTGTTGGTTGCTAAAGATTAATACAACCCAGTTATCGATCTGTACATATTCATTTAGTGTGCGAATAAGTGAACTCCAGAATTCTGGACGGTTCAACTGCATGATCAGCTTCCCAATCGATCGGTGCCAAGCCAGGCTATGAAGGTCGAGTGGCATTTTCTACCCCTTTAGGGTTAGGGATTCGTAGGTCAGAGGTAAGTAATCGTAGGTATTTACTATTGGGTAATGCCCGGTATATTCGCTGTCAGGGTTTACGATGGCCATGAGGGCGTGTCGTCTTGACAAGGATGTTGCATGAGAAAGTCTCATTTGCGAACCATTTTTTCGGTCGCGTTTCTCTGTGCCGGAATAAGCACATCAGCGGCGGCGGTAGAGCCTGGGATGTACCTGTATAACTGGTTCGGGCTTATCGCACCGCAGACCCCAAAGGAGTTCGAAAAGGAAACCGGCACCAGAATTCATATGGATGCCTTCGACAGCGCCGAAATCATGCAGAGCAAGGTAATGGCTGGGCGCACGGGGTATGACGTGGTTGTGGCGACCTCCAATGTGTTGCCAAGCCTGATTCAGGCGGGCGTGCTTCAGCCGTTGGATCCTGATCAGCTGAGCAATTTTTCACACATCGATCCTGATATCTTGTCCCAGCTCGCGGTCAACGATCCTGGTAATCGCTACGCTGTGCCCTATTTATGGGGCACTACCGGGATTGGCTATGACGTTGACAAAGTCAAAGCGGCATTGGGTGATAACGCTCCGGTCAATAGCTGGGACTTGATCTTCAAAGAAGAGAACATCAGCAAGCTGCAGTCCTGTGGTGTGGCAATGCTCGACTCGCCCAGCGAGATCATTTCGATTGCCTTGAATTATCTTGGGCTCCCTAGCAATAGCAAGAACCCGGATGATTACCAGAAAGCTCAAGCGCTGCTGTTGAAGATTCGTCCTTACATCCTTTATTTCGACTCGTCCAGAATCGACGCTGACTTGGCGGATGGCAATATCTGTGCCGTTGTGGGCTGGGCCAATGGTGCCCTCGCTGCGCAGTCCATCAACGAAAAGTCCAACACGGGACGCAAGATTACCTACAGCCTTCCTCGCGAAGGTGCGCTGGTCTGGTCGGAGAATCTGGTTCTGCTAAAAGACGCCCCCCACCCCAAGGAAGGTATGGCGTTTATCAACTACATGTTGCGGCCGGAGGTTATTGCCAAAACCTCAAATCACACGCTGTATCCTAATGCTAATAAAGATGCCACTGAGTTTGTTGAGCAGAAGTTGCGCGAAAACCCTTGGATCTACCCAGACAAGGAAACTGTCGCGACCTTGGTTCCGCTTGAGCCGCTGCCATTGAAGCTGGAAAGGATTCGCACGCGGGTCTGGACTAAGGTGAAGAGCAGTATCTGATCTGGCTTGACTCTTCGCTTGCTGTTTCATGCGCTTTTTAGTGCGTGTTAACTCATTGTTTAAAACACTCGGTGAAATGTACTCGCTTTGCGGAAGATGATCTTTTCCGCAAGGCGGTATGCGACAGCGTCCGTTCAACAGGTTATGCAAGAAGAGAACAGTGGATGTTAAGCCCAGCCAATCAGACCCACTTCAGTTTGACCATCGACGGTTTCGAACATGACTTTCAAGTGCTCGCATTCAGCGGGGAAGAGTCGATCAGCAAGCCTTACTTCTTCAACGTGGAGCTTGTTGGGCAACGGCCGGACCTGGATCTGCAACGCCTCTTCGATGCGCAGGCATTCCTGGCTTTGGATGCACAGGGCAATGGCATTCATGGGCGCATCTATCACATTGCCCAAGGCAGTAACGCTCAGGGTTTGACGCATTACAACCTGGCCCTGGTTCCGCATCTGTCCTACTTGCGCCACCGCATCAATCAGAGAATCTACCAGCAGTTCTCGGTGCCGAAAATCGTCGCCTTGATCCTTGAAGAACATGGGATTCTGGGCGACGCCTACCGATTTGAGCTGGGCTCGACCTACCCTGCGCGCGACTACTGCACCCAGTACGATGAAACCGATTTGCACTTTGTTCAGCGCTTGTGCGAAGAGGAGGGGATTCACTTCCACTTCCAGCACAGCGCTCAAGGCCACGTACTGGTCTTTGGCGATGACCAGGCGGCTTATCGCAACCGTTTCCCATCGCTTGCGCTGGACCCTTGCGATCTCCCGCCTTTGGTTCACCAGAAGCCTCGGGCGCCAGACAACCAGACGGCGCTGGTCATCGCGCTGGAAGACCAGGCGAGCCCGTGTGATCGACGCCTCAAAAGGGTCAAGGTCAAGTTTCCCTGGGATCGCGAAGGTCGGTTTGACGACAAGAGCAGCTGCTGGCTGGAGGGCGCGGCCAATTGGCGTTGTGAACTGACGCCACTGCGACCCGGCGTGGAGGTCAGGGTCGCCTTTCTTGAAAGCGACCCCGATCAACCGCTGATCAGTGGTTGCCTGTGTTGCAGCTAAATGCCCCTTATGGGCAGATGTTCCTGGCGGCGAATGTCTCGCCAGTGATCCTGATGGACGCCTCTTTTGAGCAGACGCTGGTGATGCTGTTGATCACCACTTTAAGAACGCTTGAATTTGGGAACAGCGAAAAGAACAGCTCGAAATACAGGTAGTCCTGGACCAAGCACGCCGCGAGGTCGCAATGGTCTTGCAAGAGCGTGCTGAAACTGGGGTAGCCCAGCGCTGCGAGCTCCGGAATGTCGACATAGCCTTGGGCGATATCGTCGGTTTTGCATTCGGCAATAAAAGTTTCTGCGCACTCCACAAAGCGTGGTGGCAGGTCGCTGTGGTTGACGCACAGCTCATAGGGCGTTGCAGGGATCGACAGCGCCTCGCTGAAGCCCAGGCTGCGATAGCCGACGGTTCGTGGGTCGATGAGTTGGCCGGCTGAGGTGAATTTCATGCTGCTGTTCCGGGGTTCGCGGGTGATCAAATAGGGGCTCTGATCCATGAAACCGTATCAGAGCTCTGTCAGTATCCGTGGCGCTCAATGAGTCCATGGTCATCAACGAAGGTTCAAGGAATGCAATCGCGAGATCCAGGCCGGCCATCAGGTTGGGGAGCTTACTACGCGCACCACAGAGAGCGGCCGATATCATCGCTTCTAGGTGCGGCGCTCGAGAGGCTGAGCCCTCAGGTGAACTGGCGGCAGGCCATTGATCTGGGCTGTGGCAGCGGCAATGAAACCCGCGCCCTACTGGCGGCGGGTTGGGATGTGGTGGCGATTGACCAGGAGCTCGCGGCAATTGAAATGGTCAGCGCCATCCGCGCGGACTTCCCGGGCGTCTGCTTGGAAACCCGCGCGCAACAGTTTGAAAGCCTCGCGATATTGCCGGCCGCCTCGTTGATTCACGCGGGCATGTCGATACCCTTTTGTCATCCGCAGCATTTCGAGAAATTCTGGGCCCAGGTCAGGGCTGCTCTGCTGCCGGGAGGCCTCTTCGTTGGGCAACTGTTCGGCAACCGGGATGATTGGGCGGGCGACCCGTCGAGAACCTTTCATTCCGAGTCACAGGCCCGTGGTTTGTTGCAGGGGCTCGATCTGATCCGCTTCGAGGCGCATGAATACGATGGCCCCAGCCTGCGTGGCACCAAGCATTGGCACCGCTTTGAGGTGATCGCCCAACGGCCGGCGCCCCACGCCTGAACCGACAGTGCGTGGAGCGCTAGGTCGGTATGCGCTTCAGGCTGAAGGTATGTGGCCATCGACCCGGTTGCGTGGCCGGGACTCAGCCGCCACGACGTAGTAAAGGATGTAGCCCGAATACACCAAAGCCCCGGCTGCCACTTCATGCTCAAAGCATTGCTTGAGTTCATCCTCATCGGTAAAACCGTACTGCGCGAGCCGGTTCTTGGCAAAGCCGGCGAGCCTGGACAGGGTGACGCCGTCGATCTCTCCCTGCTCGCCAAAGTCGAAGCTCACCGTTGCCGTTGGCAGGTGAACGGCGCAGCCATAGCCGTGCTTGAAGTAACGAATGCCGCCAGTCAGCTGCCCTTGCTCTGGAATATCGAGCCCCGCCCAGTCGCTGTTGCTGGCAGGAAGGGGGATGGCGCATTGTTGCATCAACTCGACGGCGCAGCGGACGCTGGCCTGGTAGTCGCACACAAGCTGGGCGAGGCGTGGGTTCATGGGGATGGGCGTCGTGGTCAAAGGGGCGGGGAGCCTGTTTGCTGTAACACGTTCAAGGACTCACTCTCCTCAACTTGCTCCAGGCGCCCGCGGCCATGGTAGTTCAGAAAGTCCCGCATCGGTGCGGTCAGGGTTTCCTGCGATGCAATGCGCCAGAACCGGGTATCCCCCAGCAGCGGTTGAACGCGCTTGATCAGTTCCTGCACCGCGTTGTGGTGCCCGGTGTGCAGCCAATGCCTGAACAGTTGCTCGTTGTCCTGCCGGGGTAGCTGCGCGGCCTGGAGCAGTACCAGCGTGTACCGGAAGTTAAGGGGCCATAGGCGCTTGAGGAAATCGATTCGCTCGGGAGTGGGCAGGCTTAGCAGCCATTTGCGCGCCTGTTTGTCTGCCTCGGCAGTGCCGGTTCTATTGGCCAGTTGTTCGGGGGTGAAGTGAGTGTCATCCATGATTTTCAATCGTCAGCGAAGCCTGGAAGGGACTGTAGTGTGTTCGATGTGATGCGCGAACAAGTTGCTCTATTTTTTTACATCATCCTGAAGGTAGACCTGGGAGCCTGTGGGAATGCGTTCCTTGTTGATCATGGCGGGTAGAGAGAAGGGGATATGGTTCAGGGTACGTGTGCTCCTGACTGACACAAAATATTCAATATGTGTGTGAATATGCTCGCCTTGTGGTGTGCAGATAAGCAAAGGCGCTCCGCTTTTTAGTTCGTGCGCAAAATCATGTGGAACACCGGGAACGAGCACGCAACCTTGACCCGTTATGCTGAAGACGTCTTCAACTGCAAAAAGAAATTGCATCAGGTGCGCCTTGATTGATCAGTTTTTCAATGTGGCCTGACTCTATCTTTTTAGGGAGAGCGCTTCCAACTACTTAATGCGTTACTCAGGTTTGAAGTATCTGGATTTGGAGCTTGAAAATGGGGTTCTCCACCACTGTCTGGGAATGGTACGGGCAGGATGAGTACAAGCGGGTGCTGGCGGTGGGAGAGGCCATCGATGCCCTTGGGTTCCTGGCACTGGATGCCGGCGCTCAGCAGGCCAGCATTCCTGATTGCGCCGCCTGTGAGGCCTGGTCCATGGCGATGTTGCCGTTGCAGGCGCTGCTGGCAACGTGTGCGAGTGCCTTGCCGGGTGAAGTCCGGGCTGGGGTACAAAACCTCTGGGACCTATGTAATGGCTTGTCCGAGGCGGCCTTTCATTGTGGTGACCGGGAGATCTTCGGGCATGGGCAGTGGCAGTCGCTGCGGGAGGCTGCCAGGCAGTTGTTGGGGTTGATGGAGGAGCAGCAGTTGCGACCCTTTCTGGAGGAGCTGATGGTGGACTGTCGACGTGCGCTCTATGGATTGAAGTCTTGACGCGCGTAGTTGTCAGAGACGCTCAACGACTGCGGCACAACCTGTGACTGAGTGGAAAGAGACGGATGTTCAACGAGCTGATTTTTACCTGTGAAGCACCTGCAAAAGAGGACGCCTATGCCGGTGGCGGGGCCTGCCTGCCCGACGATCTGGCTTGGCCCTGTGCACCGGACGGCGCGCTGTTGACACACTTACTGGCCTTTCCTGGGCACTGGTTTTCAGCAGCCTTGATCGACAGGGACTATTGGGTCTCGGTGTTTGTGCCTTACCTGCCGGGTGAGGTCGGCCACTATCGAAAGCTGCGGTCCATTAGCGGTAGTTCGCAAGCGATTGTCGTTGGCTATGTTCGAGCCAGTAGCGAGCGGAACGAGGCTGCCCAGCAGATTTCAGATCGCGGGGCGGTGTGGCTGGGGCTGAACTGCGACGCAGACGATGATGAGAACCTGGCCTCCAAGCTGGATGGCGTGGACGCTTGGTTGCAGTCGCCTGTTGCATCTGCGTCAGGACGCAGGCGGGTCGCTATTTATGGGGGCGACCTGGATCTGGCGCTTGCGCGTCACAAGGGCATGCTTTCGGACGGCATGGGTTATCTGTTTCTGGATGAGGACTTTTCACAGAGAACCGGCGCGGGGATTGGCCGGTTCTTTTTGCAGTTGGGGTAGGGCGATACCGCACTATCGAAAGCGGCGGCAAGGCTAGAGGCATTTGCTCAAGAGGCATTCGGCTTGGGTACGGAACCCAAGGTTGATGATCCAGCTGGTGCTGAGCAGTTGTACCGACGCTAATGCGCTGCAATTAGATAGCCAGGGTCTTTGGTCGAGCGGATGGTCAGAAAGGCAGGATGGACATGCCTATCCCTTGGCCGGAGCTTTACCCAAGGGGCTGCGGCGCTTGGAAGCTACCAGTTTGGATTCACCAGCGTCGGCACCTTTCTCTGGGAGCACGTTCCAGGAGATATTGCGAACGCGGTACTGAGCTGGCGTTTTTTTGGCCTTGGGCCGAACGGTTTCGAGAGTTGCTGCCTTTTCTGAGGCTGGCGACACGAAAGCACTGGGCTCCATCGAAAACCGCTCCGCCAGCGCGTATGCCATCTTGTGACTGATGGGCCGACTCCCACTGAGCACCTTGGACACTGCTGTTTTATCGCCAATTTCAGGGAAGTCAGAGCCTGTGAGCCCGAGCGTCTCCATCAGATCCCTGATCAACTGGACAGGGGTGCAGGTCGCCTCAAAAGCAGCGTTCGATTCGCGAAACTGCTCGGAGTGGCGCTGGTAGGCCAGAATTTCATCCTCGAGTTCGGCAAGAATTTTTTCTTCGACCTTGCTCAGTTCGCGCCCGTCAGTGAGCTCATCAAGCAGGTCGGTCGCACGCTCATAGTCGGCAGGGGTCTTGATGCCGTGCACAAACTCACCGCGCAAGCGCTCCAGTACCGCGTGCAGCTCGCCTAGCGTTGCGATCACGGTTTGAAGTTGGTTCCGGGCTGTGCTCATCGTTTTACCCCTTTGTTTCGTGCATACCAGGCGTTGGCAAGGTCGTAGTCGGCATGGGTGTAGATGTGTTTGACGTAGAACTTCTGCCGGGCGTAGTTGACTCCGCCGATCACCCTGAGATTGTTGCCGCCTACGTCGATCACGACCCAATTCGCTGCGGCTCTGGGTTTGAACAAGTCGATCCCTTGTGTACCGAAAAGCTTTTGCAGGTCCGCGAATCCATTCGGGCGTGCCATCCTCAAAATCCGCAGGCAACGATCAAGCCCGGCCTTGTCGTTCGGGTACAAAATCGCAGCGTCGGCAAAACGTGATGGCGTGAGAATGTCCATAGGCTTCCCTGTCATTGAGCCAATGCTACTCTGGTTGTGTTTTTTGACAACTACGGTTTGTCGGCAGCCTGGGATTTAATGGTTCCACCTTGCGGGGGGTATTCCCCAGCAGGTTACGACTGTCGCGCAGAGGGATTTCTGCGACCTTGGCGATGTGCTGCTGGTTGGTGTTGTCAGCATTTTCCGGTGCGCGAGAGGCGCTTGAAACGCGGGTTGGCGAACCGAGAGAGACTATGGGCGTTGGGTCCCGGAGGGGACAAGTCAGACACGTCTGCAAGTTTTGTAGGATTGCGTTATGGGGCTTGGCGGTTTGAGAACTGGTCAGTTTTCTGGGACATATCCGTTGCTGCGCTCATGGCGACTTGGAAGTCGTGCATATTGCGAGTTGGATGGTAGGGAAAGGGGCAGGGGCCGTTCCACTGGGACTGTCATAATTTCCTCTTGGTGCATTAGAAGAACAAGGCGCACTGCGTATCCTGCGCCTGCAAACGCAGAATCAGGCCCGAGGTGAATTCAATCACCAGGTGATGATCCGCAGGGAAGTAGTTCGAGAGGTAGAAGGTCTTGGCGGCGGCGCCGGCTTCCACCACGCCTATGGCATGCACTTGGAAGGTGTATGGAAACAATGAAGTACAAGGCCGCATAAGCCCTGAGGGTTTTGTAAGATACGAGAAAATAGTAGATAGCCCCGTGTTTATTAATGAGATCCTGGCTAACTCGCCAAAATAGAGGGCAACCATGAAAATAAACAACATCATCATCCCCGGAGTATCCATTGGGGGAGTATCGATTGGCGAGCAGATAGATAACATAGCCAAAACAATATTAAAGAGCGAACACCTTCTTGAAAAAACACCGAATGCATTAATCATAATTAATGGATTAATAACCGCATACCATGACAGCGAAGGTATAATTTCGGCAGTATCATGCAATGAAAAATTCCAAGGGAAGTACATGGATAAATTATGGCCTGGAATCACCGTTTCAGAGGTGCTGGCCAACTCAAAAGCACAAATGGCGTGGTCAGGTTTTGTTCAGGTAGACCAGCTTCGCGGAGTTGGGCTATCTCTTCCCGAAGAGCTTGACGACTTTGAAAGTCTCAGCGACATCCTTGATCCTGATTATGTATTTAATGAACTATGGGTATATGGGTTTTGACTTCCATTCCAGTTGCTAACTCTCCCAGATTGTCAAAGGTTACTGAAATAAATCAATGTCTAACCTTGGCGTCCTTTGATTGATACATGAATCGCCCCAGTTTAGTAGATGCCATGAGTGACTCCTTTTGGCCGTATTTACATATACCTTCCAACAGCAAAGGACGCTTAATGAGAGCCCCGCTACTCGCCCTGACCCTCGCAGCTCTATTGAGCGCATGCGCCATCCCCTACCAAACCCCGGAAGCCCGCGCCAGTATTGAGCGCGATCTGAAGCTCAGCGCAGACGAAATCGTCACTATCACCGAAACCAACTGGTGCTTGTTTCCCTATGGTGATTTGCAAGTGTGCAGACCCAAACAAGGCTTGGGTGTGCTGACCAAGAGCAAGCTAGTGCTGGCCTTCTATAAGGGCGGCATCTACCAGCAGGCTGAAGTAATCAACGCCAGCGATGTGCAGTGTGCCCACCTGCAAAGTGGCAGCACCGCAGCCGATACCTTCTACCTATTCAGTGAACGTTGGGCCGCCATGCTGGCGCCAATTACCGTGGGAGGTGCCTTGGCCCTCGACAAGAAAGCCCAGTTCCTGAGCGTGCTAGTGCCGCCAAACACTGAGAGTTTCACGGCTGCGCAAGGAAATTTCATTCAGGTCACCGATCGTAAGAATTACTCGGCTGTGGCGGTACCAGGTACCAAAATTTATGTAGGAACCAGCGAGAGTATTCACCAGATTTTTAATCCGTGTACGCAGGGAAAAAATCGCTCAGCCGCATCCTAAGCCCTGACCTGACCTGACCTTTCGAATGAAACAGTCCCGGCAGCAATTGAAGCGCAAGTAGTTCAATGCAGGCCCGATGCGCCGGGTCTGTGGAGAGCCGACAGTTACAGACACAATAAATAAGAAGGGCTGTATTGGGTCGATTGCAGTCAATTTTAAAAGACCTCTCGCCCCCAAAAAACATATCCCCCGACCCCATAAGAAATGCTCCGCGCCACCAAGCAGCGCGGAGCGCCCAGGAGTCAGGCTTGAAGCCGCTAGCCCATAACCCCCAACAGGTCGCAACTGTCACGCAACAGAATCGCCGCTGCGTTGGGGATATGTTGCAGATCGGTATCGTCAGCACTCTTCAGCTCTGCGCGGGAGAGGCTTTCCAGCAGTTGAGTCACGGCCAGTAAACGTGCGGCACCGTTGGCATGCAGCACGTCGAGGGGGCGTTCTTGTCGATAAAGAGGCTGGGAATCAGGCAGTCGATGTCGGTGATGGGGATGTATTGCTGAGTTATGGAAACCTCCGCTTGTGGGTAAGGGAGCTGTCCTGTCGTCGCCAGTCGAATAGGTGGCAGCTATACGCGGGTTGGCGAGCCGACTCATCCCACAATAATCGGCAGATCCGAGGATCTCCCGCGTAAAGCCGCCATGAAAGATCGCCGTGAACATAAGGGTTCAGCGGCAATAGTTGCAAGCGGGACTGCCTGTGGGTGAGTAGCCAAGTCGCCAAACCCGGTCGCCGTTTGGGCGAGTGGGGACTATGGGCGTTGGGTCTTGGGGGGACAAGTCAGACGCGTCTGTAAGTTTTGTAGGATTGCGGAGGGGGACTTGGCGGCCTGCGAGCCGGCCAGTTTTACTCGGCGGTTGGGGTACATATCCGGTGCTGCGGTAACGGCAGCTGGCGGTTTCGCCCTTACGGCGAGTCCCTTTTTACAAACGCCTAAAAAGGAACCAAAAACGCTTGCCCTCCATGGGCCCCTCGCTGGGGCTCGGCGTTCCCTCACTCCGGCGCCGCTCCGGGGTCCCGCCGCCACAGGCCATCCATGGCCTGGGGCGGCTAGCTCGGCATCCTTGCCGAGCTGCCCCCTACGCAACGCCTGCGCTCGGCCGGCTGGGAAGGGGCCTGAAGATCAAGATCAAAAGCCAGAGCCAGAGCCGCGGCAAGCGGCGCGCCCGTCCGGGCGGCGCTTTTTTCTGTCTTGTTAAAGCAATCAGTTTCTCCTCCCGTAGGAGCCGGCTTGCCGGCGAAGAGGACGGTCTGGTCGTGCGCGGAATAAACATAGTTCAGCGCTGCCCTGGCGCAGGTCTTCGCCGGCAAGCCGGCTCCTACGAGGTTTCTGCAGGTCGTGGTTTGTCCTTCCGTTGGCCTTTGTGAATGAAGCTTTTATGACAAAAGTTCGGTAGCACATGGCCACGCAAGTCTTGGGTATGTAACGCGCTTGAGGGGGCCGCAAGGCCACTTTTTTAAGCCGAGGCGGGACGCCGGGAGTGAGGCTATGGGGACTATGGAACGCTACTCGAAAGTGGGCATGCAGGAGCTGGATCAACGGCTGTCGAAGATTGTCGAGGCCGCGCGCAAGAAGCCGGTGTCGGTCTATCGCTATGGCGCGCCGTGGGTCTGGATTGTCTCCCAGGATGACTGGCAGGGCGCGTCCAAGGAGGTGGCGAGTTATATCCCGCCAGGCCATTCGCTGGTGCTGCTGCGCCCGCAGATCGAGGACCTGCTGGATCAGCATCGGCAACTGTTCCTGGCCCTCAACGCCGAGCCGGGGATGCTGATTGCACCACGCACGGTGATGCACATTCTGTTGCTGCAGTTGCTGTATTCGGTGCCCAGCGAGCAGCAGTTGTATGAGCAGCTCAGCTACAACCTGCTGTTCCGCTGGTTCGTCGGCCTGGACCTGAATCAGAAGGTCTGGAGTTTCAATGTCCTCAGTCGCGAGATCGCCACGCTGTTGAACAATCCGCGGGCGGTGCAGTTGATCCAGAAAATCATCGGTGAAGTGTTCTGCGGCGCCTTGCTGCAAATGCCGGAGTTCTCGCTGAACTTCGCGCTTCTGCACACCTGGCTGGCCCGCCACGAAACCACCTCGACAGCCAGTCATTGAGTCGGCCAAACGCCGTGAAGTCGGCGACGGTCCAGGGCGCGTGGGCGCCAATCTTCAGTCATCTAGGGGGCGGTGTGGAGCATCTGTTGAATTCAGGATGGCCGGGCAGTAGCGGGCGTTGGTGGCCGTTGTGCGGCTGGTTGACCCTGTTGGCGCTGGTGCCGGCGGTGCAGGCCGAAGAGGGCGCACCGGTGGCGGCCGAGGCTACTCAGGCGGCGCCGGCGCGGTTGGTGGACGTCAATGAGTATTTTGTGCGCGGCAATACCGTGCTCGATGCGCGGGCCATCGAGGAGGCGGTGTATCCGTTCCTGGGGCCGCAGAAGGCCTTGGGGGATATCGAGGGCGCGCGTGATGCGCTGCAGAAGGTCTATCAGGCCCGCGGCTATCAGTCGGTGTTCGTCGAGTTGCCGGAACAGAAGGTCGAGGACGGCATCGTCTATTTGCAGGTCAGTGAAACCAAGGTCGGCCGGGTGCGGGTGGTGGGTGCCAAACATTATTCGCCTGTGGAGATCCGCGACCAGGTACCGGCGCTGAAAGAAGGCCAGGTGCCGGATTTCGCCACGGTGCAGAACCAGTTGTCCGGGCTCAATCGCAGTGCCGGGCGCCAGGTGATGCCGCTGGTGCGCGAGGGCCAGCGGCCGGGAACCATGGATGTGGATCTGCAGGTGGAGGACCAAAGCCCCTGGCACGCCAGCATCGGCTTGAACAACGACTACAGCGCCGACACCGAGAAGCTGCGCACAGTGGCGACGGTGGGTTACGACAACCTTTGGCAGTTGGGCCACAGCATTTCCCTGACCTATTTCACCGCGCCCCAGGACACCGACAACGCCAAGGTCTGGTCCGGTTCCTACACCGCGCCCCTGAGCGATCGCTGGGCTCTGCAGTTCTCCGGCTACCAGTCCGACAGCAACATCGCCACCATCGGCGGCAGCAACGTGCTGGGCAAGGGTCATTCCTACGGGGTGTCGGCGATCTACACCTTGCCTGCGGCCCGCAACTGGGCCAACTCGCTGTCGGTGGGGGTGGACTTCAAGGACTTCGACGAAGAGATGCGCTTTGGCCGCAGCAGCGACCAGATTCCGCTGAAGTACGCGCCGCTGACCTTTGGCTACAACGGCTACCGCTACAGCGAGAAAGCTCAGTTGGGCCTGGGCCTGAACCTGATCGTCGGCACCCGGCGCTTCTTCGGCTACGGCAGCGACGCCAAGGAGTTCCAGTACAAGCGCGACGAGGCCAATGCCAGTTTCTCGGTGCTCAAGGGCGACCTGAATTTCACCTACACCTTCGCCAACGCCTGGCAGTCGGCGTCCAAGGGGGCGTTCCAGCTGGCTTCGGGGCCGCTGGTGTCCAACGAGCAGTATTCCGCCGGTGGCGCTACCTCGGTACGCGGCTACCTGGCCGCCGAGCGCACGGGTGATGAGGGTTACCTGCTGTCCCAGGAGTTGCGCACGCCGTCCCTGGCCAAGTTTCTCGGCAGTTATGTGCAGGAGTGGCGTTTCTACGCTTTTGCCGAAGGTGCGCGCATGCGCCTGCACGAACCGATGGTGGAGCAGGAAGACCAGTACAGCCTGGCCAGCGTTGGCCTGGGTACCCGCGCCAGCTTGAGCAAGTGGCTGTCCGGCAGCCTGGACTGGGGTTACCCGCTGCTGGACGGACCCAATACCCAGAAATACGACCCGCGCGTGCACTTCAGTGTGCAGGCGACGTTCTGACGCCTTTTTTCGGAGAACCCTTCACATGCAACGCTTATTCCTGAGCCTGTTGATCTGCCTGGGCTTCGTGCTCCCGGCCACGGCCCATGCCTGGTGGCAGGACGACTGGCATTACCGCAAACAGATCTCGGTGGACACCACCCCGCAAGGCGCGGCGATCAACGAAGCCCTGGGCCGCACCGCGCTGCTGGTGCGCCTGCACACCGGCAACTTCACCTTTGACGGGGTCAAGGACGACGGCGCCGACCTGCGCTTTGTCGCCGCCGATGACAAGACCGTGCTCAACCACCAGATCGAAAGCTTCGACCCGCTGATGGGCATGGCGCTGATCTGGGTCGATGTGCCCAAGGTCGAAGGCGGCCAGCGCCAGGACATCTGGATGTACTACGGCAACCAGAAGGCCCCGGGCACCAGCAATGGTCAAGTGACCTTTGACCCCGGCTACACCGCGATCTATCACTTCGACGGCAGCAACGGCACGCCGGCCAAGGACACCACCGCCTACGGCAACACTGCACAGAACGCCACCGGCGCGGCCATCGACGGGGTGATCGGCCGGGCCCTGCAGTTCAGCGGCCAGCCGCTGCTGCTGCCGGCCAGCCCGTCGTTGCAGCACAACGCCGGCGGCGCCTTCACCTTCAGCGCCTGGGTGCGCCTGGATCAGGCCAGCGGCGAGCAGCTGATCCTGGCCCGTCGTGAAGGCGCCGGCAGCCTGCTGCTGGGGATCAACCAGGGCATGCCGTTCGTTGAAGTGGACGGTCAGCGTGCGGTGTCGAGCCAACCGCTGAACCCGGGACAATGGCAGCACCTGGCCCTGAGCGGCGAGGGCAGCAAGCTGGCGCTGTACGTCAATGGCCGGGAAACCGCGACCCTGGCCCAGGCCATTCCTGGCTTCAATTCGGTGCTGGCCATCGGTGCCGACCTGCCGCCGGCGGCGGGGGCCGAGGCCAGCCCGTTCCTGCCGTTCACCGGGGCCCTGGATGAGCTGCGCCTGTCCAAGGTTGCACGTCCGGCGGCGTTGATCCTGGCGGATGCCAGCGCCCAGGGCGCGGAGTCGAAGCTGGTGGTCTACGGCGTCGATGAGGAGCAGTCGGGCTTCGGTTTCGGCAGCCTGGGATTCCTGCTCAAGGCGGTGCCGGTGGACGCCTGGGTGATCATCCTGGTGCTGGTGGGGATGATGGTCCAGTCGTGGATCATCATGCTGCGCAAAAACCGCATGGTCAGCCGGGTCAGCGCTGCCAATCAGGTATTTCGCGAGCAGTTCGCCAAGGTCGGCACGCGCCTGGAAATGTTCGCTGACGATCAGGCCCTGGCCCAGCGCCTGGAGCATTCCTCGCTGTGGCGCCTGTACCAGGTGGCGGTCAAGGAGATCCGCACCCGCCGCGAACAGGGCGCCGATACCTCGTCGGTGTCGGCGGCGACCATCGAGGCCATCCGCTGCTCCATGGACGGCGTGCGCACCCGGGAAAACCAGCAGTTGAGCGCCAAGCTCTCGACCCTGTCCAACGCCATCGCCGGCGGCCCCTACATCGGCCTGCTGGGCACGGTGCTGGGGATCATGGTGGTGTTCCTTGGCACCGCGATGGCCGGTGACGTCAACATCAACGCCATCGCCCCGGGCATGGCCGCGGCCTTGCTGGCCACCGCCATGGGCCTGTTCGTCGCGATCCCGGCGCTGTTTGGCTACAACCGCCTGATTACCCGCAACAAGGAAGTGGGCGCCGACATGCGGGTGTTCGTCGATGAGTTCATCACGCGTCTGGCGGAGCTGCATGGCGAGAGCCAGCACAGCGAAGCCGCGCACTGGCGGGTGGCTCACAGCAACGCGTCGGTTCCGGCCTGAGGAGAACTGCCATGGCTTCTGTGAATGCGTCCCACGATGACGAAGACGACGCGGCCGTCGACAGCATCAACATTACGCCCCTGGTGGACGTGCTGATGGTGGTGCTGGTGATGTTCATCCTCACCGCCACTGCCCAGGTCTCGGGCATCCAGATCCACCTGCCCAAGGCCAGCGCCTCGGTGTCGTTGTCGGAGGCCAAGACCAAGGCGATTTCAGTCAACGACGGCGGCCAAGTGTTCCTAGATGCCTACCCGGTGACCCTCGGCGAGCTGGAGGAGCGCCTGCGTATCGAGAAGGCGCAGAACCCGGACTTCCCGGTCATCGTCCGCGGCGATGCCACGGTGCAGTACCAGAAGGTCATCGAAGTCCTCGACCTGTTGCGCCGCCTGGAGTTGTCCCAGGTTGGCCTGGTCACCGGCAAACCGAGCCAGGGCTGAGTCATGACCGCACAACAACCAATCCAGCTACCGCCGGTGCAGCGCAAGCCAGACCTCGTGCGCCTGTTGAAGTGGGGCGCCGGGCTGCTGCTCGGCGCCGTCGCCGCCTGGCTGCTGTGGCAGTGGGCCAATGACATGGCCGGGGTGCGTCGGGAAGCGCCGAAGGTGCCGACCATCATCCCGTTGCCGCCACTACCGCCTCCGCCACCACCGCCGCCGGAAAAACCCAAAGAACCGGAGCCGGTGGAGGAAAAGATCCCGGAACCCGAACCTACGCCGACTCCGGAGGAGGTCAAGCCCGAGGACGAGGCGCCGCCTTCGCCGGCGGATGACCTGGCCAACCCGATGCAGATCGACGGTGACGCGCAGTCTGGCAACGACGGCTTCAACGTCGGCGCCGGCAAGGGCGGCGGCATGGCCGGCGCCGGTGGTGGCGGCCTGGGCACTGGGACCTACAAGCAGTACCTGGCCGCGATGTTCCAGAAGGCCCTGCGCGAAGACCCGGAGTTGCGCAAGAAAGCCTATGCGGTGCAGGCCGATCTGTGGCTCGGCGCCGAGGGCCAGGTGACCCGCGCCGAGCTGGTGAATTCCAGCGGCGATGCCCAGACCGATGAGCAGGTGCTGGCCGCGTTGCGCGCCACGCCGCGCTTGAAGGAACGGGTCCCGGCTTCCCTGACCCTGCCAGTGCGCCTGTCCCTGAAGGGCCGGCGTCCGGATTGATCGAACCTCTTTTGCAGTTTCTACAGGAGTTGTGTGCAGATGATTTCCACCGTGAATCGATTGACCCTGGCGCTCGGCCTGGTCGCCCTGACCCTGGCCGGCTCGGCCGTGGCCGCTGCGGCCGCGCCCTCGGAGAACGCCACGATCAACCTGATCCGTCTGTTGGTGCAGCAGGGGGTATTGAAGCAGGAGCAGGCCGATGGCCTGATCGCCCAGGCCGAGAAGGAGGCCCAGCAGGCCCGTCAGGCCAGTGCCGCCACCGCTGTGGCGGCCACCGGGCCCGCCGCAGCGCCGGGGGACGTGCGGGTGCAGTACGTGCCGGCCATCGTCCGTGACCAGATCCGCGACCAGGTCAAGGCCGAGGTCATGGCCACCGCCAAGCAGGAAAACTGGGCCCAGCCCAACACCTTCCCGGATTGGGTGTCGCGCATCAGCTTCGATGGCGATATCCGCCTGCGCAGCGAGTCGCGGTTCTTTTCCGACAACAACAACAACCAGATCACCGACTACGCCAAGCTCAATGACAGCGGGCCCTACGACGTCAACAAGAACACCAACAGCAAGCTGCCGCCGCTGCTCAACACCCGTGAGGACCGCGACAACCTGTTTCGCCTGCGGGCACGCCTGGGCATGAAGGCGATCATCGCTCCGGAATGGACCGCCGGCATCCGCATCGGCACCGGTTCGGACAACAACCCGGTGTCCACCACCCAGACCCTGGGTGGCGGTTTTGGCAAGAAGGACATCTGGCTCGACCAGGGCTACCTGACCTGGAAGGCCACCCCGGACTTGACCCTGACCGGCGGCCGTTTTGCCAACCCGTTCTATTCCACCGACATGATGTATTCCAACGACCTGAATTTCGACGGCGTGGCGGCGATCTTCAACCACAAGCTCAACAGCGACTGGGGCCTGTTCGGCACGCTCGGGGTGTTCCCGGTGGAGTACACCAACGACACCGCCAGCAGCAACGGCTGGGACAAGGAAGAGAGCGACACCAAGTGGCTGTTCGGCGGGCAGATCGGCGCCAACTGGAAGATCAACCGCAGCAACAGCCTCAAGGGTGCGGTGGCCTACTACCGCTTCGACGACATCGAGGGCCAGCGCTCCAGCCCTTGCTCGCCATGGGCCGGGGACCCGGGCTGCGACACCGACACCAGCCGTGTGGCGTTCATGCAAAAAGGCAACAGCGTGTTCCTGCTGCGCGACATCACCCCCAACCCGGCCACGCCGGGCCTGACCCCGCAGCCGCAGTTTGTCGGCCTGGCCTCGAAGTTCGACGTGCTCGACCTCAACCTGGCCTGGGACACCGAACTGCCGGATGACTTGAAGCTGCGCAGCCAGGGCAACTTCATCCATAACCTGGCCTACGACAAGGGCGAAATGCTCAAGCGCAGCGAGGGGCAGATCGTCAACAACATCAACCGCAATGGCCAGTTCGAAAGTGGCGGTAATGCGCTGCTGGTGCAGTTCACCCTGGGCAACGCGCTGGAGATGAAGAAGACCGGCGACTGGAACCTGCTGGCTGGCTACAAGTACATCCAGCCGGACGCCTTGCCGGACGGCTTCAACGACTCTTCGTTCCACCTCGGTGGGACCAACGCCAAAGGTTATTTCATCGGCGGCAACTACGGCATCGACAAGAACATCTACGCCAGCGCCCGTTACTTGAGCGCTTCAGAAGTCTATGGCGCGCCGTTCGAGGTCGACGTCATGCAGCTTGAACTCAACACGCGTTTCTAAAGCGCAGGGAGATGACGGTATGAACACCCGAGCGAGGGCAGGGGCCATCTGGTTGCTGGCCTGGGGCGTGCTGACTGCCGGCCAGGCCTCGGCCGAAGGCATGGAGGAGCGCCTGCGCACCCAGTTGCGCAGCACCACCCAGCAGTTGCAGGCGTTGCAGAGCGAACAGGCCCAGGCCAGCGCGGCGCGGATTGCTGCGGAAAACTCGGCCAAGGACGCCCAGGCGCAGATCAAGCAACTGAGCGCCGAACTGGCCAAGACCCGGGGCGTGGCCGAGCAACTGGTGGGCCAGCAGCAGACGCTGCAAAGCCAGGCCCAGGCCCAGGCCGCCGCCAATGGTGAGCAACTGGGCAAGTTCAAGAAGGCCTACGACGAGTTGCTGGTGCTGGCCCGAGGCAAGGAAGCCGAGCGGGCCAAATTGCAGGTGCAATTGGCCGAACGTGACACACAAGTGCAGCAATGTGCAGTCAAGAATCAACAGATGTACGGCATCGCCAAGGAGATTCTCACGGCCTACGAAAAAATCGACGTGGCCGAGGTGGTGAAAATCCGCCAGCCGTTCGCCGGCAGCGCCCGGGTCAAGTTCGAGGAACTGGCCCAGGGCTTTGGCGATGACCTCTACCAGACCCAGTTTGACGCGCGCAGCGCAGCGCAAGCCCATTGATTGACCACAAGGAAGATTGCTTCATGACGCAGACCATCTTGATCGACAGCGTGACCATCGACAGCCTCACCGAGCTGCTGCAAGGCGCCGGTTACCGAGTCAACCAGACCGAGCAGAACGGCATCGTGCAATTGCTCAGCGCCAGCCAGGGCATCGGCTACGCGGTGCGTTTCGGTAACCCGACGGCCGAGCCGGGCCACTATGTGGACTTTACCTTCAGCTGCGCGCTGCGGGTCCAGGGCGAATTGCCCGGCGGTTTGGCGGAACTGTGGAACGCCTCGCGACGCTTTGCCCGGCTGTCGCTGCAGGGCGAGTTCCTGGTGATGGAGATGGACGTGGTGGTGGCCGGGGTGGGTGAGACCCACCTGCGTGGCAACCTGGAGCTCTGGGACCGTTTGCTCCAGGAGTTCATCGTCTATCTGCGCGAATACAGCCAGCAGGCTGCGCAGTTGCGCGCCCAGGCCGAACAACCGCCGGAGCAGCAATCAGAGCTGCCACTCGACGCGGCCTCCGCCAACCCCCGTGAAGAGGCGGCGACCCTGTGAAAAAGCCAACCCTGGTGGTCGGCGCCGGGGCCTTGGCGCTGCTCGGGCTGGCGGTGGGCTTGAGCCTGCGCCCGGGCAACGATCCGGTGGCGGCCCAGCAACCGGCGCTGGCGGTGTTGCCACCGAGCGTGGCCAGCGGCCCGGCGGTGGCCCGCCTGGGCACCCAGCAGGTGGCGGTCGAGGAGCTGAAGGCGCTGTTTGCCGGCTTGCCCGAAGCGTCCCGCGAGCAGTTGCGGGGCAATCGCCCGGCCCTGGAAGCCTGGATTCGTTCACGCCTGGCGCAAAAGGCGGTGCTGGAACAGGCCGATGCCCAGGGCTGGGGCCAGCGTCCGCAAGTGCAGCAGCAGACTCGCGATGCGACCGAGCAGATTGTCTTTCGCGACTACTTGCAGTCGGTCAGCCAGGTGCCGGCGGATTACCCCAGTGCTGCGGAACTGCAACAGGCCTATGACAGTGGCAAGTCGGCCTGGCTGACCCCGCCGTTGTACCGGGTCAGCCAGATCTTCCTCGGTGTCGCTGATCCACAAGCCGCCGAGCAGGTGCGCCGGCAAGCCTTGGAACTGAGCCGCAGGGCCCAGGCGGCACCTGCAGAGTTCGCCGCCCTGGCCGCGCAATACTCCCAGGACCAGGACAGTGCCCAGCGCGGAGGGGATTCCGGCCTGCAACCGCTGCAGCAACTGGTGCCGGAAGTGCGCAACGCGGTCTCGCGACTCAAGGTCGGCGGGGTTTCGGAAGTGCTGCAGAGCGCAGCGGGTTTTCACATCCTCAAGCTCACGGCGCAACAACCGGCCCGGACCGCCAGCCTGGATGAGCTACGTGATCGCTTGACCGAGGCCCTGCGCGCGCAACGCCAGGAGCAGATTGCCAAGGCTTACCTGGAAGGCATGCTCAACACCGCGACCCTGAGCATCGACGGCGCGATGCTCAACCAGGTCCTGGAGGAAAAACTCTAACCGCAGCCGGCGCAGGCAGCCTTACGGGCTGCTTCGACGGCAAGCTAGCGCCTGCTGCGAAGGCAAACTTGCGCGGTTCACCGCCTGCAAGCCAAGGAAGCAACACCACCACGACAGGGAGTCACCCATGGCATTTCTCGAACCCGCTCCACTCCTAGTAGGCGCCGCCTACATCGCCCCCCAGGAACCCCGGGAAGCCTGGCTGACCCTGGCTGCCGGGATCGACCCGGAGGTTGCCCAGTATTTTCTGGTCAGCGCCCGCTGCGGCTGCTTCATGCAGGCGGCCCGCAGCCTGAACATCAAGGCCACGCTGTTGCGCAAGCAACTGGCGCTGTTGGAGGAGCACCTGCGGCGCTCACTGTTCTGCTATCAGGGGAATGCCTTGAGCCTGAGTCGCGAAGGCCTGCAGTTGCAGGCACAACTGATTGCCCTGGCCAACCAGCGGCGGTTGCCGGTGATCGAGCAACCCTTGATCCGCGTGGCCGTGGCGGAAACCATCCTCCACGACATCCTCGGCCGTGACTTGATCGCCCTGCTGCGGCGCAACGCCAGCGCCCGCCTGGAAATCATCTCCATCGACAGCGACCTGTCGTTGCAGGCCCTGAGTGCCGACCTGGTGTTGTGGCTGGCGGGGGAGGACTCGCCCGTGCCGGGCCCCAGTTTCGCCACGCGCGAGCCGGTGCCCCTGGCGCGCATCGACTATCTGCCGCACATCGCCAAGCGTTATTCCCGGGCCGCGGCGCGCCCCGACAGCCTCGACGACCTGACCGACTACATGCTGGTGCAGTGGCAGCATGACCGCCAGGTAGAGCCGTTCCGGCCGTGGAATGGGCTGGTGGAGCAGCGCCTGGCCGGGGTGGTGCACGTGCACTCCTATGAACTGATGCTGGAGATGATCCGTTGCAGCGCCTGCATCGGCCTGCTGCCGCGCTACATCAGCAGCTACGACCGTGGCCTGATTGCCTTGCCCGGGCTGTTCGCCGACAGCATGCAGCGCCGCGCCTGGCTGGCGGTGAACGCCCAGGTGCAACACGAAGCCGAAGTACAGCAACTGGCGGATCTGATCCTCAACACCTTCAGCGAACGCCAGGAGTGGTTTGTTTAAAGGAGGGGTTGCGGTCAGCTCAAAGGAAGATAAGCCGACAGGGGGGATGTGGACTCCGTGGTGTGACTCTCAAAAAGACCTTGATGCTGGTCATTGTTAGCCAAGTGGTGTCTGGCGGTCAGCCGCCTCGTCAGAACACCTCCGAGGGCCTTACACTCAATGGCCACTTCGACTTCAAGGACGACCTCGCCATGCCCCATTCCTATCCGACCATCGTCATCGAACGTTTCAACGAAGCCCACCTCGACGGCGTGACGGCGCTGTACAGCGAGCCGAGCGTGGCGGCCCAGACCCTGCAGATGCCTTATCAGTCCCGTGAGCTCTGGCGCCAGCGTCTGGCGCAGCGTGTGGACAACGAGCGGCAGGTGTCCCTGGTGGCCTTGCACCAGGGGGCGGTGATCGGCAGCTGCAGCCTTGAACAGTTCTCCCGGGTACGCCGTGCCCATTGCGCGGGCATCGGCATGGGGGTGTCGCCGGCCTGGCAGCGCCAGGGTATCGGCAGTCGCTTGCTGGCCGCGGTGCTGGAGGTGGCGGACAACTGGATGAACCTGCGCCGCGTGGAGTTGACGGTGTATGCCGACAACCAGGCGGCCATCGGTTTGTACCAGAAGTTCGGTTTCGAGACCGAAGGCCAACTGCGTGATTACGCTATTCGTGGCGGCCAGTATGTCGATGTCCTGAGCATGGCTCGCTTGCGCACCATGCCCTGATCGACTCGCCCTGCAAGGGCCGCACAAGTGTCGCGGCCTCGCGCTTTTCGCCCTCTCTGCTTCGATGCACTGACCCGGGCAAATCGCTTCCCGGGCAGGCTATTTGCTCCTCCCATCAGGTCTGGACGGCATCGAGCAGACCGACTCGGGGAGCCCGCTGAATTCGAAAAGCAGGTTGATGTGCTCCCAGCCCAACGGCGACAGGTATTGACACAGGCCGGCAGCGTCCATCGCTGGCAGCGGATTGCACTCAAGGGTGGGTTCCTGCGTAAGCAGGCCTTGGACGTCTAAGGAGAACTACGATGGGGGTGATCCCCCTCGTCGTAGCTCGGTATGGCCGCACTTAAATTTCTGGCCGTCGATCAGGGTGTTCCGCATCGAAACCCTGCTTGGGGTGAGCAGGCAGCGGATGGTCGTTCATCAGGTTAGGGAAACGTAATTGAGGATTCGCATCAAGTTGCCTCTCAAGATCCGAGTAAAACGCATGCAGTTTCTCATCTGGTGAATATCCAAAATCATACATGGGGTCTGGTTGAGCCTCGAAGGCTCCAATGAGAGAGCGAAACCCTGTTGAGTTACCTAATGAAGCTGCTCGTTGGTAGTAGAACAGCGCACGCGGTTTATTCTGCTTGGCTATTTTATAAAACGAAGCGGTTTCTGATACGGCTTTAGCGTTTTCTTGAGCACCTGCACAGCGATAGTACTGTTCCGCCATGTCATCATCCTGCCTCTCCCGTGGCAGTGCAAACGCGAAATGGCGGCCCAACTGTACTTGTGCCATCGGACTGCCCAACTGCGCCGCCTGGAACATATATGAACTGGCCATCCGGTCTGACTTCAGCACCCCGCGCCCCTGTTCAGCCACCACCGCCCAGTCGTAATACCCCAACGGCACCTTGAGTTTCACCATGCGCTCATAGAGGTCGAGCATCTTGCTGGTATCTTGCTCCACCCCCGGCTGGCCCGGCCAACCCGTGCGATAGAGGCCCGCCAGGTTGTGCATGGCCTTCCAATGATCTTTGGCGATAGCTTTTTCATACAGTTCAAGGATGCTTTTCCAGTCTTTCACGCCGCGTGCTTTTTCCAAGGCGCGGGCCTGTTGAAACCACCGTTCTGCTTCGGCATCCAGCGGCGGGTTATGGTCTTTTTCGTAGGCACAGGTAAAGGTGGGGTAGGCCATCGCTGGAGCTCCGCTCAATAAAACACTAGTAATGAACCCAAAAAATAAAAACGCTTTAGTCAACGGCTTGCGCATAGGGTGTCTCCACGTCCCAAAAACGAGTGAGATGGGCTGTAAGAGGAAGTTTCCGTCCGTTATTTTTCCAATTCTCATCCATTACATCATTCCAACGTTGGAAGTTTTTTGGCGCATCACAGCGCCACTGCTCATCATTGAATGACTTGCCAGCATGCAATTTCCATAGCTCGTCGCGCCACTGCAGGGCCAGATCCGGATCGGGTGCCGCTAGGCCCAACTCGGAATCAGTGTGCATGCTGCGTGTATTGATGTTCGCTGAGCTGAGCAAGCTGAACACATCGTCCACGACCAGCAGCTTGGAGTGCACGTAGATGTCCCGGAAAAACGCCTGCCGTCCTTCGGGCAGTGTACAGCCCGGTTCTGGCGTGCACGCAGTGAGCGTCGCAATGACCACCTTGAGCCCCGGTAGCTCTTTAAGGGTGTAGGGTTTTTCCTCCTCCTGTTCCTCAGCGTCCGGCTTCGGTTGCCCAAGTTGAGGAATGTCCTCTGGTTTGAGGCCTCCCAGACGCCTCTCCGACTCTGGAGTGACGCCCTGTTGTTCCAGGCGGGCAATGTCGCTCTTCAGCGATTCAATCTGCTTGAGCTGATTGCGCTGCACACCGGGATTGGCACTCAGGTGTGTGTTCAGATAACCCAGACGGCTACGTTTTTGCACCATCTCTTCCACCAGGGTGCGTTGAGCCTGAGGCATCAGTTGCTCCTGCCCCAGTTCCTGCAAGGCTGCGTAGGTCGTGCTAGAAAATTTGCCGCTGTTCGGGTTGTTGGTGACCACGAACAAATACAGGTCTTTGTCGCGGCCTTTGGCGCGATAAGCCGCCGCCAATTCACGTAACTGTTGAGCAAACGGGGCGTAGCGGAAATACTGATTTTCAATATAGGCGTAGTTGCGCACGTTACCCAAAGCGTTGTGATGCAGCTCGAGAATCGAGGTTTCTGCGCCTTCTTGCGGTTGCGTACGGCATATCTGTGCGGTAACGGTGCCGGCATCTTTAAAATGACTCGGCTTGATCGCTTGGCGTTGTTCCAGCAGGCCATCTTTAAACCATTTCTTGATCCAAAAGGTTTCCCGATCCCACGCCGTGCAAAAATTATGGTTCAGGTCATGCAATACCGGTCCTTGCACCCTCATGGACAGATCCTGCCAAGGGCCGAAGCCCGGACTGCGCTGCGCTGCAGCGTCGTCATACAGGTGGGCGCTGGTATCCCAGTAGTTGCGGTGCATGTTGTGCCCCATGACGAAACCCACTGTGTTAGCAGCGTCTTCATAGTCGACCATCACCATTTTCTGGTGATGGCTGGCGAAGAAGCTCAGCGCCATCATGTGCAGGAAGTTGACGTCGGGCGCTTCGCCTTTGATCAGGCGATAGAGTGTCGCCAGACGGCCCTTTTCTTTCTCCATCTGAGGTCCGCGCAGGATTGCATTGAGCGGAATTTCCGTGGAAAAGTCGCGGGTGCGGAACTCGACGTTCTGCATTCGCCCATCGTGCACGCGGCTGAACCATTCCCGGGTGTATTCCTGCTCGTCGGGGGAGTATTGGGGCGCGCCTGAACCCTTGATTATGTTGTAGCTATTTTGCTCGTTCAGTTGCTGTTCGATGTTGGCCAGAAGGCTCTCCAACTCGCGCTCGCGTGCGGGGCTAGGAGGCAGTGAGGTAAACCCCGCTCCGTCCATTCGCCCTTGAGCCGCTTGCCGTTTGGCCGCCTGCAGTTTGTCCAACTCATGCTGATAGTAGGTGCGTTGAGTTTGCAGAGCCTGACGATACTGGCGGTCGCTATTGGAAGCAGCGCTTCCACGGGTCACCCCCGAGCCCATGGCGGTGCCACCCGAGCCCATGAGTCCGTCACCGATCACGGTGTTTTCCATGAAGTTGGCCAGCGGATTTTTCCAGATCAAAACTCGCGTCTTGACGCCATGTCGACCTCTAACGTCAAGCATTTCCCCGATCCGGTCGCCGTCAGGCTTGAAACGCATTGCAGGGTCAAACCCCCAACTGATGATGTCGATGCTTTTGTTTGCCACGAGGATGGCGTCATACACTGCACCGAATGCCCGCTGGCCGTTGATCAGTGGCGTGATGTACATCCCGGTGCGCGGTGGATAGAGGGCTTTTTTGGCGTACCAGTCCATGCTCAAGGTCGCGCCATGATGTTCAGTGGGTGTGAGTTGAATTAATTGGTCGCTGTAGTCAGTGGTCATTCCATGGCTCCCCGCAATCAATGGCCCTTGGGCGTGTTGGTCGGAGCCAACGTCAAGGCACGGTAGTTTTCGGCCGAAGCCAGCGGTTCAAGCTGATCCATCGTGGACTGATAGTCGCGATAACCCTGACGACCTAGCTGGTGATACACGGTAGCGGGTTCGCTGGCTTCTTCTTTGGTTTCAATATCAAAGCGGTGACCATTGACCAATTCGACGGCATAGGCTTGAGTGCCGGGTACATGCTCGAACCGCACGACACCATCGGCCCCGGTCAGTCCTTCCTGGATAACCGCACCATCGGCGAACAGGGTATATGGCTCATCTGGATACCCCGGCATACCCGGCAGCGGACTCAACACCGCACTCAGTTTGTGAATGACTTCTGGAGCCGATTGCGAAACCCTGGAAGACATCGCCTTACCTGCTTTATCCCAGTCCGCCGGTAACGGAATGACCGGCAATAATGCCGCATTCTCGGAACCCTGGCCCGGCACCCCACTTGGCTTGATCTTTTCCACGGGCTCACTCATCGTAATCCCAGTCGCATCCAGCTTGATAAAGTGACCGCCGGCTTTCAAGGTGAGCTCTGCGCCGGCTTCGATCACCAGCTTGCAGCCCGCTTTCAGGTGAATCTCTTGACCGACCTCGATGAGTAGGGCCGTGCCGATCCTGATGTGCTGGTTCTGGCCGATGATCAAGTGATCATCGACTTTGACTTCCACCTTGCGGTCACCTTGAGTGGTGCGGTGCTCTTGAGCTTTGAACTCGCTGTAGCTATTTTTTTCTACCGTGTCGTGACGCTCGTTGCCCACCCGGATCTTCTGGTCGTTCTCGATGTTTTCATCCCAGTCACGCTGGGCGTGGATGAATATCTGCTCTGCGCCTTTTTTATCCTCGATGCGAAGTTCGTTGAAACCACAGCCACCGGGAGAACTGAGGGTCTTGAACACGCTGCGGGTCTTGTTCGCCGGCAACGGATAAGGCACCGGGGTGTGCTGGTTCGGCACGCAGCCGGTCACCAGCGGCTGCTCGGGGTCGCCACCGATAAAGCTCACCAGCACCTCCATGCCGATCCGCGGGATCACCACGTGGCCAAAACCGTCACCGGCCCAACTGCTGGCCACCCGCACCCAGCAACTGGAGAACTCGTTGCGCTCGCCCTCGCGGTCCCAATTGAACTGAATCTTTATCCTGGAGTGCTCGTCACACCAGATTTCCTCACCGGCAGGACCGGTCACCAGCGCGGTCTGGCTGCTCAGGCGGGGCTTGGGAGCCGGCTCTTTAGGCCGAAAGAAGGTCTCGCTAGGGATAGCGCTGAAGGTGTTGCGGTAACCCTGGCTGAAGCGGCCATCGGTGCTGGTGTCGCTGGTGACCGATTCTTCCAGCGCCTGCGGTTGGCGACCTTCATGCTCAACCTCTACCAGCAGCCACATCTGGTTGTATTCGCTGCGCGGGTGCTCGCTCAGGCTCAACAGATGGCCGCTGCGAAAGGTCGGCAAATCACTCTGCCCCTTGGCCAGTTGGTAGTCGGCGCGATGCCCTTCAAGGGCGATCTGGCTCAGTTGTTTGCCCGCTGCGCCGGTGCTGTAGCGCCCCGGGTAGCGGTAGTCCTCAAGCACTGGCAAGGCCTCGATGCCGGCCCCGCTGTGCAAGGTGCTGGGCACCGGGTCGAGCTTGGCACCGCTGGAGGCGCTGCGCGGGTCGGGCTTTTTCAGGTCGTAGTCACGCCGGACTACCTGGCTGGTACGGGTGCTGAAGCGCACCGCGAAATGGCTGACCACCGGGTCTTCGGCGGCCAGGCCGCTGCCTTGCTGATAGCGCGCAGTGGCCAGGATCGGGTAGTCGGTCTGGTTGTCGGAAAACACCAGCAGGTGCCGGTCGAGGCTGTGTTCGTGGTGCCAGTGAATACCGTCTTCGAAGCACAGGCGTTGTAGAAACTCAAAATCCGTCTCGCCGTATTGCACGCAGTACACACGGGGTAGCGAAGGCTTGGGGGCGATAGTGAACCGGTATTGGTCGGCGAGAATCCCGTGTTCCTTGAACAACTTGGCGATGATCTGCGGCACCGTCAGGTTTTGGTAGACCCGCTGGTTGTGCCGGTGCTGCAACTGGTACAGGTGCGGTCGCAGGATCAGGCGATAGCGGGTAATGCGCTTGCCGCTGTCGCCCACTTCGACATCGTCGATCAGGCCATGGATGCCTTCGCCACGCAGGCCGAACTGCAAGTAGGCGGGCTGGTTGAGCAGGCTCTCCAGGTCGACCTCGGGGTTGTCCGAAACCAGTTCGATGCGGATCGCATACAGCTCGCTGATGGCTTCGCGGCCCTTGAAGGCCAGCACCTTGAAGTCGTGGCGAACAGAGGGGATGGACAGCACAAACTGCGCAGTGTCAGCCGACGCGAACATAGGCTCATCCTTAAGCTTGAGAGAAAACCCAGCCGGCGCCGTACCTGGCTCGGGTGTTAGTTGGTGCACAAACTAGCAACACGGCAAAGCCGTTGAATTAGGACGTATCCCAAGGGAGCACGAGAATGCTCTGAATCCTCAGGGTCGTGCTTCAACCACGCGCCAGGGTGTTTGCGCTTCGGCATAGCTCAACTCTCCAGATGCCATGCGCTAATGGCGCATCTCGTAATATCCCACCAGAAATCGCCGCACATCACGCGGATCGAACTCTTCCAGACGCTCGCCGACGCGTGAGTTGGTCAACAAAGTGCTCGGGGCGGCGACAAGTTGCTGAACCATGCGCGCAGTGGTGGATTGATTCACGGGGGCCAGGAACTCGTACCGTCGGACATGTCGCAAACCTGACTGGCGTCAGAGCCGCAAGCTGGAAACCGGCCAATTCAGCCCGCTACGGATGCGCGGAAAACCTTAATACGATTTTGTCCGTATTTTGCGGGCGCCCCGGCTCGTCTCACTCGATCTGTATTTCTCCGCAGGGTCGGATTATGACCCTCTAAAGCTTATGAGTTCTTTCTTGTCAAAAAACGGACAGCGGAAAGCCTCTAGCACAAGGGTCTTATCGGAAACTCATATAGTCAATATATTGGCTAAATCTCCGACCTTTATCCGTAAAAACAAATATTAGTCGTAATGTTGACGGTGCCTGTTTGATATCAGATGATGGCCCACCCCGAGCGCTTGATTTTTCGACGTTTTGTTGACGAATGAGGTCGCTGGGGTGTTTTCGCCGATGCGTGCATCAAGTGCGACTACAGTGAATCGCAGGGCCTGGTGTTGAGAGGCTGGCGCTTTAGCAACAATCGTTTTGAATTCTCCACTCTTTGGAACTCTTTATGTCTGCCGAACGGATACTGGTTACAGGTGGGGCTGGCTTCATTGGCTCGCACCTTGTCGACACATTGTTGGCCAAGGGGTATGCCGTTCGGGTACTGGACAATCTGTCTACCGGCAAGGTGGGCAATCTGCCGATCAATCATCCATCCCTTGAACTGCTGGTCGGCGATGTTGCTGATGCACAGGCGGTTGGCGAAGCCATGCATTCCTGCGACGCGGTGGTTCACCTGGCAGCGGTCGCTTCCGTGCAGGCTTCGATCGAAGACCCGGTACGCACTCACCAGAGCAATTTCATCGGCACCCTGCGGGTCTGCGAAGCGATGGTCGAGGCTGGGGTCAAGCGCATCGTGTTCGCTTCCAGTGCCGCGATTTACGGCAATAACGGCGAAGGCACGGCGATTCATGAGGACACTCCCAAGTCGCCCCTGACGCCCTACGCAGCGGACAAGCTGGCAAGCGAGTACTACCTGGATTTCTATCGCCGCCAACATGCGTTGGAACCGGTGGTATTGCGCTTCTTCAATATCTTCGGCCCGCGCCAGGACCCGTCTTCGCCGTATTCCGGGGTGATCAGTATTTTCAGCGAGCGCGCCAGGAGCGGCCAACCGCTCACGGTGTTCGGCGACGGTGGGCAGACCCGCGACTTCGTGTATGTCGAGGACCTGGTGAAGATCCTCGCCCAAGGGCTGGTAATCGCCGAACCCAAGGGTGATGCAACCAATGTCGGGCTCGGCCGCACGACCACGCTCAACGACCTGATTGCAGCGCTTGGGGACATCAGCGGAAAGAGCCTGGACGTCAGCTATGCTCTTGCCAGATCCGGCGATATCAAACATTCAAAAGCCGATAACCGCCGTTTGCTTGAACGCTTTGATCTGAGTACTCCGATTAGCGTGGCCGAAGGATTATCGCGTCTTTACCGCAGCCTTTAGTTGCATCGCATTGCCGATATCCGGGGCTTGGGCCGCTGGCCGATGCTGGGTTGAATTAGAACAATCAAAGAGTGAACTATGGGAATGAAGTATCGCAGGACGCGCACGTGCAAGATGATGATGCGTCTGTTCACCGCGTTGGCCTTATGTGTCACTCACTCAGTGGTACAAGCCCAGGTTCCAGCTCCGGCAAGCGTCGGGTTCTGGTATGGCGATCGCCCCCCATTGGCGGAGCTGGCCCAGTTCGAATGGGCGGTGGTCGAATCCGGCCATATGAGCACTGCCGATGTCGCCACGTTGCGCAAGCTTGGCAGTCAGCCATTCGCCTACCTTTCCGTGGGTGAGTTCGATGGCGATCGTTCGGCCCTGGACAAACAATCCCTGGCGCAAAGCGCAAGCCCAATCCGCAACAAGGCCTGGGACAGCCAGGTCATGGACATTGCGACTCCCGCCTGGCGCGAGCATCTGTTCAAGCGTGCCACTGAGCTGCAGGCCCAGGGTTATGCCGGCCTGTTCCTCGACACCCTGGACAGCTTTCAGCTGCTGCCAGAAGCCGATCGCGAGCCCCAGCGTAAGGCGCTGGTGACCTTCCTGCGTGAGCTACACAGCCGTCAGCCGAGCCTCAAGCTGTTTTTCAACCGTGGTTTCGAAGTGCTGGGTGAACTCGATGGCGTCGCGTCCGCCGTGGCGGTGGAGTCGATCCATGCCGGTTGGGATGCCTCGGCCAAGCGTTACCGTCCGGTGTCCGAAGCCGACCGCAACTGGCTCGAAGGTGAACTCAAGCCCCTGCGTGCACGGAACATTCCGTTGGTGGCGATTGACTACCTGCCGGCCAATCGTCGCGATGAAGCCCGCAAGCTGGTTCAGCAGTTGAGCCAGGAAGGCTTTATTCCGGTAGTGACCACCCCCGACCTGAACGCCCTGAGCATCAGCACCGTGGAAGTCCAGCCGCGGCGCATCGCCATGCTCTACGATCCACGTGAAGGCGAGCTGTACGACCATGCCGGGCACCGCATGCTCGGCGGCTTGCTGGAGTACCTGGGGTACCGGGTGGACTACCTGCCGGTCGACGACTCCTTGCCTACGCATGACTTTCGCGGGCTGTATGCCGGCGTCGTGTTGTGGATGACCAGTGGCCCGCCGCAGAACAGCCGTGCCTTCTATAGCTGGCTCGGCAAGCGCCTCGACGAGCAGGTGCCCGTGGCGATCATGGCCGGTCTGCCGATCGAGGACCGAGCCTTGCTCAAGCGCCTGGGCCTGAACCTTGCCGCACCTACGGCCCGTGCGCCGTTGCATGTGCTCAGCCAGGACAACAGCCTGATCGGCTCCTTCGAGGCGCCGGTGGTGCCGAGAACCCGCGAGCTGACCCTGGTTTCGCTGCTCCCCAATGGGCCGAAGCCGGCGTTGTTGCTGGGCGATGACAAGGGCGGCAAGTTCGCAGCGGTAGTCACCGGCGATTGGGGCGGCATGGCGCTGGCGCCTTATGTGGTTGAAGCCAACGTCGAGCGCAGCCGATGGATTCTCGATCCGTTCGCGTTCATTCAAAAGGCCTTGCGCCTGCCTGAACAACCGCATCCGGATACCACCACCGAGAACGGCCGACGGATCGCCACCGTGCACATCGACGGTGATGGCTTTCCGTCCCACGCCGAGGTCCGGGGCACCCCGTACTCCGGGCGCCAGGTGCTGGATGACTACATTCGTCCCAATCCGTTCCTGACTTCGGTATCGATCATCGAAGGGGAGATCGGGCCCAAGGGCATGTCGCCGTTCCTGGCCCGGGAACTGGAGCCGATTGCCCAGGAAATCTTTGCCGACCCCAAGGTCGAGGTGGCTACCCATACCTTCAGCCACCCGTTCTACATGCAGCCGGACAAGGCCAGGAAGGACGAGGACTTCCACGCTGAATACGGTCTGCGGTTGAACATTCCGGGCTACAACAAGCTGGACTATCGGCGAGAAATCTACGGTTCACGGGACTACATCAACAGCCGCCTGACCACTGCGCAAAAACCGGTCAAGCTGATTTTCTGGCCCGGCGATGCCTTGCCGAGCGCCGAGACGATCAAGATGGCGTATGACGCAGGGCTGAAAAACGTCAATGGCGGGCAGACCATCCTGACCAAGGCCAATCCTTCGCTGACAGGCCTGTATCCCTTGTTGCGTCCTACCGAGGGCGGCCTGCAGTACTACGCGCCGGTGATCAACGAGAACATGTACACCAACCTCTGGAAAGGCCCGTACTACGGTTTCCGGGATGTGATCGATACCTTCACCTTGACTGACAGCCCACGGCGCTTGCGCGGTATTCACCTCTATTACCACTTCTATTCGGGGACCAAGCAGGCGTCGATCAAGGCGATGAACGAGATTTACCAGTTCATGCGCGGTCAGCAGCCGATGTCGTTGTGGATGAGTGACTACCTGAACCGGGTTCATGGGTTGTACCAGGCGAGCCTGGCACGCACCGCCAATGGCGATTGGCAGGTACGTGGCATGGATGGCCTGCGAACCTTGCGCCTGGAGCCGAAACTTGGCTGGCCGGACCTGGGGCGTTCCCAGGGTGTCGCCGGTGTGCGTGACCTTCCCCAGGGGCGTTATGTACACCTTAGCAGTGACCGCGCAGTGCTGGCCTTGCGTGCCGATCGCGATCCGCGCCCGGCGCTGGAGGAGGCGAATATTCCCTTGCGCGACTGGCGTTACGTGAGTGATCGACAAGTGACGTTCGCGTTCGCCGGTGAATTCAACCTGGAGTTCTCGGTGCGCTCGGCCGGCACTTGCCGTGTCGAAATACAGGGGCAGCGTTATCCAGGCAAATCCGCGCAAGGTCTCTGGCATTTCCAGGTTCCAGTCAAGCAGGTGAGTGATGGCCAACTCTTCTGCAACTAAAAGTACTCGTTTGCTCAACCCTTGGGCGCTGCTGCTGGTAGCCATCGCAGTCGGCGTGCTGCTGTGGGCAACCTTTCGCAATGAAGATGCGTTCCGCCCCAAAGGCGGAGCGCCGGACGAAGTATCGGCCAGCTACGCCGAGGTGCTGCTGTCGGCGCACCCGAACAGCACCGAGCTGCGCACCCAGCTGCTGGACCTGTTGATCCAGTTGGGCGATTACCCGCGTGCGGAGAAACACCTCGCCGAGTGGCCGAGTCCGGATCCGACGTTGCAGGCCTATTACCGGCTTGAGCTGGACGCCCAGGCGTTGAGCCAAAGCACCGACGCAGCGCAGCTCAAGGCCCTGGCCGAGCGGTTCAAGGCGTTCGACTATCAGAAACTGCCATCGGCACAACTCGAACGCCTGGCCTCGCTGGCCCTGACCGCCCAGGCTCCAGGATTGGCGGCGGATGCCTATGTCGAGCTGGCGCGGCGCGATCCCGCACAGCGCGATAAGTGGCTGGTGGATGCGGCCAAGTGGTACATGGCCAGCGAGCAACCGGGGCGCGCCGCTGACATCTATGTGCAAATGCTCAACGACAGCAAGCAGCCCGAAGAGCGTCGGCAACACTTGCAGGAAGCGTTCAAGGGGCTGGTGGCGGCAGATCGTGGCGCCCAGGCGGCCGAGTTGTTGGCCAAGGAATTGAGTGCCCAGCCGGACGCCGAGTTTGATCCGGTGCTGCTCGATCAGGGGGTCGATGTCGCGATGGCCCATGACCGTCGGGACCTGGCCGAGCTGTTCTTCAACGAGTGGCGCAAACTGCAGCCCGATAGCCCGGAGGTCATGGCGAAGGAGTTCAAGCAGCTTCTGGCGATTGGCAATCTGGCCGAAGCCGATGCGGTAGGGGCACAACTGTTGGCGCTGCGCACGGATGATGTGGCGCTGCTTGAGCAGATGGCGCACCTGGCTGAATGGCGTGGCGACAGTTCGGCGGCACTCGATTACTGGATTCGTCTGAGCGCACTGCGCGACAACCCAGCCGAGTTCGAACACACCTGGCGCCTGGCGATGCAGGTCTACGACTTTGACCGCGGCATTCCGTTATTGGCCGAGCGGATGAATAAACGCGCCTTGACCGATGTCGAGCTCGACGCCCTGGTGTATGCCGAAGAGTCCCGGGGTACCCCCGAGCAAGGTGAGAAGTGGCTGCGTGCCTATGTGGCCAAGTACCCGAAACAGCGGCTGGCCTGGGTTCGTCTGTTGCAGAACCTGGAAAACACCGAGCAGTACCCGGAGCGCCTGGTGATCTGGACGCGCTTCGCCAAGGGTTTTCGGTTGACCAGCACCGAACGTGTGGACTGGGCCAACAACTACCTGAAACTGTTCGACAGTCAGTCGGCCTGGAAGGTCATCACCGCGGTTGATGGCAGCAAGATCAACGACCTGAACTACTGGCAGTCCCGAGCTGCGCTGGCCTGGGACCTGGAGCTGGACGACGAGCTGCAGCTGGCCCTGGAAAAAATGCTGGCGATCAAGGGCTCGCTCAATAGCGGCGACGAAAGCGAGCTGATTACCCTCTATCGCACTCGGGATCCGCGCAGGAGCCTGCAGTTGATGGTCGACAGCTGGCGTGAACACCACAACCCGCAGCGCTTGATCGGCGCCTTGCAACTGGCGCAGGAGCTGCAGGACTGGCCGCTGGTGATCGACTTGCTCAAGGAGGCGGACCAGTATCCGGATGCTGCCGATTACGCCCAGGTGCTGGCCGCTCGTGGTGCCTTGGCGGTGCAACAAGGCCAGCCCCAGGAAGCCTTGCGTCTGTATCGGCTGGGCTTGAGCCGTTACCCGGATGACAACCTCTTCCGTGAGCGCCTGCTGTGGCTCTATGTGGACCTGGGGAGCAAGGCTGAACTCAAGCCGTTGTTGCAGCAATGGCGCTCGCTGGCGCGCAGCGACAGCAGCTTGTGGCTGCCGTTCGCCAGTGCCAGTCAGTTGATTGGCCGCAATACTGAGGCGCTGGCCTGGTATCGCCTGTATCTGCAGGCTAACCCTCAAGACTGGATGGTACAGGCGGCGTATGCCGATGCCCTGAATGAAGCCGGTTCTGCCGATTCAGCCCAGCGCCTGCGGCTCAAGCTCAACCGCGAGGTCACGCCTGAGCAGATTCGCGCCACGCCTCAGGGCTACACCACCTGGCTGCGGCTGCTGGCCAGCAGTTATTCGTCGCGCAAGGCACAGCAACAGGCCATGCAATGGCAGGACGGCTCCAAGCCGATGCTGCAGATCTGGTTCGATCAATTGCTGGCACGCCTGGATGACACCAACCAGTCGGCGCAGAAAGATGATTGGCTGGCCTGGGCACGCAGCCGTGGCCTGAAAGTCAGTGGCTACGAGCAGATCCAGCAAGCCTTGCGCGCGACCAACCGCGCCGCTCTCGAGCGTCTGGTGGCCAATGGTGGGCTGGATCCGGCGCAACAGGTCGAGGCCCTCAACAGTCTGGGACGAACAGGCGAAGCCCTGGGGGTAGGGCTCTCGGCCCTGGGTGACGAGCAGTCGCCGGCCCTGCGTGAACAGCTGCGTCGCCAGGCGATCGAGATGACCGAGCGCACCCCGCAAGGTGCGCAGATCGCCTGGGAGCGGCAGGACTACGGTGGACTGGTGTTCAGTGGCCCGCGCCTGACCATGGCGCATTACCTGAACGATAACTGGTACGCCTCGCTGGTGCTGGAGCAGGGCCAGTACAGTGGCGACAGCCTTGATCCGTCGAACCTGGGCACTGAACGCAATGCGCTGCTGACGTTGCAACGGCAAGTGGCCGATGGCAACTACAAGCTGATCCTCGACAGCAGTCTGCGCGATGACGACGATCGCAACGGCCTGGGCGTCAGTCGTACCTGGCAAGTCGACAGCGGCAATGAGCTGGATGTCGGCGCCGACTGGCACCGCAAGAACGAAGACAGCGGGCTGATGCGCACCTTCGGCCAACAGGATGATGTCTGGGTCGGCGGGCGGCATCGCTACTCGGCCCGCGACCAGTTGTCCTGGAACCTGTCGCAACGTTCGTTCTCGACCCGCGGCGGTGACAGCCTGGGCAATGGCCAGGCGCTGAAAATCGAGTTTGATCACACCCTGCAATTCGAGGGCCCGAACTGGGAACTGCGCAGTGGCATCGACTACCAGCGCAACAGCCTGAACAACCGCACGCTAGATAATCTGGCCAGTAGCGAGGGCGGCGGCATCGACCTGGCTGGGCTTGGGCTCACCAGCGCGACTGAACTGACGCCTCAGGAGCTCTTGCAGAAGCGTTACGGCCAGCTATTTTTCGGCAGTACCTGGCGACGCGGCTTCCCGGGCGCACTGAACCGTACTCGCGGGCAATACACCTGGCTGGTGGATGTCAGTTCGGGATGGCAGTGGACCGACAGCACGTTCAACTACGGCATCAGTACTGGTGTCGGGATGGAGGTGGTGGGCGGTGACGAATTGGCGCTGACGTTTGGCTATCAGTCGGCACCGCAGGGTGGTTCAGGCAAGTCCGGCGGTACCGTGGGTATCAGTTATGGCGTGCGGTTTGGACGCTGATCATGGCATTTCAACAGGAGTAACCCTTATGCAATCCATTCGCTACGTGAGTCTGGCCATGGCGGCCTTGCTCATGGCTGGTTGCAGTAGCTTCACCGGCAAAAGCAGTCCACAACTGCCCAGCAATGCCCGTTGGGGCGTGTTGCCGCTGGTGAACTATTCGCAGACGCCCCAGGCCGGTGAGCGCAGTGAGCAGATCCTGCTCAGCGTGCTGAGCAGCCGTGGCCTGCAACCCCAGGTGTATACCGGCACGCCGGGGCAGGGCGAGCCGGCCTTGCTCGACGACAGCGAGCGCTTGGCCGGTGGCATGGACTGGGCACGAGACCAGAAGCTGGATTACGTGGTGTCCGGTAGCGTCGAAGAGTGGCAGTACAAGAATGGCCTGGATGGCGAACCGGCCGTGGGTATCAGCCTGCGGGTGGTGGAAGCCAGCACCGGCAAGGTGCTCTGGAGCAACAGCGGCGCTCGTGCCGGTTGGTCCCGTGAAAGCCTTGCCGGCGCCGCACAGAAAGTGCTCGACAGGCTTATTGGTGATCTTCGGCTCGAGTGATTTTAATGAATTCTCCACACATGGATTACAGCCTTGCACCCAGTGCCAGTGGCCCGGCGTCCTGGCTGGAAACATTCCTGGTCACCGGACTGGTCATCGCCATCGGCGTGTGGCTGGCGCCTGAAGACCCGCTGCAGGTGCAAGGTGAATTCCCCTGGTCGGTGATGGCGCCGTTGCTCTTGGGCGTGCGCTACGGTTTTGTCCGAGGCCTGATCAGCGCCAGTCTGCTGGTGCTGGCCTTCTTCGTTTTGCGCCAGTCGGGGCTGCCGGCTTACGCCGCGATTGCGCCGTCCTATATTGTCGGCGTGCTGGTGTGCGGCATGGTGGTGGGGGAGGTGCGGGACTTGTGGGAACGCCGCCTGCTGCGCTTGCAGATGGCGAACGAATACCGTCAGTACCGGCTCGACGATTTTACCCGGGCGCATCAGATTCTGCGGGTGTCCCATGATCGTCTCGAACAGCGCCTGGCCGGCAGCGACCAGAGCCTGCGCAGTTCGTTGCTGGGCTTGCGCGATCGCTTGCGCGCGGTGCCCAACGGGCACGATCCCTTGACGTTGCTGGCAGAGCCGGCCCTGACCTTGCTCGGGCAATATGGCTCGCTGCGGGTGGCCGGTTTGTACCGTGTGGAGCCCGTGCGCGGGCAAGCGCCGAAACTGACGCAGCTGGCCGCGACCGGTGTCATGGGCGAGCTGGACAGCCAGGACTTGCTGGTCAGCCTGTGCCTGGAGCGCAATGAGCTGGTCAGTGTCAGTGCAGAACTGATCGACGCGGGTGGCCAGGCCAGTGTGTCTTCGTTACAGGCCTGTATCCCGCTGATCGACACCGAGGGGCAGGTCCTGGCGATCCTGGCGGTGCGCCAGATGCCGTTCTTCGCGTTCCAGGAGCGGACCCTGAGCCTGCTGGCCTTGCTGGCCGGGCATATCGCCGATTTGCTCCATCACGATGCCCAGGTGCTGCAACTGGAGAGCGCCGATGCCCAGCATTTCACTCGCCAGCTCAAGCGTTCGCTGATGGACGTCGAGCGGCACGGCTTGTCCGGCTGTCTCTACGCCTTCGAGATGACCCGGCCCAATGATGAACTGGCGCGGCTGTTCGAGCGCAGTCAACGCGGCCTGGACCTGCACCTGCCGTTGCATAACGAGCGCGGCCATGAGTTGCTCCTGGTGTTGCTGCCATTAACCAGTGCACAAGGCGCCGAAGGTTATGTGGCACGGCTGGGCAAGTTGATTCACGAGCACTTCGGCATGGCGGTGGAACTGGATGGCCTGGGTGTCAATGTCATGTTCTACGATCTGGAGTCGGCCCGGCAACGGGATGGGCTGCGTAATTTCCTGCATAACGAGTGTGGCCTGAATGATCAGCAAGTGGTTGTTTAGCGGAGCGCTGCTTTTCGAAATGGGCAGTTGGGCGAGTATCGCATTACAGCTGCCTGACCTGCAGATTGCGCTGCTGTACGCACTGACGCATGGCATTGCCTGTGCTTTGCTCGCCGGGGCGGTCTGGCTGCTGATGCCGGCGCGCTATCGCACGCCGTTGCCGTGGAGCCCGCTGTTCATTTTCAGCCTGGCCTTTTTTGTGCCGCTGATCGGGGCGGTCGGAGTGATGGTGGCGATCTTCCCGGCGCTGTACCTGCCGCGCAAGCGCGAGACGCAGATGTGGCAGGCGGTGGGCATTCCCGATCTACCGTTCCGTGCACAGGTGCAACTGCATTCGCCGACCTTCGGCGACAGCGGCTTGCAGGATGTGCTGCGCCACGCGCCTGATCCGGACCAGCGCCTGGCAGCGTTGCTGGCCACCCGGCGGATGCCGGGCAAGGAAGCCGTGCCGATTCTCAAGCTGGCCCTGGGCGATCCAAGCGATGACGTGCGCTTGCTGGCGTACTCGATGCTCGACAAGCAGGAAAGCGATATCAACATGCGGATCCAGATGGCCCTCGCGCAACTGCCAACGGCGGTGCCGAAGAAGGCCGCGGCGCTGCACGCCACTCTGGCTCGCTGGTACTGGGAACTGACGTATCTGGGCCTGGCCCAGGGCAGTGTCCAGCAACACGTGCTCGGGCAGGCCGGTGAACATGCCGAGTTGGCCCTGGCGGCGGGCGAGGGCGGTGAGTTGCTGCTGCTGGCCGGGCGCATCGCCCTTGAGCGGGGTGACGCCGACAAAGCCCGGCTGCATATGCAGCAGGCCCAGGACGCCGGTATGGATCCGGCCAAGGTCCTGCCTTTTCGGGCGGAAATCGCCTTTGAGAGCGGGCGTTATGCAGAGATCCCGGAGCTGCTGCAAAGATTGCCGCTGGATATGCAGCAGCGGCCACCCTTTGCTGCGCTGGTCAAGAACTGGACATGAAGAGCCTGATGAAAAAACCGCTCACCACCCCGATAGCCGATGTCTGCCTGCTGCTCGAAGGCACCTGGCCTTATGTCCGAGGTGGCGTGTCCGGCTGGATCCACCAGATGATCCTCGGGTTGCCGGAGCTGACCTTTTCGGTGCTGTTCATCGGTGGGCAGCGTGAGGCTTATGGCCAGCGCCGCTATGACATTCCGCCGAACGTGGTGCATATCGAAGAGGTGTTCCTGGAGGAAGCCTGGCGCAATCCGAAACATCGGCGAGTCGCGCACCAGGCGTCCCTCGAAGAGCTGAGCAACCTCTATCGGTACTTGCACAACCCGGAGAAACCTGCGGCCGAATTGGGCTTCAGCGTGCTCGAGTCGCTGGCCCAAGGGCGGATAACCCTGGATGACGTGCTCTACAGCCGCCCCAGTTGGGAGGCGCTGACCGAAGGCTACCAGCAGCACTGCGCCGACCCTTCTTTCGTCAATTACTTCTGGACCCTGCGCACCATGCAGTCGCCGCTGCTGATGCTGGCCGAAGCGGCCCGGCGCATGCCGCGGGCGCGGGTGCTGCATGCGATCTCCACCGGCTACGCCGGGCTGTTGGGCTGCATTCTCAAGCAGTTGTGGAATTGCCGTTTCCTGTTGAGTGAGCACGGCATCTACACCAAGGAACGCAAGATCGACCTGGCCCAGGCCAGTTGGATCGCCGAGAGCACCGAGCAGGCCTTCAACGACAGCATGGACGCCGGTTCCGGTTATGTGCGCATGCTCTGGGTGCGCTTCTTCGAGCGGATCGGTTACCTGGCCTACGAGAGTGCCGACCAGATCATTGCGCTGTACGACGGTAACCGCCAACGCCAGATCAAGGATGGCGCACGGCCGGAGCGCACCCAGGTGATCCCCAACGGCATCAACCTGGAGCAATGGACCACAGCACTGAGCGCCCGGGCCGAAGGCATTGCGCCGGTGGTCGGGCTGATCGGTCGGGTGGTGCCGATCAAGGACGTCAAGACGTTCCTGCGGGCCATGCGCGGGGTGCTCAGCGTGATGCCGCAGGTCGAGGGCTGGATTGTCGGGCCGGAAGAGGAAGACCCCGAGTATGTCGCCGAATGCCGCAGCCTGGTGGCGAGCCTGGGGCTTGAGGACAAGGTGCTGTTCCTGGGGTTTCAGCGTATCCAGGACATCCTGCCGCAATTGGGCCTGATGGTGCTGACGTCCATCAGTGAAGCTCAGCCCCTGGTGATTCTCGAAGCTTGGGCTGCCGGTACGCCGGTGGTCAGCAGCGATGTCGGCTCTTGCCGCGAGTTGATCGAAGGCGGTGTGGCCGCCGACCGTGACCTGGGCTTGGCCGGTGCTGTGGTGGCGATTGCCGATCCGCAGGCCACCAGCCAGGCGATCACCGATCTACTGCGTAGCCCCCAGCGCTGGAAATCGGCCCAAGAGGCGGGTTTGTTGCGGGTGCACCGTTATTACAGTGAGACATTGATGCTAGATCGTTATCGCACGCTCTACCAAGCTGCCATGGGGGCCGAGTAAATGGCCGGTATCGGTTTCGAACTGCGCAAGATTCTCTCGCGCGACTCCTACACGGCGACACTGCATGCCTACGTCTACGCGGGCCTGATCAGCTCCGGGCCCTGGGTGCTGTCGATTCTCAGTGTGATGCTGGTGGGGATCATCAGCCTCGGGCTGGTGGTACCGGAGCTGCTGATCCGGCAGTTCCTGATTACCGTGACCTACCTGATGGCCACGTCGCTGATCCTCACCGGCGGGCTGCAGCTGTTTTTCACCCGCTTCGTTTCCGACCGTTTGTTCGAGCGCAAGTACGAGCAGATTTTGCCCAACCTGATTGGTGTGTTGCTGCTGGTGACCCTCGGCTCCGGGATCCTGGGCATCATTCTATTGGCCGTATTGTTCGACCAGTCGCTGATTTATCGCTTGCTGGTGCTGGCCAACTTCGTGGTGCTGTGCAACCTGTGGCTGGTGATCATTTTCCTCTCCGGGATGAAAGCCTATAACCGCATCCTGCTGGTGATGCTGGCGGGTTATTCGCTGATGGTCGGCAGCGCGTTCTTCCTGCGCTACATGGAAATGGAAGGCCTGCTGATGGCGCTGTTGCTGGGCCACAGTGCTCTGCTGTTCCTGTTTCTCTACGATATCCTGCGTGAATATCGCGCGGAAAAATTGGTGGCTTTCGACTTCCTCAAGCGTCGCCAGGTGTTCCTCAGCCTGTTGGTGACGGGGTTCTGCTACAACCTGGGAATCTGGATCGACAAGTTCATGTTCTGGTTCAACCCGGGCACCTCCAGCCAGGTGATCGGCCCGTTGCGCGCTTCGATTCTCTATGACTTGCCGATCTTCCTGGCGTACCTGGCGATCATTCCGGGGATGGCGGTGTTTCTGGTGAGGATCGAGACCGACTTTGCCGAATGGTATGACCGGTTGTTTCGTGCGGTGCGTGACGGTGAAACCTTGCAACACATCGGTTCGCTCAAGGCCGAGATGACCTTCTCGATCCGCCAGGGACTGCTGGAAATCTGCAAGGTCCAGGGCCTGACGGTGGTGTTGCTGTTCCTCTTCGGTCCGCGGCTGCTGGAATGGCTGGGGATGTCCAGCTACTACCTGCCGTTGTTCTACATCGACCTGATCGGGGTGAGCATCCAGGTGGTCTTCATGGCGATTCTCAACGTGTTTTTCTACCTCGACAAACGCGCGATCGTTCTGCAGCTGTGCCTGTTGTTCGTGGTGCTCAACGCTGTGCTGACGTCGGCCAGCCTGTACCTGGGGCCGAGCTTCTTCGGTTATGGCTTTACCCTCTCGCTGTTGGCCTGTGTGTTACTGGGGCTGGCGCGGCTGTCCACGGCGCTGGACGACCTGGAGTACGAGACGTTCATGTTGTCGCGCTGATCGGGCGAGCGCGTTGCAGGGTTGCACGCCGCGTGGGTTGACGCTGGCGCGAGCGGATCGCGCTGCGCCAGGTCAGGGTTACTGGCAGCGCTACTGTGCTGCCGGTGTGCCGCTGCCCAGGGCGAACTCCACCGCTGCCCGGGCATGCAGTTCGGTGGTATCGAGCAAGGGCAGGGGGCTGTGCTCCGGCTTGAGCAGCAGGCCGATTTCCGTGCAGCCGAGGATCACCGCCTGGGCGCCTCGGGCCTGGAGCGACTCGATCACCTGCTGATACACCCGGCGCGACGCCTCGCTGATAATCCCCACGCACAATTCCTCGTAGATGATCCGGTGCAGCGCCTGGCGCTCCTGCGCATCGGGTATCAGCACGTTCAGCCCGTGCTGCGCCAGGCGGTTCTTCAAGAAGTCCTGCTCCATGGTGAACGCTGTGCCCAACAGCCCCACGCTCAGGGTTGTCGCCTGCTGTGCAGCCTGCGCGGCGGGGTCGGCAATGTGCAGGAACGGCACCGTGATGGCCGCCTGAATCTGCTCGGCCACCTTGTGCATAGTGTTGGTACAGAGCACCACGCATTCAGCGCCGCCGTCTTGCAGACGCTGGGCCGCGTCCACCAGGATCCGTGCGGCGACGTCCCAGCGCCCGGCATGCTGGGCCTGTTCGACAGGCCCGAAGTCGACGCTGTACATTAGCAACTGCGCCGAACGCAGCGGGCCCAGTCGATCACGAACCTGCTGATTGATCAGGCGATAGTATTCGGCGCTGGATTCCCAGCTCATGCCGCCGATCAGGCCAATGGTGCGCATGTGCAACTCCTTGAAGGGTGGTGTTGAATGGCCTTCAGTCTCCCGTGGCCCGCGGTAGCGATCTATCAGGAAATTTCACATGCCCGAGGTGCTTGAACGCCGTCTGCTGGACGGTCGCCTGGTTCTGCAACTGCTGCCTGCGGCTGCTTACAGCGCCCGCGATCCGGCACAGTGGCAAACCCTGGGCGTGACCCTGGAACGCCAGCGTGGGGTGCATGCGATCGACTCCGACCGCCGCGAGGATTTTGACACCTGGCCCGGTACCCTGGCCCTGACTCCGAAGGGCGTTGAAGTGTTTTCCGAATCCGCCAGCGGCGGCGAGTACCTGTTGGCACGCTGGCAGGGCGAAGCGCCGTTGATCGCCGGCCAACAGCGCCTGCAAAGCCCGGGACATGCCCGCGCCCTGGCCTTGGGCCGTGAAGCGCGGCGCTTGCTGCTGGCGTCCGAGACCGACGAACTGGCCCTGGAGCAATGCGCCCTGGCCTTCATTGGCCTGCCCCAGCAGACCCGCGCCAGCTCAGCCGCGTCGCTGCGCCTGGGCCAGGTCCTGCAACAGATTGCCGATGAATACGCCCAACCGCTGTCCCTGGCGCAACTGGCCGTGACTTACGGTCACAACGAGCTGCGCCTGCTGCGGGACTTCAGCCGTGGGGTGGGCATGACGCCCCATGCCTGGATCAGCGAAGTTCGCCTGCAAGCGGCCCGGCGCCTGCTGGAGCAGACGGACCTGCCCCTGGCCGCGATTGCCCTGGACAGCGGTTTTGCCCATCAATCACATTTGGGCAGTGCCCTGCGTAAAACCCTCGGCCTGACCCCGCGCCAATACCGGCTGCAGTTCCACAACCGCGCAGGCTGATCACGCCACCCATGGCCGTCACAGCCGCAGTCGGTGATCGAGCGATACGCAGCCGACGATCTCACCGATGTCGCGCTCTTGCGGGTTGCTCGCAGCCTGGGGCTACGGCCACAGGTTTTGTCGGGCGTTCGCTAAACAGCTCTACGCACGCCCTGCGCATCTGCCATGATCAAGACCGGCGACCTGCTGTTCCCAAGGTCGATGCCAGGGAAAAAACGCAATGGATGACATTCAGCAACTGGGCGAGATGCTGCGGCATTACGCGGCAAGCGAAGCCCACAAGAAGCAGCTGTTCGACAGCCAGTCAGTGATCTGGAGTACGCGTATCCATGAGCTGTTCGGGCAGATCGAAGCGTGGCTGGCGCCGGTGCTGGTGCCGGACTTGCTGGCGCTGCATCGCGAGCCTTACGTGGCTTTCAGTCCCGCGGTGCCGGTGGAAAGCTCGACCTTCAAGAGCGAAAAGCTGACCATTGTGATTGCCGGGAAACCGGTGGAAATCGTGCCGGACATCATGGGCGCCAATGGGCAGATCTCCCTGGCGGTGATGGGCTTGACCGCTGCACGCCTGGGCAGTGTGTCGCTGGTGGGCGAGGCGTCTGGCGCCTGGCAGTGGCGCAAGACCAATGGCCTGAAAGACCCTGACATCTTCGTCTTCGACGGCAACTTGCTTGCTGCCCAGTTGCAGAGCCTGATCCCTCGCGACCGCGCCTGACCTGGCGCGGCACCCGCATGTTTAGGCGTTGGCTGGCCAGCGAAAGCGGTCAGCCGTCATGTGCAAGACTTGCGGGTCGATTCGCCGGCAAGCCGGCTCCTACAGCGAAGGCGGTCTGCAGAAGCCTGCAGAATCTGCAGGCCCCTTCGCCAGTTCGTTCACATATCCAGGTTGATCCACCCCGGCTTGGCTTCCTCCGGTGCCACGGCATTGACCTTCTTGCCCGTGGCCAACTCCACCCGGCGCGCTACGTCCGGGTCGTCGGCAAAGGGAATCAGGCTGGCCTCATCCAGGCTCTTGGCGCTCTGATGGCGCAGGCAGTACTCGATGCAGAGGTAGAGAAACACCACCCCCAGCAGGTTGAACAGGATATCCATCAGCAATCTCGTTCCCGGAAAAAGGAAACGCCGGCCATGGCGGCCGGCGTGGGAAGGGTGGGTCAGGCGATCTGGGCGTCGTTCAGTGCGAGCTGCTCATCGGCTACGCGCACGGTGCGCCAGGTGTTGTAGGCCATCAGCAGCATGCCGCTGAGGAAGAACACGCCGCCGGCGAAGCGCACGATAAAGCCCGGATGGCTGGCCACCAGGGCCTCGACGAAGGAGTAGGTGAGGGTTCCGTCTTCGTTGACTGCGCGCCACATCAGGCCCTGGGTGATGCCGTTGACCCACATCGAGGCGATGTAGAGCACGGTGCCAATAGTGGCCAGCCAGAAGTGCAGGTTGATCAGCGGCACGCTGTACATCTGCTCGCGGCCAAAGACCTTGGGCACCATGTGATAGATCGCGCCGAAGGTGATCATCGCCACCCAGCCAAGGGCCCCGGCGTGTACGTGGCCGATGGTCCAGTCGGTGTAGTGGGACAGGGCGTTGACGGTCTTGATCGCCATCATCGGACCTTCAAAGGTCGACATGCCGTAGAACGCCAGGGACAGCACCAGAAAGCGCAGGATCGGGTCGGTGCGCAGCTTATGCCAGGCCCCGGAGAGGGTCATCATGCCGTTGATCATGCCGCCCCAGCTGGGGGCCAGGAGGATCAGCGACATGGCCATGCCCAGCGACTGCGCCCAGTCCGGCAGCGCGGTGTAGTGCAGGTGGTGCGGGCCGGCCCAGATGTACAGGGTGATCAGTGCCCAGAAGTGCACGATCGACAGGCGATAGGAGTACACCGGGCGACCGACTTGCTTGGGCACGAAGTAATACATCATCCCGAGAAAACCGGTGGTCAGGAAAAAGCCTACGGCGTTGTGCCCGTACCACCACTGGACCATGGCGTCGGTGGCTCCGGCATACACCGGGTAGGACTTGAACCAGTCCACCGGGATCGACAGGTGGTTGACCACGTGGAGCATGGCGATCACCACGATGAAGGCCCCGAAGAACCAGTTGCCGACATAGATGTGCTTGCACTTGCGCTGCACCACGGTGGTGAAGAACACAATCGCGTAGGCAATCCAGACCACCGCCATCCACACCGCGCCGGCGAATTCGATCTCGGCGTATTCCTTGGTGGTGGTGTAGCCCAGGGGCAGGGTGATCAGCATGATCACGATCACCGACTGCCAGCCCCAGAAGGTGAAGGCGGCCAGGGTGTCGGAGTACAGCCGTACCTGGCAGGTGCGCTGTACTGCGTAGTAGCTGGCGGCGAACTGGGCACTGCCGGCGAAACCGAAGATCACCAGGCTGGTGTGCAGGGGCCGCAGGCGGCCGAAGCTGGTCCAGGGCAGGTCGAGGTTCATTTCCGGCCACACCAGTTGCGAGGCGATCCACACCCCCATGGCCATGCCGATCACGCCCCATACCACGGTTGCGACGACGAATTGGCGAACCACCTTGTAGTTGTAAGCCTGTCCGATTGTTGCTGAGTTCATGGTCAATGCTTCCACGGTTGCAAAGTCTTGCCAGGCCACCCGGTCTGGCACGGGGTGCACTGTAGGAATCAGCGAGGAAACAAAACAGGCTCAGAAAAACTGCATTAATACGGATCAGATTTATCGTTTGTCCACGGCACTTCGGTAGCTACTGATATGGTTTTTTAGTTTTTACCTGAATCTGTAACGTTCTGCGCCGCAAGCGCATAGTCGCTCCCTCACCGCACGCGCCGCTTAGAGCACGATGAGCATTGATGAGGACGAGGTAGGCACATGTATCAGTACGACGACTATGACCGGGCCCTGGTCTTTGAACGGGTGGCGCAATTTCGCGATCAGGTCGAGCGCTTCTTGGCCGGCCAGCTGAGCGAGGAAGAGTTTTTGCCCCTGCGTCTGCAGAACGGCCTGTATATGCAGAGGCATGCCTACATGCTGCGGGTGGCGATTCCCTACGGCACCCTGAGCGCCCGGCAGATGCGCACCCTGGCCAGCATCGCCCGGGATTTCGACCGCGGCTACGGGCACTTCACCACCCGCCAGAACCTGCAGTTCAACTGGATCGAGCTGGCCCAGGTGCCGGACATCCTCGAACGCCTGGCCGAGGTGGAAATGCACGCCATCCAGACCTCTGGCAACTGCGTGCGCAACATCACCACCGAAGCCTTTGCCGGGGTCGCCGCCGATGAGTGGCTGGACCCGCGTCCCCTGGCGGAGATCCTCCGCCAATGGTCGACCATCAACCCGGAATTCCTGTTCCTGCCGCGCAAGTTCAAGATCGCCATCTGCTCGGCCAAGCAGGACCGCGCGGCGATCATGATGCATGACATCGGCCTCTACCTGTACCGCGCCCACAACGGCGAAATGCTCCTGCGAGTGATCGTCGGCGGTGGCCTGGGGCGCACCCCGATCCTCGGCCTGCAGATCCGCGAAGGCCTGCCCTGGCAGCACTTGCTGTCTTATGTCGAGGCGGTGTTGCGGGTCTACAACCGCCACGGCCGGCGCGACAACAAGTACAAGGCGCGGATCAAGATCCTGGTCAAGGCCCTGGGCATCGAAGCCTTCGCCAAGGAAGTGGAGGAGGAGTGGCAGCACATCAAGGACGGCCCGGCGCAGCTCACCGATGATGAGTACCAGCGGGTCGCCAGCGCCTTTGTGCCACCCACTTACGAGCGCCTGGTGGACACCGACCTCGACTACGGCAGCCGCCTGGCCGAGCATCCGGCGTTTGCCCGCTGGGTAGCGCGCAACGTGCAGCCGCACAAGATGCCGGGTTATACCAGCGTGGTGCTGTCGACCAAGCCGGGCGGCAGCTCGCCACCGGGGGACGTCACTGGCCTGCAGATGGACGCGGTGGCCGACTGGTCCGAGCAGTTCGGCTTCGGCGAAATCCGCATCGCCCACGAACAGAACGTGGTCCTGCCGGATGTGCCCAAGTCGCAACTGTTCGAGCTTTGGCAACGGGCCAGTGAACTGGGCCTGGGGTGTGCCAACGTCGGCTTGCTGACGGACATCATCGCCTGCCCTGGTGGTGACTTCTGCGCCCTGGCCAACGCCCGGTCGATCCCGATCACCCTGGCCATCCAGCAGCGTTTCGAGGACCTGGACTACCTCCACGACCTGGGCGACTTGAGCCTGAACATCTCTGGCTGTATCAACGCCTGCGGTCATCACCATATCGGCAATATCGGCATCCTCGGGGTCGACAAGAATGGCGCCGAGTGGTTTCAGGTCACTCTCGGCGGCGCCCAGGGCCGCGACAGCACCTTGGGCAAGGTGATTGGCCCGTCCTTCAGTGCCGAGGAAATTCCCCAGGTGATCGAGCGCATCATCGGCACCTTCGTGCGCTACCGCGAGAGCGACGAGCTGTTTATCGACACCTTGCAGCGCATTGGCCTGGAGCCGTTCAAGGAGCGGGTCTATCCCAAGGCCGTGGAGCTGATGGCATGAACAACCTGTTGCGCTTGCATGAGGGTGAAGCCCAATTGGTCGAGGAAGATGCCTGGAGCCTGGTGCGTGGGGTCGACGACACGTTGCCCGATGGCCCGTTGATCCTGCCCCTGGCCCGCTGGCTGATGCGGCGCATCGAGCACCACCCGGCCCGGGATGGGGTATGGATCGGGCCGGACGATGAAGTGGAAAGCCTCAAGCCCTGGCTCAAGCTGATTCCGCTGATTGCCGTGGATTTTCCAAGTTTTCGCGATGGCCGGGGTTACAGCCAGGCGTACTTGTTGCGCACCCGCCTGGGCTGGATGGGCGAGTTGCGGGCCATTGGCGATGTACTGCGCGATCAACTGAGCCACATGCGCCAATGCGGGTTCGATAGCTTTGCCGTGCGTGAAGACAAATGCGCCATGGATGCGCTCAAGGGCCTGGCGGGCATGAGCGTGCTCTATGGCCGTTCGGTAATCGAGCCACGGCCGTTGTTCCGTCGTCGTTAGACGACGGACGCTGCGCCGCAGCATAGGTGCCGGCTGTCCGGCGAAGGGGCTCTCGCTCTTGCGCGAGCCTGGCGGCCAGTTTCTGCTGGCTCGCCAGCTCCTGCCCATTGCCGCTGTGATGGATTGCCGAAAAAACACAGTCCCTTGCGGCGACCTTTTGGCTATACCTGTATTTCCCCTGGCCAGTTTCTGGCTGCGGCACCTACAGGAGTTACCCATGAAGCTTGCTCTGACCCTCAGCACGCTGTGCCTTGCCACTCTCGGGATGGCTGGCTGCTCCAGCAATGTGACCCAGCCTGACGAATACTCCGGGTTTCTCCAGGACTACAGCCGACTCAAGGAAGCCAAGTCGCCATCCGGGATGGAGGTGATGCGCTGGATTGATCCCAAGCTCAAGCTGAGCAAGTACACCAGTGTGTACATCGAACCGACCCAGTTCTATCCGCAGCCGCATCCCACGGTGAAGATTCCGCAAAACACCTTGTCCAACATCACCCGTTATTACGACCAGGCCTTGCAGCGTGAGATGAGCAAGTCCTTGCCGCTGGCCACCGGCCCCGGCCCCGGCGTGGTGGTGGTGCGTGCGGCGATTACCGCGGTGAGCAGCAAGACCGAAGGCCTGAAGCCTTATGAAGTCATTCCGGTGGCCCTGGTGGCGGCGGCAGTCAGCACCGCCGCCGGCATACGCGACCAGGAGACCACCCTGGGAACCGAGGCGGCGTTTCTCGACGGTGGCAATAACGCGGTGATTGCCGAGGTGGTGCGCAAGGGCACTGGCAAGCCGCTGGAAAACGACACCCAGGTGATGCAGGCCAACGATGTGAAGAACGTTATCGATGGCTGGGCCTCGGACATGCGCCAGTCCTACCTGCTGCTGAAGAATAAATGACCCGACGCTGAGATCCGCACACTCGGGAATCAGGCCCTGCGGACGCTGCCTCAGGCCGCTCGGACGATAACCACCGAAGAGCCTGCGCCGTCGCCCGCGTTGCGTGGGTTCGCGGCTTTCAGCAGTGCCTGTGCTGTGCATGGACGGCGTGCGCCGACAGCCGTCAGTACTGTTTTCGCGCCAGTTTGTTGTAGCGGTAGAGCATCTGGTCGTAACCCTGGGTGATGGCGTGGTAGTCGTCGCTCAGGCGCTGTGGCGCGGCATGGTCGAGCCAGTCCCGGTGCAGCCTGTCCAAGGCGTGCAGGTACTGGTCGCTGGGTTCGGCGATCAGTTGCCAGAGATACAGGGCTTTCTGAGTGTCCTTGTCGGGCTGCTCGATGTGCAGAAAATGCTGCCTGGTGTCCTGGGCCTGGCGCAACTGCCGAGTGGTTTCGGCCAGTTGTTCCGGGGTCAGGGTCTTCTGCCGGACGCCTTCGGCAAGTAGCTCCACGGTGCTGCGGGCCTGGATCATGTAGTCCAGTAGCGCCCAGTGGACATTGCGATCCAGGCGCTGCTCCAGGCGCATCAGTTGTTCGCTTCGAGGTTCGACGTCCAGTATCTCAAGCAACTGGCGGACGCTGGTGGAGGCCTTCAGGTAGTCCCGGCGCTGGGGTTCAAGTTGGCTCAAGAACTGGTCGAGTTGCGCATCGCTCAGGGGGCGGCCATATCCCTTGCGCTGCATGTAGGCGTCCTTGGTCAGGGTGACAAAGCGTCCGAGTACCTGAAGGTATTGCTCGGTGGCACTGAGCAATGGGCTGTCGGGCGTGAGGATTTTCAGCTTGTCGGTGATGCTGCCGGGGCAGGCAAAGCGGTACACCGAGTCGATGTCCTGGCCGCCGTTGGGGCTGATGTCATAGGCGCCGGCCGCGGTGGCCCGAGGTGAGCCTGCGGCCAGGTACGCCTGATGGGCCAGGCGCAAGGGTACGTCCATCTGGTTCAGGCAGTTGATGATCGGGCTCAGGGCGTTGGCCTGGGCGGTGGCCGGGCTGTCTTGCTGGTCCAGCCAGAGGTCGAGCCGATCCAGCGGCCCGTGAGTGATTGCCAGCACGGTGAGGGTCATGCCCAGGCCCAGGCCGATGGGCAGTAGCCAATTGGCGTTCATCGGCCATCCTCCTTGCCGTACCACTGTTCGACGGTGGCTGGTACTGCGCATTCACTGGCGTCGATCGGCATCCGTGCGCACAGCCGTTCGCTCCATTGCTGCAGGCCCTGGTTGGCAGTCACGGTGCCGTAGTTGCTGGCCAGCTTGATTGCGCTCAGTGCGGCGACCAGCACCATGCAGCCCAGGCCTATCAGCAGGCGCCGTTGCCAGGGATCGGCCTGTTCCCAGGGCGCCCGGACCTTGAGCTCCCGGCGTCGGCCAATGGCAATCCCCAGCAGCACCAGCAGATAAGTTGCGCCACTGACCGCGCCACAGAAATACCCCAAGACCGCACCGAGCAGCACGGCCGGCAGCAGGTCCTGCAGGATCAGCACGTCGCACTGTCGATCGAGCCAGTGCGGCAAGCGGCTACTGAGCTGCTGGTCCCTGGCCCAGAGCCGATGGGCCAGGGGTTGCCAGAGCCACCACAGCAGCGCCGCGAACGCCGCAAAGCAGGCGCTCCAGAACAACGCTACGCCGATGATCTCCTCCAGGCTGCTGGCTTGCGGGGCATAGCGGGCGAAGGCTCCGGCCAGGCTGGCGATGATGATCCCCAGGTACATCGGCCAGGCATCGAAGGCAAATTCCCAGTCGCGCCAGAAAAACGCGGTGCCGCCGGGCATGCCGGCCGATACCTCGGGGTGGTTGGCATGCAGCCGCGAGCTGAGCTGGCGACAACTGGCCCAGTCGTCGCTGCGCAAGCGCCGGGCAAATGCCCGACGCCGACTGAAGCTGATGGGGGCCAGCAACAGGTAGGCGGCCCGTTGCTCTGCTGTGGCCAAGGGTTCAGCGGCCAGGGCCTGCTGGCGGGCGATGAACTGCGGTGCTTCATGGCGCGCCAGCAAGCGCTCCCACTCCAGGGCCGGGCAGGCGTTGTCGTCGCCTGCCTGCCAGCCTTGGCCGGCGCAGACCGCCTCGAATACTTCGGTGAGCCAGTAAGGGCTGTCCAGCAGCAACACGACCAAGCGCTGGTTGAACCACTGGCGCTGATCCAGGCTATTCAGCCAGACATGCTGCGAGCGCTGGGCATAGTGCTGCACAAAGGCTGCGCCGTCCTGTTGCTGCAGCGCTTCGAACAAGGGCTGCTCAAGCGCCTGCCGACAACCTTGCAACAGCGCTTCGAGCAGGTAGTCCGGCAGTTCCAGGCGTTGCCAGGCGCTGAGCCAGTGAAAGGTGGCGAAGGCCCAGGCCAGCAGTTGCACCGATTGCTCGGGCCGCTCCACGCAGTGGCGCAGCAAGCCCAGTTCGAACTCCAGTAGGCAGTCGGTATCGATAGCCTGCTGATGGCGCTGATCCAACTGGTCGATGCGGATGCCTTCCAGCAGTGGTGCAACTCGCTGGGCAGGGGACTGCTGAGGTTGCTGTTGCAATGCCGGCCAGTCATCAGCTGCGGTAGCCTGGGGCGGTGTCTCGAGGTCGTCCTCGGAGCTCAGCCAGTGGGCTTGATCCAGCGCTTGTTCATAAGCCTCGCGCAACTGCTGGAAGCCTTGCGGATCTTCATCCGGTCGGGTCTGTTTCAGCAACCTGGCGTAGTGACGCTTGATGGTCCGGGTATCAACGGTGGGCGGCAGGCCAAGCAGGGTCCAGCAACTCATTGGGCGGTACGACTCCATGAAAACCCGCAGCGAAATCCAGCGATGGCTGGGTGAAACTGCGCACCCTAGCGGTTTCTCGGTTAAAAGTCCCAGGCCGGTGAACGTCTTGTTCGTGGTGCAGGCACAATCTTGAAGGGTTATTGGCCGTGTCGAGGGTGGCGTTTCTGGCTGCGCAGGATATCGCACAGCAGACGGTGGTTTGCTGCTGGTTGGCGGTCACGGGGTATATGAGGGGGGGCTGGCACTGATTTGTCTTAATGTTGAATGTTACTATTTCCATGCATTTTTAGTGGTTAAGTTAATGTGATTTATTGATTAGTTAAAATCGTTATAAATCATGTATTTATAGTTATTTTATAATGTGATTTATCTGTATTTATTGGCTGGACAAGGAGGCTTTCAGGTATGCCAGTCGTTGAGCGCAGGACATTTATTGCCGGCTACAGTCCGGCTCAGGTGCTGGATTTCTGCCTTGAGGGGGCCAACTTTCCGAAGATCTTTCCCGAGCGAATCACGCCTCTCGGTGGCGTCGACATCAATGACCTGCGGATCAGCGTCGGGCGCCAGTTCAGTTTCCTGCACTGGATGTGGGGTGTCATACCGGCGAAATGGACAGTGGTTATACGTGAGGTCAGCGATTGTCATTTCGTCGACGAGATGCTCAAGGGCCCGTTGCGCGCCTTTCGTCACGAACACCGGGTCGAGGCCGCTGAAGGAGGCACCCTGTACACCGACCGGGTGACTTACAGGGCCATTGGCGGTGCACCTTTGGAGTGGCTGATGGTCAACGTCTACATGGCGCGCATTTTCGATGCCCGGCATCGCAACATGTTGCGCTTGCTGAGCTGAGAGTCGCCGTTGCATTTCTTTGTCTTCTTTTGCAGATACCAAGGAGCATGCCGTGAGCAAGAAAATTCTGGTGGTCCTGACCAGCGTGGCCAAATACCCGACCCTGAACCGCGCCACCGGTTTGTGGCTGGGGGAGGCGGTGCATTTTGTGAAGAAAGTCGAAGCCGCCGGCTTCCAGGTGGACTATGTCAGCCCCAAGGGTGGTTATGTGCCGATTGACCCCCACAGCCTGGCGATGGCCGACGAGACCGATTGGCAGTGGTATCAGGACAGCGCCTTCATGAGCCGCCTGGGGGCAACCTTGCGACCGGAGCAGGTCAAGGCCGAGGATTATCTGGCGATCTACTACGCCGGCGGCCATGGCGTAGTCTGGGATTTTCCCGACAACAGCCAGTTGCAGGCCTTGAGCCGTGACATCTATGAGCAGGGCGGTTATGTCAGTTCGGTCTGCCATGGCGCGGTGGGCCTGCTCAACATCAAGCTCAGCGATGGCTCGCTGCTGATTGCCGGCAAGCAGGTCACCGGTTTTTCCAACGAAGAGGAGAAGCTTGCCGAGTTGGACCAGTACGTGCCGTACCTGACGGAAACCGAGTTGGTCAAGCGTGGTGCCCTGTACCAGAAGGCCGCCGCACCCTGGGCGCCCTTTGCGGTAGAGGACCAGCGAGTGATCACCGGGCAGAACCCGGCATCCGGCGGCCCGGTCGCGCAGCTGCTGCTGGCGCACCTGTAGGAGCCGGCTTGCCGGCGAAGGGGCCCTTGAGTCTTGTGGCGCTCTTGCGGACGCCTTCGCTGGCAAGCCAGCTCCTACGATTGCCGATTGCCGATTGCCGATTGCCGATTGCCGATTGCCGATTACCGATCGGTGATCGGTGATCGGTGATCATTGCGCGCTCCGCCTGGGCGCTGTCGACGGGGCTTGTCGGACAATTTATCCGCCCGGCAATAGGTGCTCGCGCCGTTTCATGCTTAACTTCGGCCTCTCAACAATTTCTCATTGCTGTTCCATCATCACTGTTCAATAAAGGACTCCGTTCATGGCTCAAGTCACTCTCAAAGGCAACCCGGTACAGGTCAACGGCCAGCTGCCACAAGTGGGCTCCAAAGCCCCTGCGTTCTCCCTGGTAGGCGCCGGTCTGGCTGATGTTGCGCTGAGCAGCCTCGCCGGCAAGCGCAAGGTGCTGAACATTTTCCCAAGCGTTGATACCCCGACCTGCGCGACCTCGGTTCGCAAGTTCAACGCCCAGGCCAACGAGCTGAGCAACACCGTGGTGCTGTGCATCTCCGCCGACCTGCCGTTCGCCCAGGCACGCTTCTGCGGCGCCGAAGGCCTGGAAAACGTGCAGAACCTGTCGACCTTGCGCGGCCGCGAGTTCATCGAAAACTACGGTGTGGCGATTGCCGACGGTCCCCTGGCTGGTCTGACTGCCCGCGCCGTGGTGGTACTGGACGAAAATGACACCGTGCTGCACAGCGAGCTGGTCAAGGAAATCGCTGAAGAACCGAACTACGACGCGGCGTTGGCTGTACTCAAGTAAGCGGTTTTACAATTATTCACGGCCTGGCCCTGTCCAGGCCGTTTTTATTTGTGCTTCAGTGGCTTAGCGCTGCACGTTAAAACGTCAGTCAAAGGTAAATTGCCGGTAAAGGCGCTTTGCTAAAACAGCTTCAGTGCTTATCTTTCAGCCTTCTCAAAAGAAGACTCCCACGCGCCCAATGGTTGATCACTCCATGCAATCCTCTGCTCCCCGCAACTCCCGTCGCTGGCTGTTCGGTCTGTTTGTCCTGCTGCTGGTCGCTGGCCTGTGCTGGAAATTCTGGCCGGCCGGCAGTACCCACCAGGAGGCTGCCGGGCAGAAAGCCGCGACCGGGCATACCGGGCGCAGCGGCAGCATGCGCCCGGGTTTCGGCGGCGCCAGCGGGCCGATCCCGGTACGGGTGTCGCCGGTGACCCAGGGCGACTTCGCGGTCTACTACAAGGCCCTGGGCACGGTAACGGCGCTGAACACTATTAATGTGCGCAGCCGGGTGGCGGGGGAGTTGGTCAAGGTCAACTTCGAGGAAGGGCAAATGGTCAAGGCCGGCGACTTGCTGGCGCAGATCGACCCGCGGCCTTATCAGAATGCCTTGCTCCAGGCCGAAGGCACCTTGCTGCAGAACCAGGCCCAACTGAAGAACGCCCAAGTCGATCTTGAGCGTTATCGCGGCTTGTACGCCCAGGACAGTATCGCCAAGCAGACCCTGGACACCGCCGCGGCGCTGGTGGGCCAGTATCTGGGCACGGTCAAGACCAACCAGGCGGCGGTCAACGACGCCAAGCTCAACCTTGAATTCACCAATATCCGCGCACCAATTGCCGGGCGCCTGGGCCTGCGCCAGCTGGACGTGGGCAACCTGGTGGCCGCCAACGACACCACCGCGCTGGTGATCATCACCCAGACCCAACCCATCAGCGTGGCCTTCACCTTGCCGGAAAACAGCCTGGAGACCGTGCTCGGGCGCTACCACAGCGGGGCCAAGCTGCCGGTGCAAGCCTGGGACCGTGGTGATGTGAAGCTGCAGGCCAGTGGTGTATTGCAGAGTCTCGACAACCAGATCGACACCACCACCGGCACCCTGAAGTTCAAGGCGCGCTTCGATAACCGCGACCAGGGCCTGTTCCCCAATCAGTTCGTCAATGTGCGGCTGCTGGCCGATACCCTGAAGAACGTGGTACTGGCACCGTCGGCGGCCATCCAGTTCGGCACCAACGGAACCTTTGTCTATGCCCTCGATGGCGACAACAAGGTCAAGATCCGGCAGTTGAAAGTCGGTGACAGCAACGGCGATTCGACGGTGATCAAGGAAGGCCTGCAGGCTGGCGATCGGGTGGTGATGGAAGGCACCGACCGCCTCAAGGACGGCAGTGATGTCGAAGTGGTCAACGACAGCGCCGAGCTGCCGAGCACTCCGACCGAACACCTGCAAGGCCAGCCAGGCGGTCCGGCCAGTGCGCCGGCAGCCGATGGCAAGCCGGCTGCAGCCAAGGCGCAAAAGGTCGGCGCATGAATTTCTCGCGGCTGTTCATCCTTCGTCCGGTAGCCACCACCCTGAGCATGCTGGCCATTGTCCTGGCCGGCCTGATCGCCTACCGCCTGTTGCCGGTGTCGGCCTTGCCTCAGGTCGACTACCCGACCATCCGCGTCATGACCCTGTACCCCGGGGCCAGCCCGGACGTGATGACCAGCGCGGTCACCGCGCCGCTTGAGCGCCAGTTCGGGCAGATGCCCGGCCTGACCCAGATGGCCTCCACCAGTTCCGGTGGTGCCTCGGTGCTGACCCTGCGTTTCAGCCTCGACATCAATATGGACGTGGCCGAGCAGCAGGTGCAGGCGGCGATCAATGCCGCCAGCAACCTGCTGCCCAAGGACCTGCCGGCACCGCCGGTGTACAACAAGGTCAACCCCGCGGATACCCCGGTGCTGACCCTGGCCATCACCTCCAAGACCATGCTGCTGCCCAAGCTCAATGACTTGGTCGACACCCGCATGGCGCAGAAGATCGCCCAGATCAGCGGCGTCGGCATGGTCAGCATCGCCGGCGGCCAGCGCCAGGCGGTACGGATCAAGGTCAACCCCGAGGCCCTGGCGGCCAACGGCCTGAACCTGGCGGACGTGCGGACCCTGATCGGCGCGTCCAACGTCAACCAGCCCAAGGGTAACTTCGACGGCCCGACCCGGGTCTCGATGCTCGACGCCAACGACCAGTTGACCTCGCCCAAGGACTACGCCGAGCTGATCCTGGCCTATAAAAACGGCGCGCCGCTGCGCCTGAAGGATGTTGCCGAGATCGTCGACGGCGCCGAGAACGAACGTCTGGCGGCCTGGGCCAATGAGAACCAGGCGGTGCTGCTGAACATCCAGCGCCAGCCCGGGGCCAACGTGATCGAGGTGGTGGACCGGATCAAGGCGCTGCTGCCGAGCATCACCGACAACCTGCCGGCGGGCCTTGAAGTCACGGTGCTTACCGACCGTACCCAGACCATCCGCGCCTCGGTCACCGATGTGCAGCACGAAATGTTCATCGCCATTGCCCTGGTGGTGATGGTGACCTTCCTCTTCCTGCGTCGGGCCAGTGCCACTCTGATTCCGTCGATTGCCGTGCCGCTGTCGCTGATCGGCACCTTCGGCGTGATGTACCTGGCCGGCTTTTCGGTGAACAACCTGACCCTGATGGCGCTGACCATCGCTACCGGTTTCGTGGTGGACGATGCCATCGTCATGCTGGAGAACATCTCGCGCTTCATCGAGGAGGGTGACAGCCCGATGCAGGCGGCGCTCAAGGGCGCCAAGCAGATCGGCTTCACCCTGATCTCCCTGACCCTGTCGCTGATCGCGGTGCTGATCCCGCTGCTGTTCATGGCCGATGTGGTGGGCCGGTTGTTCCGCGAGTTCGCCATCACCCTGGCGGTGGCGATCCTGATTTCCCTGGTGGTGTCCCTGACCCTGACCCCGATGATGTGTGCTCGGCTGCTCAAGCCCGAGCCCAAGCCTGAAGAGCAGGGGCGTTTCTACCGCGCCAGTGGTGCCTGGATCGATTGGCTGATCGAAAGCTACGGGCGCAAATTGCAGTGGGTGCTCAAGCATCAGTTCCTGACCCTGATGGTGGCCATCGGTACCCTGGGCCTGACCGTGCTGCTGTACATGGCGGTGCCCAAGGGCTTCTTCCCGGTGCAGGACACTGGGGTCATCCAGGGGATTTCCGAGGCGCCACAGTCGATCTCCTTCGCTGCCATGAGCCAGCGCCAGCAGGACCTGGCGAAGATCATCCTGCAGGACCCGGCGGTAGAAAGCCTGTCGTCCTACATCGGTGTCGACGGTGACAATGCCACCCTCAACAGCGGGCGCCTGCTGATCAACCTCAAGCCCCACAGCCAGCGTGACTTGAGCGCCACCCAGGTGATTGCGCGGATCCAGCCGGAAGTCGACAAGCTGCTGGGCATCCGCCTGTTCATGCAGCCGGTGCAGGACCTGACCATCGAAGACCGGGTCAGCCGCACCCAATATCAATTCAGCCTGTCGTCACCGGATGCCGAGATGCTCAGCCTGTGGAGCGGGCGCCTGGTGGAGGCCCTGGTCCAGCGCCCGGAACTCACCGACGTGGCCAGCGACCTGCAGGACAAGGGGTTGCAGGTGTACCTGGTGATCGACCGCGACGCCGCCTCGCGGGTCGGGGTCTCGGTGTCGAACATCACCGATGCGCTGTATGACGCCTTCGGCCAGCGGCAGATCTCCACCATCTACACCCAGGCCAGCCAGTACCGCGTGGTGCTCCAGGCCCAGGCCGGCGAGCGCATCGGTCCGCAGGCCCTGGAGCAGATCCACGTCAAGACCACCGACGGCGGGCAAGTGCGCCTGTCGAGCCTGGCCCATGTCGAGGAGCGCCAGGCGCAACTGGCGATCGCCCATATCGGCCAGTTCCCGGCGGTGATGATGTCCTTCAACCTGGCGCCGGGCGTGGCCCTGGGCGAGGCGGTGAACGTCATCGAGCAGGTGCAGCAGGAGATCGGCATGCCGGTGGGGGTGCAGACCCGCTTCCAGGGCGCGGCGGAGGCCTTCCAGGCGTCGCTGTCGAGCACCTTGCTGCTGATCCTGGCGGCGGTGGTGACCATGTACATCGTGCTCGGGGTGCTCTATGAGAGCTACATCCACCCGATCACCATCCTCTCGACCCTGCCTTCGGCAGCGGTGGGGGCCTTGCTGGCGCTGATCCTCAGCGGCAATGACCTGGGCATGATCGCGATCATCGGCATTATCCTGCTGATCGGCATCGTCAAGAAGAACGCGATCATGATGATCGACTTTGCCCTCGACGCCGAACGCAACCAGGGCATGGAACCGGAGAAGGCCATCTACCAGGCGGCGCTGTTGCGTTTCCGGCCGATCCTGATGACCACCCTGGCGGCGTTGTTTGGCGCTGTGCCACTGATGCTGGCCACCGGCTCCGGTGCGGAGCTGCGCCAGCCTTTGGGCCTGGTGATGGTCGGCGGCCTGCTGGTCAGCCAAGTGTTGACGCTGTTCACCACGCCGGTGATCTACCTGTACTTCGATCGCCTGGGCCGTCGCTTCGGCAAGCGCGAAGCCGCCCAAGAGGCGCAGGTATGAGCCGCAGCGGCAAGTGGGCTGCTCAGTCCACGTCCATGTCTGGCGCGTTTTCCCCTCGCTGCGTGCAGCTTGAAGTGTGGAGCCGTCGCCGATGAACCTGTCAGGACCTTTCATCAAGCGTCCAGTGGCGACGATGCTGCTGAGCCTGGCAATCATGTTGCTGGGCGGGGTCAGCTTCGGCCTGTTGCCGGTGGCGCCGCTGCCGCAGATGGATTTTCCGGTGATCGTGGTCCAGGCCAGCCTGCCGGGGGCCAGCCCCGAGGTGATGGCCTCCACCGTGGCCACGCCCCTGGAGCGCTCCTTCGGGGCGATTGCCGGGGTCAACACCATGAGCAGCCGCTCCAGCCAGGGCTCGACCCGGGTGATCCTGCAGTTCGACCTCGATCGCGACATCAATGGCGCAGCAAGGGAAGTGCAGGCGGCCATCAACGCCTCGCGCAACCTGCTGCCCAGCGGCATGCGCAGCATGCCCACCTACAAGAAGGTCAACCCGTCCCAGGCGCCGATCATGGTGCTGTCACTGACCTCCGACGTGCTGGAGAAGGGCCAGCTCTACGACCTGGCCTCGACCATCCTGTCCCAGAGCCTGTCCCAGGTGCAGGGCGTGGGCGAAGTACAGGTCGGCGGCAGTTCGCTGCCGGCGGTGCGTATCGAGCTCGAGCCACAACTGCTCAACCAGTACGGCGTGGCCCTGGACGACGTGCGCAATGCCATTGCCAATGCCAACCAGCGTCGGCCCAAGGGCTCGGTGGAGGATGACCAGCGGCTGTGGCAGATCCAGGCCAACGACCAGTTGGAGAAGGCCAAGGATTACGAGCCGCTGATCATCCATTACAACAACGGCGCGGCCCTGCGCCTGAAGGATGTGGCCAAGGTCAGCGACGGCGTCGAGGACCGCTACAACAGCGGCTTCTTCAATAATGACGCCGCGGTGCTGCTGGTGATCAACCGCCAGGCCGGGGCCAACATCATCGAGACGGTGAACGAGATCAAGGCCCAGCTGCCGGCGTTGCAGGCGGTGCTGCCGGCCAGCGTCAAGCTCAACCTGGCCATGGATCGCTCGCCGGTGATCAAGGCCACCTTGCACGAGGCCGAGATGACCCTGCTGATCGCCGTGGCCCTGGTGATCCTGGTGGTGTACCTGTTCCTCGGCAATTTCCGCGCCTCGCTGATCCCGACCCTGGCGGTGCCGGTGTCGCTGGTGGGCACCTTCGCCATCATGTACCTGTACGGCTTCTCCCTGAACAACCTGTCGCTGATGGCCTTGATCCTTGCCACCGGGCTGGTGGTGGACGACGCCATCGTGGTCCTGGAGAACATCTCCCGGCACATCGACGAAGGCATCGCGCCGATGAAAGCGGCGTACCTGGGGGCCAAGGAGGTGGGCTTCACTCTGCTGTCGATGAACGTCTCGCTGGTGGCGGTATTCCTCTCGATCCTGTTCATGGGCGGGATTATCGAGAGCCTGTTCCGTGAGTTTTCCATCACCCTGGCGGCGGCCATCGTGGTGTCCCTGGTGGTGTCCCTGACCCTGACCCCGATGCTCTGCGCGCGCTGGCTCAAGCCCCATGTGCCGGGGCAGGAGAACGGCCTGCAACGCTGGAGCCGGCGCAGCAACGAGTGGATGGTGGGCAAGTACGCCACCAGCCTGGACTGGGTCCTGCGACACAAGCGCCTGACCCTGTTCAGCCTGCTGCTGACCATCGGCGTCAACGTGGCCCTGTATGTGGTGGTGCCCAAGACCTTCCTGCCCCAGCAGGACACCGGCCAACTGATTGGGTTTGTCCGTGGTGACGACGGCCTGTCCTTCACGGTGATGCAGCCGAAGATGGAAATCTTCCGCCGCGCGGTACTCAAGGACCCGGCGGTGGAGAGCGTGGCCGGCTTTATCGGTGGCAACAACGGCACCAACAACGCCTTCATGCTGGTGCGCCTCAAGCCGATCAAGGAGCGCAACCTTTCCGCGCAGAAGGTCATCGAGCGCCTGCGCAAGGACATGCCCAAGGTCGCCGGCGCCCAACTGATGCTGATGGCGGACCAGGACCTGCAGTTCGGCGGCGGCCGCGAGCAGACCACCTCGCAGTACTCCTACATCCTGCAAAGCGGCGACCTGGGTTCCCTGCGCGAGTGGTACCCGAAAGTGGTCACCGCGCTGCGCGCCTTGCCGGAACTGACCGCCATCGATGCCCGTGAAGGTCGTGGCGCGCAGCAGGTGACCCTGATGGTCGACCGCGACCAGGCCAAGCGCCTGGGGGTGGACATGGACATGGTCACCGCAGTGCTCAACAACGCCTACAGCCAGCGGCAGATCTCCACCATCTACGACAGCCTCAACCAGTACCAGGTGGTGATGGAGGTCAATCCGAAATACGCCCAGGACCCGATCACCCTGAACCAGGTGCAGGTGATCACCTCCAGCGGTGCGCGGATTCCGTTGTCGGCCATTGCCCACTACGAAAACAGCCTGGAAGACGACCGGGTCAGCCACGAAGGGCAGTTCGCCTCGGAAAGCATCTCCTTCGACATGGCCGAAGGGGTGACAGTGGAGCAGGGCACCGCGGCCATTGAGCGGGCGATTGCCAAGCTCGGCATGCCGGAGGAGGTGATCGTCAAGATGGCCGGCACCGCCGACGCTTTCGCCGCGACCCAGAAGAGCCAGCCGTTGATGATCCTCGGTGCGTTGCTGGCGGTGTATCTGGTGCTGGGGGTGCTGTATGAAAGCTACATTCACCCGCTGACCATTCTCTCCACCTTGCCCTCGGCCGGGGTTGGCGCCTTGCTCTCGATCTACGTGCTGGGCGGGGAGTTCAGCCTGATTTCCTTGCTGGGGTTGTTCCTGTTGATCGGGGTGGTGAAGAAGAACGCGATCCTGATGATCGACCTGGCCCTGCAACTGGAGCGGCACCACGGGCTTGACCCACTGCAATCGATTCGCAGTGCCTGCCTGCAGCGCCTGCGGCCGATCCTGATGACTACCCTGGCAGCGATCCTCGGTGCCTTGCCGCTGCTGCTGGGGGGCGCCGAGGGCTCGGAAATGCGCCAGCCCCTGGGCCTGACCATTATCGGCGGCCTGGTCTTCAGCCAGGTCCTGACCCTCTATACCACTCCGGTGGTCTACCTCTATCTCGATCGCCTGCGCCACAAGTTCAACCACTGGCGTGGGGTCCGTACCGATGCTGCTCTGGAAACGCCGCTATGACCGACCATTCGTCCCGTCCTGTTTTCCCGCTGTCGGCCCAGCGCCTGGCCATGGCCCGAGGCTCGCGGGCCTTGAGCCTGGGCCTGTGCGTACTGTTGCTCAGCGCTTGCGCCATCGGTCCCGACTACCAGCGGCCCGAGGTGGCCGAGCCGGTGCAATACAAGCAAGCCCAGGGTTGGCGTCAGGCCAACCCCAGTGACGCCCTGGCCCGTGGCGCCTGGTGGGAGCTGTATGGCGATGCCGAGCTCAACGGCCTGATCGACAAGCTCAACCGCTCCAACCAGAGCGTGGCCCAGTCCGAGGCGCAGTTCCGCCAGGCCCGGGCTTTGGTGCGCAGTTCCCGGGGATCATTCTTTCCCAGCGTTGACCTCAGTGCTGGCAAGACCCGGGCCAGCCAGGGCACCGGCAGCAGCAGTTCGGGGCTGAGCAGTTCCAGCAGCGGTATTCGCGACACCTACAACAGCCAGTTGGGGGTGAGTTGGGAGGCGGATGTCTGGGGCAAGCTGCGCCGTGACCTGGAGGCCAACGAAGCCAGTGCCGAGGCCAGCTTTGCCGACCTGGCGGCGATGCGCCTGAGCCAGCAGTCGGAGCTGGTGCAGAACTACCTGCAGTTGCGCGTGATCGACCAGCAGAAGCGCTTGCTGGACGCCACGGTGGCGGCCTATCAGCGTTCCCTGACGATGACCCAGAACCAGTATCAGGCGGGGGTTTCCGGCAAGGATGCGGTGGCCCAGGCCCAGACCCAACTGAAAAGCACCCAGGCTGACCTGATCGACCTGATCTGGCAGCGGGCGCAGTTCGAGAACGCCATTGCGGTGCTGATCGGCGAGCCACCGGCACAGTTCAACCTGGCCGAAAGCCAGAGCATTCCTGCGCTGCCGCCAGTGCCGCTGGGGGTGCCGTCGCAGTTGCTCGAACGCCGTCCGGACATTGCTTCGGCGGAGCGTTCGGTGATCGCCGCCAATGCCAAGATCGGCGTGGCCAAGGCTGCCTACTATCCGGACCTGACCCTGAGCCTCGCCGGAGGCTACAGCAGCAGCACCTATGCCGACTGGATCAGCTTGCCGAACCGCTTCTGGTCGGTGGGGCCGAAACTGGCCATGACCCTGTTCGACGGTGGCCAGCGCTCGGCGGAAGTGGACCGCACCGAGGCGGTGTATGACCAGACCGTGGCCAAGTACCGGCAGACCGTGCTCGACGGTTTCCGCGAGGTGGAGAACTACATGGTCCAGCTCAAGGTTCTGGAGGACGAGGCGGGGGTTCGCCAGCAGGCCCTGGATTCGGCCCGCGAAGCCCTGCGCCTGACCGAGAACCAGTACAAGGCCGGGTTGATCGCCTACCTGGACGTGGTCACCAGCCAGACTACCGCCCTGAGCAACGAGCGCAGCGTCCTCACCTTGCTGCAGAGCCGGCTGATTGCCAGCGTGCAATTGATCGCTGCCCTGGGCGGCGGTTGGGATGGCCAGTTGCAGGTCAGCGAGCAGAAGTAGCCCGGACTCATTGCTGTAGCGGCTGGCGCAGGCTGCGCTCGGCCGCTACGGGCATGGCGATTTGGCAACCATTGACGGTTGGGCACGACCCCGGTCTTGCCCCGTTGCTGGCACTGGCCAGGGAGGGCGACTGGCCTGCCGTGGAGCATGGTCGAAGGGCGCAGAGCCCATGTCCACAAGGCCTGTAAGGGCATGAGCGGCTCGAACCAAACGTTCTGTCTGACTAATGGCTTTTTGCTCACTTTGTAGATGCGTTCTTCCACGCAATCAGTACAATCTGCGCTTTTGCCGCCGAGCAGGACTGTCGGCACAACGACCAAGAGATGCTCATGCTCATCGGAAGTTACTCCCCCGCACTGGTCGTGATCTCCATTTTCGTGGCGATCCTCGCGTCTTATACCGCCCTCGATCTCACTGGACGGATCGCCACCACCAAAGGTCGCGCGGCCTATCTGTGGATGTGCGGCGGAGCCATGGCAATGGGCGTCGGCGTGTGGTCCATGCACTTTATCGGCATGCTCGCTTTCAACCTGCCAATTGACCTGGGCTACGACATCACGCTCACCGCCTTGTCATTGCTGATCTCGATCCTCTCCTGCGGCTTTGCCCTGTGGCTGGTGAGCCAGCCGCGCCTGCCGTTGTCGCAGTTGCTGTTCGGCGCCTTGATCATGGGGGCGGGCATCAGTGGCATGCATTACACCGGCATGGCGGCCATGCGCATGCAGCCGGGCATCGACTACGACCCGCGGCTGTTCAGCGCGTCGCTGTTGATTGCCTTCGGCGCCTCGCTGGCGGCGTTGTGGATCGCCTTCCGCCTGCGCCAGAACACCCCCTATGTGCGCCTGGCCCGCAGTGGCGCGGCGGTGGTCATGGGTTTTGCGATTGTCGGCATGCACTACACCGGCATGGCCGCAGCGCGCTTTGGCGACGGCAGTTTCTGCGGTGCCCTGGGCAATGGCCTGAGCGGCAAGGGCCTGGACAACCTGGTGTTGATCACCACCCTGGCGGTGCTGATCATCGCCTTGCTGACTTCGGTGCTGGATGCGCGCCTGGAGGCCCGGACCGCGGTGCTGGCGCAGTCCTTGACCGAGGCCAACAAGGAACTCACCCAGCTGGCCCTGCATGACACCCTGACCGGCTTGCCCAACCGCATCCTGCTGGCGGACCGGATCGATCAGGCGATGCACCGGGTGACCGCCCATGGCGGCTGTTTTGCGCTGATGTTCATTGACCTGGACGGCTTCAAACCAGTCAACGATGCCTTTGGTCACCACATGGGCGACCAGTTGCTACGTGAGGTTGCTCAGCGTTTGCGCGAGGATCTGCGCAGCGAAGACACCCTGGCACGGATCGGTGGCGACGAATTTGTCCTGTTGGTGCAACTGGGCGAGCCCGATGATGCTTTGCGCCTGGCCGCCCGCCAGGTGAGCCTGGTGTCGCGTTCGTTCCGGGTGGCCGAGCATGAGCTGCAGATTTCCGCCAGCATCGGTATCGCGGTGTACCCCGGCAATGGCCTGAACGCCCAGGAATTGCTGATGAATGCCGATGCGGCGATGTATCACGCCAAGGGCACCGGCAAGAACGGCTACAGCTTTTTCGACGCCTCGATGAACGGCAACGCCCGGCGCCAGCTGCAACTGCTCCAGGACCTGCGCAATGCCCTGGAGCATCATCAGTTCCGCCTGCATTACCAGCCCAAGTTCGATGCCGCCAACGGCCGGCCGGTAGGTGCCGAGGCGCTGCTGCGCTGGGAGCACCCGCAGCATGGCCTGCTGTTGCCGGACAAGTTCATCGAACTGGCGGAGAAGACCGGGCTGATCATTCCCATCGGTGATTGGGTGTTGAACGAAGCCTGCCGGCAAATGCGCGAGTGGTACGTCCAGGGCTACACCGACTGGCGCATCGCGGTGAACCTCTCGGCCCTGCAGTTCTGTCATGTGGGGCTGGTCAAGAGCGTCACCGGTGCCCTTGAGCGCTATGAACTGCCGGCCAACAACCTGACCCTGGAGATCACCGAGACCACGGCGATGAATGACGCCGATGTCAGCATGGTGGTGTTGCAGCAACTGGCGGACATGGGAGTGGACCTGTCCATCGATGACTTTGGCACGGGCTATTCGAGCCTGATGTACCTCAAGCGCCTGCCAGCCAACGAGCTGAAGATCGACCGTGGGTTTGTCCGCGACCTGGAGCATGACAGCGACGACGCAGCGATCGTCTCGGCGATTGTCGCCCTGGGCCAGGCCTTGGGTTTGCGCATCGTCGCCGAGGGCGTGGAGACTGGCGTGCAGCAGACCTTTCTCACCCAATTGGGCTGCGACTCACTGCAAGGTTACTTCCTTGGCCACCCGTTGCCTCCTGAAGGCTTCATGCAAGGCATCCACCTGGCCGAACACAAGGCCTGAATAGCTGATCGTCCGCGTGCTGCCCGAGCCTGGGGCGGCGCTTATCGGGCGCGCGTCGTGTATCGATGCGGTTTTCATCGTGGCCTGTGCGGTGTTTAATGGCTGGCGTTGAATTGATCAGTGAGGGAGTCGGCAGCATGGACAAAGTCATCATCATCACCGGTGGCGGACGGGGAATTGGTGCAGCCACGGCGTTGTTGGCTGCGCAGCAGGGTTTCAAGGTGTGCATCAATTATCAGGCCGATGAGCAGTCGGCCCATCAGGTGCTGGAACAGGTGCGCGCCCTGGGCGTCCAGGCCATTGCGGTACGTGCCGATGTCAGCATCGAGGATGAGGTCATCGGCCTGTTTCAGCGGGTCGACAGCGAACTGGGCCGGGTCACCGCCCTGGTCAACAATGCCGGGACCGTGGGGCACAAGTCGCGTCTCGACGAGATGTCCGAATTCCGTATCCAGAAAATCATGAAGACCAATGTCATGGGGCCGATTCTCTGCGCCAAGCACGCGGTGCTGCGCATGTCGCCGCGTCATGGCGGGCAGGGTGGCAGCATCGTCAACGTGTCATCGGTGGCGGCGCGCTTGGGCTCGCCGGGTGAGTACATCGACTACGCCGCCTCCAAGGGGGCCCTGGATACCTTCACCATCGGCCTGTCCAAGGAAGTGGCGGGCGAGGGCATCCGCGTCAACGCCGTGCGTCCGGGTTACATCTACACCGACTTCCATGCCCTGAGTGGCGATGCCGACCGGGTCAGCAAGCTGGAGTCGGCCATCCCCATGGGCCGTGGCGGGCGCCCCGACGAAGTGGCCGAGGCGATTGTCTGGCTGCTGTCGGACAAGGCCTCCTACGCCACCGGCACCTTCGTCGACCTGGGCGGCGGTCGCTGACACCCTGGTTCATCGCAGGAGCCGGTTTACCGGCGAAGAGGCCGCAGAGTCTTGCACTGGAGCGGGCGCCTTCGCTGGCAAGCCAGCTCCTACCTGGCGTGGCGTCGGCCGGGGCCGATCAGCAAGGCCAGCAACAGCCCCAGCACGCTGATGCCAAAGCTCAGCGACAGTAGCAGTACGTACCCCAGGGTTTCTTCCGGGCGGGTGCAGCTATAGCCAAATCCGTAGCCTTGTTCATCCGCCCAGACACCCGCTACTGCACTCAAGTCCACTGGCGCCGAAGGCGGTGGCTGCTCATTCGAGATACCCAGGTTCGAATGGCTCGCGCTGCGCATCGCCAGTTGTTCGATGGCCTGTAACTGGGCGTCGTTGCAACGGTTCTGCGCCCAGCTGCCGACCACCACCAGGGCGGACAACAGAAGCAGCAGCGGCACCGGGTAATAACGCCGGGTGCGCAGCAGGGGCGCCACCAGCAGCCCGGCAAGGAAACCGGCCAGCAGCAGATTGGCCCAGTACCACCCAGCGCCTTCCCAGCTCGGCTGCACCAGGAGCATCAGCAGCGGGGGCAGTACAAGGCGGGTCAGCAGCAGGCACAAGGCGGCCGCGAGCAGGGTGATCAGCAGGGTCTTGATCCAGGACTTCATGGGCAATGCATAACCTGTGTGGAGGGGAGGTAAAGGGACGTATCAGTCCTGCGCCGCCGGCCGGGGAATCGGCGGCGGGGTGAAGCGCCGGGCGTATTCGAGCATCTCCCGCGGGAACACCATGTGCTTGACCGCGCTGTCGTCCAGGCCGTAGAGGTAGGCCACTGCCGCGGCTTCAAAGGCCCAGTAGCCGAAGTAGGACTCACCGTCCAGGTGGGAGTCGTGCCATGGGGCCTGCTCGAATGCCTCGTACCACTGGTTGCAGTAGTCCGCCAGCAGTTCCCGGGGCTCGTCCGGTTGATCGCAGTAGATGGCCCTGATCAGCGGCGTGTAGACAGGGTGGTACCACTCATCAATGTCTGCGCGGCCCGGCAGGCAGGGCTTGAGCAGATCCTCGATCAGGGTGTCCTCGGCGTGGTAGCCGGCGCGGTCCTGCAGCGCCACCATACGGGGCAGCAGGTCGCGGCGTTGCAGCAGGATGCACAGACTGATGACCTGCACGTATTCCTCGTACTGGTAGAGGTAGTCCTCGATGTTCAGTGGTGCGATATCCGGTATTTCATTGCAGAGGGCCAGTGTGCGCTGGTGCTCCTCGTAGCTGCCGATCAGTGCGTCCAGCTCATCGGCCAACTCCTGCATGTCCTTGCCGCCGGTATAGCCCAGGATCAGGTGGTCCAGACGCGCTTGCTTGACCTCCCAGGCCTTGAGCGAAGCTTCCTGTCCGGGGAAATCCTCTTCCAGGGAGTGAGTCTGCCAATGGGCTTCGGCCCCCGCCAGGAACTCGAGGAGGATGAGGTACTGCTTGTGGTCGAGAAACACTTGCCTGCGTTGCATGTCAGTACCCAGCCTCAGTGGAGGGGAATCGGCGGCGGGGTGAAGCGCCGGGCGTATTCGAGCATCTCCCGCGGGAACACCATGTGTTTGACCGCGCTGTCGTCCAGGCCGTAGAGGTAGGCCACCGCCGCGGCTTCAAAGGCCCAGTAGCCGACGTAGTAACCGCCCTCGTCCATGTCCAGGTGGCTGTCGTACCACGAGGCGTGCTCGAAGGCCTGGTACCACTGGTTGCAGTACTCCACCAGCAGTTCCCGGGGCTCGTCCGGGTCTTCGCTGTAGATGGCCCAGATCAGGGGCGAGTACATGGGGTGGTACCACTCATCGAGGTCTGTGCGGTCCGCCAGGTAGGGCTTGAGCAGGTCCTCGATCAGGGTGTCCTCGGCACGATAGCCGGCACGGTCCTGCAACAGCGCCACCCGGGGCAGCAGGTCGCTGCGTTGCAGCAGGATGCACAGGCTGATGACCTGCACGTATTCCTCGTACTGGTCGAGGTAGTCGTCGATGTTCAGCGGCGCGATGTCCGGCAGCTCTTCGCAGAGCCCCAGCTTGCGCTGGTAGTCCTCGTAGCCTTCGATCACCCCGTCCAGCTCCTGGGCCAACGCCGCCATGGGCGCACCGCCGGTGTAGTTCAGGATCAGGTGGTCCAGGCGCGCGTCCTTGACTTCTGCGGCCTTGAGGGCGGCTTCCTGCTCGGGGCTGTCGGCCGTCATCGAGTGCATCTGCCAGCGGGCTTCGGTGCCCGCCAGGCTTTCCAGGTAACGGTGGTAATGCGCGTGGCTGAGAAACACTTGTCTGCGGTTCATCTGGGTGCCTGGCCTCAGTAGACGGGAATCAGGGTGAAGGGCGCCTTGCGCTGCGAGGTTTCCAGCAGCAGGGTCGCCAGGTCCACTTCGGCCGGCTCCAGGTCAAGCTGCTCCAGCTCTTCTTCCAGCTGTTGCGCATCGGCGGGCAGGGCCGAGATCGGCAGGCGCAGGTAGGGGCGGGGGTCTTCGCCGTAATACACCTTGGCCGGACCGGGAGGAATGCCCTCCAGGCGGGCGAAGCCTTGTTCGTCAAGGTTGCCTTCGATTTGCGAACCGTCGCTGAAGATCACTCGGTAGGCGGCGCCGGATACCGGCTCCAAGTTGGGGTGATGCAGGTTCAGCTCCAGCCAGTGGTCTTCACCGGTGAGGTGTTCCATGCCCTGGTTGATGTCCCGGGTGAGGCTTGCGGCATCGCGGCTTTCAGGCGGCGCTGCGCGGTTGATGGTGGGCGTGCCGGCTTCCAGTGAGGATTGCGGCTTGGGCTGTAGGGCCGGGCCACGGCTGTGGGCGGCGGCCGAGCTGTTGCGCTGTTCGGCGACCCAGGGGGCGATGCGTTCTTGCACCGAGGCCATGAGGAACTCAGTGTGTTCCTGGGCTTCGTTGAGGTTGTGGATCACCAGGCGTTGCTGCTGGGGCGTGAGGTTGTTGAAGGTCGAGGAGGCGCGCACGCCGCTGATGATCTCGGGCAGTTCCTCGGCCAGGCGCTGTGGCTCCAGGCACTTCTCCAGCAACTGTTCGGGGCTGGTCTTCAGGCGGCAGGCCAGCAGTGTGTGGCGGATCAGGTCGAAGAGCTTTTCGGCGTGGCGCTGGGGCGCGCGGTTGATCAGGCGCAGCAGGATCTTCAGGCCTTGGCCGGGGCCGGGGATCCAGCCGATCAGGGCCAGGGCCAGGTCAAAGAAGGCGTCCTCTTCGTCCTTGGGGTTGTTGATCGCATCCAGTTCGAAGATCGCCTGGATGCAGTCGTAGGCGTTGAGCTCCTGGGTCAGCAGCGGCAGGCGGCCGCGTTCAATGGCCTTGAGCAGTTCGGCCTTGGCCTCTGGGTAGTCGTCGTAATACAGGTCTTCGACCATGACGTGTTCCGGTCCCTGGAAAAATGGAGCGCGGATGCTGAAGGAATTGAGGGGAGGGGGCAAGGGGATTGTTCGGCGGCCCGCGTATCGAGCACCTCTGCGTAGGAGCCGGCTTGCCGGCGAAGGGGGCCTTGGATTGTGCCACGATCCTGAAGACGCTTTCGCTGGCAAGCCAGCTCCTGCAGACGGGCTAGCGGTCAGAAGGAGCGGATGATCCGCCCCAGGGTTTCCATGGCTTGTTCCATGGCTTCATTCCACGGGCTGCCGTAGTTCAGGCGAATGCAGTTGCGAAAGCGCTGGGTCGGGGAAAAGATCGGCCCGGGGGCGATGCTGATGCCTTGGGCCAGGGCCATCTGGAACAGTTTCAGCGAATCCATCTGCGGCGGCAGTTCCAGCCACAGGAAGTAGCCGCCCGCCGGCTGGCTGACTCGGGTCTGGGCCGGGAAGTAACGGCCAATCGCCGCCAGCATCGCGCTCTGCTGTTCTTCCAGGGCATAGCGCAACTTGCGCAGGTGGCGGTCGTAGCCACCGTGCTGCAGGTAGTCGGCAATCGCCGCCTGGGCCGGCATCGAGGCGCATAGCGAGGTCATCAGTTTCAGCCGTTCGATTTTCTGCGCATAGCGCCCTGCAGCCACCCAGCCGACGCGGTACCCCGGGGCCAGGCTCTTGGCGAAGGAGCCGCAGTGCATCACCAGGCCCTCGGTGTCGAAGGCCTTGGCCGGCTTCGGCGCTTGTTGGCCGTAGTACAACTCGGCGTAAACGTCGTCCTCGATCAGCGGCACCTGGTGCTGGCGCAACAGCTCCACCAACTCCTGTTTCTTCGCCTCGGGCATGCTCGCGCCCATCGGGTTCTGGAAGCTGGTCATGCACCAGCAGGCCTTGATCGGGTGGCGCTCAAGGGTCTGGGCCAGCACCCCGAGGTCGATGCCGTCGCGCGGGTGCACGGGGATTTCCACCGCCTTGAGCTTGAGCCGCTCCAGTACTTGCAGGCTGGCGTAGAAGGCCGGGGCCTCGATGGCTACCAGGTCGCCGGGTTCGGTCACGGCCTGCAGGCACAGGTTCAGCGCTTCCAGGGCGCCGTTGGTGATCAGCAGTTCCTCCATGGGCAGCATCAGGCCGGCGACCATGTAGCGCAGGGCGATCTGCCGGCGCAGTTGCGGGTTGCCCGGGGACATGTCGGTGACCACCACCCGCGGGTCCATTTCGCGGCTGGCACTGGCCAGGGAGCGGGACAGGCGCTGCAGGGGGAACAGGGTCGGGCTGGGGAACGCCGAGCCGAAGGGCACGGTGCTCGGGTCCTTGATCGAGTCGAGCACCGAGAACACCAGCTCGCTGACATCGACTTCGGTGGATTCATTGACTTCGCTGCTAATCACCGGCTCGGAAAACGGGCTCGGCGCATGGGCATTGACGAAGTAGCCGGAGCGCGGGCGGGCGCGGATCAGGCCGCGGCGCTCCAGCAGGTAATAGGCCTGGAACACCGTCGACGGGCTGACCCCGTAGGTCTGGCTGGCGTAGCGCACCGAAGGCACACGCTGGCCAGGGCCAAGGACCCCGGAGCGAATCAGTTCGGCGATGTCCTCGGCGAATTTTTCGTAGCGTTTCATCTGCGGTTGAAGATCCAGTCTGGTCATTGAGTCAACGTGTGTGCGGTGGCGAGGGAGTGGGGAGGTACTTGACCGCCATGGCGGTCGTAAACGCTCATTGCCGGTGGCTCCGCAGGGGCGGCCTCAATCGAGGCACGCCCCTCTCGCCACGGCATTCTAGAGGTTCAGCGGTTCATCGGGGCGACAAAACGACTCTTGGCCACGGCGTAGACCCCGGGTTCGTCGCTGTCGGTGACTTTGAAGGTGATGGCCTGGGAGCTGCTTTGCGGGCGGTCCTGGGTCATCGCCACGGAAACCGGCAGGTCGGTGATTTCTCCCGGGGCCAGGCCCAGCTCGGTCTTGCCCTGCAGTTCGAAGCCATCGCCATCTACCAGGGCTACGCGGTACTGCTGGTATTCCTGGGTCTTGTTGATGATCTTCAGGCTGTAGATGTTCTCGATCTGCCCCTGGGCGTTCTCGCGGAACAGACCACGGTCCTTGCTCACGTCCAGCGACACCATCGGCCGCTGCACCAGAGCCATGGCCAGGGCGCCGATCATCACCAGCAGCACCAGGCTGTAGCCCACCAGGCGCGGCCGCAGCAGATGGGTCTTGCCCCCTTGCAGTTCATGCTCCGAGGTATAGGCGATCAGGCCGCGGGCATAGCCCATCTTGTCCATGATCGAATCACAGGCATCGATGCAGGCGGCACAGCCGATGCATTCCATCTGCAGGCCGTCGCGGATGTCGATGCCGGTAGGGCAGACCTGGACACACACCTGGCAGTCGATGCAATCACCCAGGCCGACATCGGCAGGTTTCACATCGCGCTTGCGCGGGCCACGGCTTTCACCACGGACCGGGTTGTAGGAGATGGTCAGGGTGTCCTTGTCGAACATCACGCTCTGGAAGCGCGCATAAGGGCACATGTGCATGCACACCGCTTCACGCAGCCAGCCGGCATTGATGTAGGTGGCGGCGGCGAAGAACAGCACCCAGAACAGGCTCAGGCCACCGATCTGCAGGGTCAGCAGTTCCTGGGCCAGGGGGCGGATCGGGGTGAAGTAGCCAACGAAAGTCAGGCCGGTAAGCAGGCTGATGGCCAGCCACAGCGTGTGTTTCATCGCGCGTCGAGCCAGCTTGTTCAGGCCCCAGGGCGCGGCTTGCAGCTTGATCCGCTGGTTGCGTTCGCCTTCGGTGACCTTCTCGCACCACATGAACAGCCAGGTCCAGGAACTTTGCGGGCAGGTGTAGCCGCACCACACGCGGCCGGCGAACACCGTGATGGCGAACAGGCCGAAGGCGCAGATGATCAGCAGGGCCGAAAGGAGGATGAAGTCCTGGGGCCAGAAGGTTGCGCCAAAGATGTGGAACTTGCTTTCGGCCAGGTCCCAGAGCACCGCTTGGCGGCCACCCCAGTTCAACCAGACAGTGCCGAAGAACATTAGGAACAGGAACCCGGCGCCGGTCATGCGCAGGGTACGGAACAAACCAGTGAAACTACGGGTGAAGACTTGCTTGTCGGTGGTCTTCGACTTCATCTGTTTAGGGTGTGAAGGTTCGAAGGTTTCTACTAATCGGACGGGGATTCTTTCGCTCATGGTCGTTCGCTCATCAGCCTCCATCAGGCACGGCAACTATGACCATGGATCTGTTTGCATAACAGGCTCAGGTATTTTATAAAAAACCGGATCAGATGGATATTTGCGCGCCCCTGCGACAACTTGCTGCACCCCCTCAAGTGCCTTTGGGGATGGCTGCAGCGGCCTCTGGCACAGGCCTTGGCAAGGAACCCTGATCCAGATCAGCCAAATGACCGAATCACCGTAGATGGCCTTTATATGGCACCGCCCGCCGATTGCGCCTGCTACGGTCAAAGCGCCGCCTTCTGCTTCGGTGATGCAGATCCGCTCCCGCATTGGCGCCCCCGCCAAGTGACTTGGTGATGCGGCCGGCGGCATTGTCGGGCAGGCGCATCTGGAACGTCTGTGCGTTGAAATAACCGGCGTGGTGGACCGATCGGCGGCCAGGCCTTTCATCCACCAGCGGCGCATTTGTTGTAGGTGTCGGCTCCTGCGAGATAGGGCGCGGGACTGTCTATGCTTGAGGGCTGGAATGGGTCACCACCGGGGGCGGGCATTGCTCGGATCGACTTTGCGCGGTGGGGGCTGCCCGGCGGTTGGCGCTCGGCGACTGGCTCAGGTTCGCTAGGGGGCAGGGTCGGTTGATCGATGTTCGGGTCGGCAGTCTCTGCCGGGATCGGGATATTCATCGCTATGGCCTCCTTTGTGCTTGCAGATGTACCGGCGCCCTCGGTGGATCGCGGGGGGCGCGGATTTGATTCCCCCTGTATTCAACAATCCATTGCGATGAACTTTCGCCGCTGTCGATGGTTCGGAACCTAAGTGCATTGATTCACCGAGGCGCCGCCAGCCTCGCCACCAGAGCGTCGAAGACGTGTGAAAGGGGTGATGCTCGATGACTACCGAAAAACCGACTGAACAGCAGTACCAGGCGCATCTGCCCTTGTCCCAGGCTTTGTTGCTGCCGCGCATTGCCATCGAAAACACCCGCCCGGTGCTCGATGGTGGGCAATTCGCGGTCAAGGCGGTGGTCGGCCAGCAGGTCGAAGTAGGGTGCAAAGTGTTCGCCGACGGCCACGACAAGCTGGCGGTGCGGGTGCGCTGGCGTGACGAACAGCAGGACATCTGGGACAGCCAGGCCCTGGAGGACCAGGGCAACGATGGTTGGCTGGGGCACTTCCCGGTGCCGTCCGTGGGTCGCTACCGATTCTGTATCGAAGCCTGGATCGATCAGTTCGCCAGCTTCTGCTACGAGCTGGAAAAGAAACACCAGGCCGGGGTGCCGGTGAGCCTGGAGCTGCTGGAGGGCCGCAGCCAGGTGCAACTGGCCGCCGAGCGCAGCGAAGGGCCGTTGCGCGAGCAACTGCTGGCACTGCAACAGCAGCTTGGCGGATTGCTGGAGACCGAGCAGGTGGCGCTGTTCCTCAATCAACACAGTGCCCGATTGATGGCCGAGGCCGATCACCGGCCCTACCTCAGCCTGAGCCCCGAATACCCGGTGGATGTGGAGCGTGAACGGGCGCAATTTGCCAGCTGGTACGAGCTGTTTCCCCGCTCGATCAGCGACGATCCAGCCCGCCACGGCACCTTCAATGACGTTCATTCGCGGCTGTCGATGATCCACGACATGGGGTTCGACGTGCTGTATTTTCCGCCGATCCATCCCATTGGCCGCAGCCACCGCAAGGGTCGCAACAACTCGCTCAGCGCCGGCCCGGATGATCCGGGCAGCCCTTACGCGATTGGCAGCGAGGAGGGCGGCCACGAGGCCATTCACCTGCAACTGGGCAGTCGCGAGGATTTCCGTCGACTGCTCGCTGCCGCCGCCGACCATGGCCTGGAGATCGCCCTGGATTTCGCCATCCAGTGTTCCCAGGATCACCCCTGGCTCAAGCAGCACCCGGGCTGGTTCAACTGGCGTCCGGACGGCAGCATCAAATATGCCGAGAACCCGCCGAAGAAGTACCAGGACATCGTCAATGTCGACTTCTACGCCGCCGATGCCATACCCGGCCTGTGGCTGGAGTTGCGGGACATCGTCATGGGCTGGGTCGAGGAGGGGGTCAAGACCTTTCGCGTCGACAACCCCCACACCAAACCGCTGCCATTCTGGCAATGGCTGATCGGCGACGTGCGCAGCCAGCACCCGGAGGTGATCTTCCTGGCTGAAGCCTTCACTACCCCGGCGATGATGGCGCGCCTGGGCAAGGTCGGTTACTCCCAGAGCTACACCTACTTCACCTGGCGCAACAGCAAGAGCGAATTGTCGACCTATCTCAGCGAGCTCAACCAGTCGCCGTGGCGCGAGTGCTTCCGGCCGAACTTCTTCGTCAATACCCCGGACATCAACCCAGGCTTCCTGCATGAGTCGGGGCGCCCCGGGTTTCTCATCCGCACGGTGCTGGCCACCATGGGCTCGGGGTTGTGGGGCATGTATTCGGGGTTCGAACTGTGCGAATCGGCGCCGGTGCCAGGCAAGGAAGAGTACTTGGATTCGGAGAAGTACCAGATCCGCCCCCGGGACTTCACGGCGCCGGGCAATATCATTGCCGAGATCGCCCAACTCAATCGTATCCGCCGGCAGAACCCGGCATTGCACAGCCACCTGGGGCTGAAGCTGTACAACGCCTGGAACGACCAGATCCTGTATTTCGGCAAGCGCAGTGCCGATGGCGGCAACTTCGTACTGGTGGCGGTCTGCCTCGACCCGTTCAACCCCCAGGAAGCGCATTTCGAGTTGCCCCTGTGGGAGCTGGGCCTGCCCGACGATGCCGCGATCCAGGGCGAAGACTTGATGAACGGCCACCGCTGGACCTGGTACGGCAAGAGCCAATTCATGCGCCTCGAGCCGGCGCAACCCTTCGGTATCTGGCGTATCAGCTTGCCCTGAGCGCGGCGAGAACTGCTGCCAACGGCTTTGAACGAAGGCAACGCTCGCGGCGACCTCACTGCTGCGTAAAGGCCCTGAGGTTTTTTCTGTCGCCGAGGCAGGCGTCCGACAGGCGCATTCACCTCATTTCCAGGAGTTGAACATGGCGAAGACCCCCCGCCCAGCAACCTTTATCAATGACCCGCTCTGGTACAAGGACGCGGTGATCTACCAGGTGCACGTGAAGTCCTATTACGATTCCAACAACGACGGGATCGGTGATTTCCCCGGGCTGATCGCCAAGCTCGACTACATCAAGGACCTGGGGGTCAACACCCTGTGGCTGTTGCCGTTCTACCCTTCGCCACGGCGCGACGATGGCTACGACATCGCCGAATACCGTGGGGTCAGCCCGGACTACGGCACCCTGGCCGATGCCCGGCGTTTCATTGCCGAGGCGCATAAGCGTGGCTTGCGGGTAATCACCGAGCTGGTGATCAACCACACCTCCGACCAGCACCCCTGGTTCCAGCGGGCACGCAAGGCCAAGCCCGGCTCGGCGGCGCGCAACTTCTACGTGTGGTCCGATGACGAGCACAAGTACGCCGGCACGCGGATTATCTTTCTCGACACCGAGAAGTCCAACTGGACCTGGGACCCGGTGGCCGGCCAGTATTTCTGGCACCGCTTCTATTCCCACCAGCCGGACCTCAATTTCGACAACCCGCAGGTGCTGAAGGCGGTGCTCTCGGTGATGCGCTACTGGCTGGACATGGGCATCGACGGGCTGCGCCTGGACGCCATTCCCTACCTGATCGAGCGTGACGGCAGCAACAACGAGAACCTGCCCGAAACCCACGAGGTGCTCAAGCAGATCCGTGCCGAGATCGATGCCCATTACCCGGATCGCATGCTCCTGGCCGAGGCCAACCAATGGCCGGAGGACACCCAGCTGTATTTTGGGGATGCCAAGGGCGACGACGGCGATGAGTGCCACATGGCTTTCCATTTCCCGCTGATGCCACGCATGTACATGGCCCTGGCCCAGGAAGACCGTTTTCCGATCACCGACATCCTGCGTCAGACACCGGAGATCCCGGCCAACTGCCAGTGGGCGATCTTTTTGCGCAACCACGATGAGCTGACCCTGGAAATGGTCACCGACAAGGAGCGCGACTACCTGTGGAATTACTACGCCGCCGACCGCCGGGCACGGATCAATTTGGGGATCCGCCGGCGCCTGGCGCCACTGATGGAGCGGGACCGTCGGCGTATCGAATTGCTCAATAGCCTGCTGTTGTCGATGCCCGGTACGCCGACCCTGTATTACGGCGATGAAATCGGCATGGGCGACAACATTTACCTGGGCGACCGCGACGGAGTGCGCACACCCATGCAGTGGTCCATCGACCGCAACGGCGGTTTTTCCCGGGCCGACCCGGCGAGCCTGGTGCTGCCACCGATCATGGACCCGCTCTACGGTTACCCGTCGGTCAACGTCGAGACTCAGTCCGGCGACCCGCACTCATTGCTCAACTGGACCCGGCGCATGCTGGCGGTGCGCAAGCAGTCCAAGGCCTTTGGCCGGGGCAGCCTGAAAATGCTTTCGCCGAGCAACCGGCGGATCCTCGCCTACACCCGGGAATACACCGCCGCCGACGGCCAGCATGAAATCATCCTCTGTGTGGCCAACGTATCGCGCAGTGCCCAGGCGGTGGAGCTGGAGCTGTCGGCGTTCGCCGGCATGGTGCCGGTGGAGATGCTTGGCGGGAATGCCTTCCCGCCGATTGGCCAGTTGAGTTTCCTCCTGACCCTGGCGCCCTACGGTTTCTACTGGTTCGTCCTGGCGGCGCAGAGCCAGATGCCCAGCTGGCACGTGGAACCGGCGCAGAGCTTGCCGGACTTCACCACCCTAGTGCTGAAGAAACGCCTCGAAGAATTGCTCGAAGTGCCGTCGCGCACCACCCTGGAGCACAACGTGCTGCCCCAGTGGCTGCCCAAGCGTCGCTGGTTCGCTGGCAAGGACACGGCCATCGAGCAGGTGCGGATCGTCTATGGCGTGCGCTTTGGCGAGCCCCAGCACCCGGTATTGCTCAGCGAGATCGAGGTCGGCAGCCAGGGCCACCGCCACCTTTATCAATTGCCGTTCGGCCTGCTGGTGGAAGACCAGATCAGCAGCGCCTTGCCCCAGCAACTGGCCATGGCCCGGGTGCGCCGCGGACGCCAGGTGGGGTTGATCACCGATGCCTTCGCCCTCGACAGTTTCGTGCGCAGCGTGCTGCTGGCGCTGCAGGCGGGCACCGCACTGGACAGTCAGGCCGGGCGGATTCGCTTCGAGGGCACCGGGCAGTTGGCCGAACTGGGCCTTACCGCCGAGTCCGAGGTGCGCTACCTGTCGGCGGAACAGTCCAACTCTTCAGTGGTGGTGGGGGGCAGCCTGGTGCTCAAGCTGATTCGCAAAGTGGCGCCAGGTGTCCACCCGGAACTGGAAATGGGTGCCTTCCTGACGGCTGCCGGCTTCGCGCATATCTCGCCGCTGCTGGGCTCGGTAGTGCGCCGCAATGATCAAGGCGAGGAGCATTTGCTGATGATTGCCCAGGGCTACCTGAGCAATCAGGGGGATGCCTGGGAGTGGACTCAGAACAACCTGGAGCGGGCGATCCGAGATGAACTGGCGGACGCCATGTCTGAGCAGGAGCAGCATTACAACGCCCTGGGAGAGCTTGAGGATTTCGCGGGCCTGCTGGGGCTGCGCCTGGGCGAGATGCATGTGCTGCTGGCGGATGCCAACGGCAACCCGGATTTCGCTCCAGAGGTCAGCAATGATCAGGATGTCGAGGCCTGGAATCGCCAGGTCGGCGGGCAGTTGGAACGCGGGTTGCAGTTGCTCAAGCAGCACCAGGGCCAACTGAGCGTCGCCGATCAACAACAGGTGAGTCGATTGTTGCAGCATAAAGCGCAGATTCTCGATCACCTCCAGCAGTTGGCCAGACAGTTGGTGGGAGGCTTGCGCATTCGCGTTCACGGCGACTTGCACCTGGGGCAGGTGCTGGTGGTCAAGGGGGATGCCTATCTGATCGATTTCGAGGGCGAGCCGGCGCGGCCCCTGGTGGAACGCCGGGCCAAGCACAGCCCCTACAAGGATGTCAGCGGGGTGTTGCGTTCCTTCGACTACGCGGCGGCGTTGGCCCTTGAGGCCCTTGCGGTGCAGGGTTCGCAAACCGCCGGGGTGGCCCAGCAGCGAGTGGTCCGGCGTTACCTCGAAGCGTCGCGACGTACCTTTGTCGAGGCGTATCGGCTGGCGACGGCTAATCTTGCCCATGGCTGGCAGGAACCGACGGCAGCGGATGCCGCTTTGGCGCTGTTTAGCCTGGAGAAGGCCGCCTATGAACTGGCCTATGAAGCGGAAAACCGGCCCGCCTGGCTGCACGTGCCATTGCATGGTTTGGTCGGGCTGATGCGTGAACTGAAACCCTTTTCCGATATTGAGAGTGGTGGAGAGCAGTCATGAGTTTCTCGAACAAGGAACAGGGAAAGAACCAAACGGCATTGCTTCCTTCGGCCAAGGCCATCGATGCCCTGGTACGGGCTGAACATCGTGATCCATTTGCCATCCTCGGTCCCCACGAGGATGGCGCTGGTGGGCAATTCATCCGTGCCTTCCTGCCCGGCGCGCTGAGCGTGCAGGTGCTGGAACGCCAGCAGCAACAGGTGCTCGGCAGCCTTCAGGCCGCCACGGTGCCGGGTTTGTTTGTCGGACATTTTCCCCAGGCCCAGGCGTACCTGTTGCGCATTCAGTGGGCCACGGGCGAGCAGGTCAGCGAAGACCCCTACAGCTTTGGCCCCTTGCTAGGAGATATGGACCTGTATCTGTTCGCCGAAGGCAATCATCGCGACCTCAGCTCTTGCCTTGGGGCGCAGCTGACTCGCGTGGACGGGGTCCAGGGCGTACGCTTTGCGGTCTGGGCGCCGAACGCCCGCCGGGTCTCGGTGGTGGGGGACTTCAACGTCTGGGATGGGCGCCGGCACCCGATGCGCCTGCGGCACCCGTCGGGGGTCTGGGAGTTGTTCATTCCACGGCTGCAGCCCGGTGAAGCCTACAAGTACGAGATTCTCGGGGCCGAGGGCATTCTGCCGCTCAAGGCCGACCCGATGGCCCTGGCCACCCACTTGCCGCCGGACACGGCGTCCAGGGTCGCCGAGCCGTTGCAGGTTGACTGGCAGGACCAGCAATGGATGCAGGCCCGGGGTGAGCGCCAACGGGCCGATGCGCCATTGTCGATCTACGAATTGCACGCGGGATCCTGGCAGTGCGAAGTCGATGACCTGGGAGAGGTAGCCCGCCAGTACAGCTGGACCGAGTTGGCCGAGCGGCTGATTCCCTACGTCAAGGACCTGGGGTTCACCCACATCGAACTGATGCCGATCATGGAGCATCCCTTTGGTGGTTCCTGGGGCTACCAGCCGCTGTCGCAGTTCGCCCCCAGTGCCCGCTACGGCACGCCGCACGACTTCGCCGCTTTCGTCAACGCCTGCCATCAGGCGGACATCGGCGTGATCCTCGACTGGGTACCCGCGCATTTCCCCACCGATACTCATGGCCTGGCGCAATTCGACGGCACCGCGCTGTATGAATACGGCAATCCCCTGGAAGGCTTTCACCAGGACTGGGACACCCTGATCTATAACCTCGGACGCACCGAGGTGCACGGTTTCATGCTGGCGTCGGCGCTGCACTGGCTCAAGCACTTCCATGTCGATGGCCTGCGGGTGGATGCCGTGGCCTCGATGCTCTATCGCGATTACTCACGCAAGGCCGGGGAGTGGGTGCCCAACCGTCACGGCGGCCGCGAGAACCTCGAGGCCATCGACTTCCTGCGTCACCTCAACGACGTGGTGGCCCTGGAAGCTCCCGGCGCGCTGGTGATTGCCGAGGAGTCCACCGCCTGGCCGGGGGTCAGCCAGAGCACCGCCCAGGGCGGGCTTGGCTTTGCCTATAAATGGAACATGGGCTGGATGCATGACTCCCTGCACTACATCCAGCAGGACCCGGTGTACCGTGCCCATCACCACAACGAGCTGAGCTTTGGCCTGGTCTACGCCTGGTCCGAGCGCTTCATCCTGCCGATCTCCCACGACGAAGTGGTGCACGGCAAGCATTCGCTGATCGACAAGATGCCCGGGGACCGCTGGCAGAAATTTGCCAACCTGCGGGCCTATCTCAGCTTCATGTGGGCTCATCCGGGCAAGAAGCTGCTGTTCATGGGCTGCGAGTTCGGTCAATGGCGCGAGTGGAACCACGACCAGCAATTGGACTGGTACCTGCTGCAGTACCCCGAACACCGCGGGGTGCAGCAATTGGTCGGGGATCTCAATCGCCTGTACCGCCAGTATCCGGCGCTGCATGACCAGGATGATGCCCCCCAGGGTTTCCAGTGGCTGATCGGCGATGACGCGATCAACAGCGTGTATGCCTGGCTGCGCTGGAGCAAGGCGGGCGAACCGTTGCTGGTGGTGGCCAACTTCACCCCAGTGCCGCGTCAGGCCTACCGGGTCGGCGTACCGGTGGCGGGGCGCTGGGGCGAACTGCTCAACAGTGATTCGCAGCTGTATGCCGGCTCCAACTATGGCAATGGCGGCGAAGCGTTCAGTGAAGAGCAGGGCAGTCATGGCCAGGCGCTGTCTCTGGTGCTCAACCTGCCGCCGCTGGCGGTGTTGATCCTGCGCCCCGACAGCTGACCCCAAGGACCGCTGCCGCAGGCTTGAAGGGCCGGGGTGGCGGTGCTCAGGCAGGGTCAGCCGATTGGTAGCCAAGCCCCAGGCTCAGGGCTATGGCGTCTCGGCCGCTTACAGGGATTCAGCGGCTTCGATGATCAGCGCCGCCACGGCAGCCGGCTGGGACGCCAGGGACGCATGGCTGGCGTCCAGATGGATCACTTTGCGCGCGTTCAGGCGCGCGGCCATGCGTTCCTGGTTCTGCGGGGCGATCATCCGGTCGGCAGTGGACACTTGGTACCACGAGGGTTTGTCGCGCCATGCCGGGGCGCCCAGGGTGTCGCCGAAAGTACTGGCCAAGGGCGCTTTCTGGGTCAGGCCCATGACCAGGCCCTCTTGCGGGCTCAGGTCCTGGCAGAAACTCTGCTGGAAGCGCTCCGGCCGTACCCACAGGTAACCGTCGCTGTCCGGCTCCAGGTTGGCTGCCGCTTCAGGTAGATGTTCCTGGGTCAGGCCGCCGGGGCTTTCACCCTGGTCGGGGGCGAAGGCGGCGATGTACACCAGGCCGGCGACGTTGGCCGCATGCCCGGCCTGTGTGATCACCGCGCCGCCATAGGAGTGCCCGACCAACAGCACCGGCCCCGACTGCTGGGCCACCAGCTTGCGGGTGCGCTCGACGTCTTCGGCCAGGGAGGTCAGGGGCAGTTCCACCGCGCGGATTTTCTCGTAGCCGTGGTTCAGCAGTTCGACTATGACCCGGTTCCAGTGGGCTGCGCCGCCCCAGAACCCGTGGACCAGGACGATCGTGGGTTTATCGCTCATCAATTGACTCCTTCTGCTTGGACCAGGCCGACCTCGGGACGGATGCTCTGGGGTCCAGGTCCGGAAAAAAGCATGGACGACTATTGTGGCGGCGGCGTGATTTATTCGGTGAATCGGATGTGCGGCCCCTGCTGGCCATTGCACTGCCACGCTCAGCAACCAGCGGTCGCCGAGGTGGGTCGCTGCTCAGAGCCAGTGACGGTGACGGATGGGGCTGCTGAGCGTGAGGTGCACGTGCAGCTTATCTAGTCCTCAGGCCCGTTACATGAGGATGATCTCGTAGGGCATGCGCAAGCGCTCCAGCAGCACGGGCGACAGCGACGGCTGCAGGCCGATCTCCGGCTCGGCTTGCAGTTGGCTGGCGTAGGCGTGGACGGCATGGCGCTTGCGCGCCACGGTCCAGGTGTCCAGGCGCAGCTTGCGGGCCCGCGCCCAAGGAATCTGGTGTTCCTCGCGGGCAGACCAGTGCCAGGCCCAGAGCGGAATTTCATGAAAGCGCGCGCCCACCAGCGCCGCGGCCTTGGCCGTCGCCCGGCCTACCGCCTCGTGGTCGAGATTGCCGTCGGCGCGCCAGGTGCTGAACACCACGTCGCTGGCCCGCAAGTAGCGGCTGATGAACGGCACCAACTGTTGCTCGCCCTGGGCCAGGGCGCTGTCGGCAAAGCCGCCGCGAATCCACTTCAGGCTGTGCAGGGGTAGCCCCAGGCGGCGCAGGGCCTCGGCACTTTCCTGGGGGCGAAAGACACTCAGGCGCCGTTTGGGCCACAACTCCGAGCCTGGATGGCTGGCGCTGCCGTCGCTGATGGAAATCAGTTGCAAAGGGTAGCCATGGTGCGCGAGCACCTGCAGCAGGCCGCCGCTGGCGACTACTTCGTCACCAGGGTGCGGGGCGACGATCACCACCCGGGAGCCGGCCGGGACCAGGTTGGAGAGGTTGATGGCCGGGAGGTCGGCCAGGCTGCTGGCAGTGTTCCAGATCTGACTGGGCCAACTGTTATCGAGTGCGGGTATGGCTTTCATGACGGGTCACATCCCTGTGTCGGCCGCACGCTAAGGCGCTGAACGAAGGTTCAAACTTGGCCTTGGGTTTACACATACGCTGATTCCATGGCGGTTGCCTCAGCGTGAAGTACCGGTGTTCCATACCTTTGGAACGCCGTGATGGTGCGCAATCATACCCAGCCCGAGCCCCTCTACACAGGGGGCAGGCCAACTTATCGATTGCGATTCGGTACATAGGGTAGACGCATTTTTCTCCGGGGCAGGCCCTTTCGATGAATCTCCGCGAATTGCCGCGGCCTTCCCGGGTGCTATCGGTTGCCGGCGCAGGCTTGCCGCGACGGCAGCGGCCGGAACGCTGCAAGGCTTGCGGGCCGATTCGTCGGCACGCCGCACTTACTCTTGTTCCTCATGCTGGAGTTCGAAGAACAGCAAGGAGCGACCGGTGACCGAGTATTCGTGGCCGAAGGCGAAGCGTTCCTGGCCGCGCACCGCCGGCTGGTTGGTGTCGATCATGCAGGTCCAGAACTCCCCGGCGGGGACCTGGGGCAAGCGGAAATTGACCACGTCGTGGTGGGCGTTGACCACCAGCAGCACGGTGGCGTCGGCCCCGGGGCGGCGGATCCCGGTTTCCTGGGCGCGGCCGTCCAGCAGCATGCCCAGGCAGCGGCCATGGGCGTCCTGCCAGTGCTCGGTGGTCATCTCGCTGCCGTCGGGGGCCAGCCAGGTCACGTCCTTGACCCCGATGTCCTCGTTGTAATTACCCACCAGGAAGCGCCCACGGCGCAGGATCGGGTAGTTCAGGCGCAGCTTGATCAGGCGCTTGACGAACTTCAGCAGCGACTTGCCGTCGGCGTCCAGGTCCCAGTTGACCCAGCCGATCTCGCTGTCCTGGCAGTAGGCATTGTTGTTGCCGTGCTGGGTGCGGGCGAATTCATCACCGGCCACCACCATCGGCGTGCCCTGGGCCAGCAGCAGGGTGGCGAAGCAGTTGCGCATCTGGCGCAGGCGCAGGGCGTTGATCTCGGGATCGTCGGTGGGCCCCTCGACGCCGTGGTTCCAGGACAGGTTGTTGTTGCTGCCGTCCTGGTTGTTCTCGTCGTTGGCCTCGTTGTGCTTGTCGTTGTAGGACACCAGGTCGTGCAGGGTGAAGCCGTCGTGGGCGGTGACGAAGTTGAGCGAGGCATAGGGGCGCCGGCCGCGCTGGTCGAACATCTCGCCGGAGGCGGTCATGCGCCCGGCAAAGTCCGCCAGTTGACCATCGTCGCCTTTCCAGAAGGCCCGTACGGTGTCGCGAAAGCGGTCGTTCCACTCCACCCAGCCCGGCGGGAAGTTGCCTACCTGATAGCCACCGGGGCCACAGTCCCAGGGTTCGGCGATCATTTTCACCTGGCGCAGCACCGGGTCCTGGCGGCAGGCCACGAGGAAGCTGTGGCGTTCGTCGAAACCGTTGTGGTAGCGGCCGAGGATGGTCGCCAGGTCGAAGCGGAAGCCGTCCACGTGCATTTCCGTGGCCCAGTAGCGCAACGAGTCGGTGACCATCTGCAGCACGCAGGGGTGGCTCAGGTCGAGGGTGTTGCCGGTGCCGGAATCGTTGATATAGAAACGCTTGTCGTCGGGCATCAGGCGATAGTAGGAAGCGTTGTCGATGCCGCGCATGGACAGGGTCGGGCCTTGCTCGTTGCCTTCGGCGGTGTGGTTGTAGACCACGTCCAGCAGCACTTCCAGCCCGGCTTCGTGCAGGTGCGCGACCATTTCCTTGAATTCGGCAATCTTGCCGCTGGCCAGGTAGCGCGGGTCCGGGGCGAAGAAGGCGATGCTGTTGTAGCCCCAGTAGTTGGTCATGCCCTTGTGCAGCAGGTGCTGGTCGTTGACGAAGGCGTGGACCGGCAGCAGTTCCACCGATGACACCCCAAGCTTGCGGATGTGCTCCAGCACGTCGTCGACCATCAGCCCGGCGAAGGTGCCCCGCAGGTTTTCCGGGACCGCGGGGTGGCGCATGGTGAAGCCGCGCACGTGGGTCTCGTAGATGATGGTCTTGTCCCACGGCACGCTGACCCGCTGGTCGTTGCCCCAGGTGTGGGCCGGGTCGATGACCTTGCACTTGGGCACGAAGGGCGCGCTGTCGCGCTCATCGAAACTGAGGTCGGCGTCGGGGTGGCCAATGGTGTAGCCGAACAGCGCCTCGGACCATCGCAGCTGGCCCACCAGCTGCTTGGCATAGGGATCGATCAGCAATTTGTTGGGATTGAAGCGGTGGCCGTTGGCGGGGTCATAGGGACCATGCACCCGGTAGCCGTAGATCAGCCCGGGATGGGCGTCGGGCAGGTAGCCGTGGAAGATCTCGTCGGTGTATTCCGGCAGTTCGATGCGCTCCAGTTCGACCTCCCCGGTGTCGTCGAAGATACACAGTTCGACCTTGGCGGCGTTGGCCGAGAACAGCGCGAAGTTGACCCCCAGACCGTCCCAGGTGGCGCCCAGGGGGAAGGGCAGGCCTTCACGAATGCGCGAAGGTTCACTCTCGGGGGGAGGCGCCGGGATCTGCTTGGATCTGCTCATGGTTGCTCCTGCAAATAAGGTCGGGGTTCGAGCCCGGGGTTTCTCCGGGCGAGCGAAACCTTTGTGGTGCTGGGGCGCGCCACAGGTTCATCGCAATGAGGCCAGGAGTGTCGTCAGTTGGCTGGCGGTTTGCGCGGCGCTCGGGGTTTCCTGGTGGCGGGCTTTTCACCCGGAGGCACCACCACGGCAGCGGCCGACTTGGCCTTGGGCTTGGCTGCGCTCTTGCTCGCCGGCTTGGCAGCGGTGGATTTGGCCTTGGATGGCGAGTTTGGGGCCAGGGCCTCGGCTTCGGCGAGCTTGCGGGCCATTTCCCAATGGCGGGCCTCGTGGCCCTGCGGCTTACCTTCCGACTCCCAGATCTGATAAGCGAATTCACGAATGCGTTTGTCGTCGGTACTCATCGCAATGCTCCTGGACTGAACTCAATGTTGGATCAAAAGGTTGAGCGGAAAGTCTTGCAGTACGGCACTGATCATCAGCTCTCTGTTGGGTGTGACTAGCGCCGTGGAAAAAAGTCCATTCAGGTTGCGGCCCGAGGCGGCGAACGGTAGTTGCACCCGAGCATCGCCCCAAAGCGGCGCATCGACCCAGGGCAGTGCACTGTCTTTCAGCCAGCCGGCGACCTGGATCGGCACGATCACCACGGCCCGCTGCTGCTGGTATTCACGCATGAATGCCAGGACTCGTTCGGCGCCTTGGCCGATGACCGGCAACGGCTGATAGCGCCCTTGGCGAAACAGCTGTGGATACTGGCTGCGCAGCTCCAGGGTACGGGCGATCAAGCCTTGCTTGATGCGCCCATCCCGCCACTGGGCGAGCCACTCGCCCGGGGCCGGCAACCTTTCCAGTGCCCGCTGCCGGGCGCGGTAGTCCACTGGCCGGCGGTTGTCCGGGTCCACCAGGCTGAAGTCCCAGAAATCATTGCCCTGATACAGGTCCGGGACACCCGGTACGGTCATGCGCAGCAAGGTTTGCGCCAGGCTGTTGAGAGCCCCGGCGGGAGCGATGGCGTTGGCTGCAGCGGCAATCGAACGGCGCAAGGCCAGGCCTTGGGGGAAACACAGCAGGGCGTTGACAAACCCCTGGACCGCGTTTTCGTACTCCGGGTTCACGGCCGCCCAACTGCTGTGCAATTTGGCCTCGCGCAGGGCCTTGAGCTGCCATTGGCAGATTCGCTCTGCATAGCGCTCGAGTGCTGACCCATCCTGCGCTCCGAGATCCAGGGGCCAACTGCCCAGCAAGGTCTGATAGAGGATCAATTCATCTCCCGCCGAGGGGGCGTCGGGATGGGCGCGCAACGGCACGGCCAACTCGCGCCAGGTGTCGACTTGCCCGGCGTACCACTCGGCGCGTTCACTGAGCACTGCCAGGCGCGCACGGCTGTCTTCACCGCGCTTGTGGTCATGGGTGGCGCTGGCCAGCAGGTTGTCGGGGAAACTCGCCAGGCGTTGCTCGCAGGCCGCGTGGAAGGCCGACACCGGTGCACTGAACTGCTCGGTATTGAAGCCCACGTCATTACGCGACAGCAGCACTGCCGAGCGATAGAAGGCCGTGTCTTCCACGGCCTTGGCCGCCGCCGGCGACGTCAGTTGCTGAAAGCGCACGCAGGCGTGACGCAGCAGTTTGCGCCCGCGACCCGGTGGCTGCCGGCGCCAGCCCTGGCCGCCAAGCCAGCGCTCCAGGCAATCCAGCACCGGCCAATCTGCTTCGCTCAGGCTGGCCCGGGCGCCGCTCATGGCTTGCTCGAAGAACGCTTGGTCTTGTGGCGCACGGCCGCAGGCACTGATGTAGGTGCGGTACACCGGGAAGTGCACGATCAGCGCCTGCAATGCCCGGCGGATGGCGCCCAGGGTCAGGTCGCGGCTCATCAGGTCCAGGCGTGCGACCTGCAGCAGGGCCTGCGCGACACTTTCAAAATCGCTGGCCAGAGAACTGTTGAGAATCTGCTGGCGTGCCAGTCGTGCTTCTTCGCCAAACTGCGCCGGGCGCTGGCTGTGTCGACTCCACAGCTCGGCGAGCAATGGCTGGCCCCTGGGCGCCTGTTGCAGCAGCGACACTTGGTTCATGAATTCGTAGCCGGTGCTGCCGTCCACCCCCCAGTCGTGGTGCAGGTGCTCGCCGGCGCCGAGGATCTTCTCGACAAAGATCGGCAGGTGCTGGCCGGGGCGCAGGCGGTCAACCCGGCGTCGCAGTTTGCGGCAGTACCCCCGAGGGTCGGCGAGGCCGTCGATATGGTCGATGCGCAGCCCGTCTACCAGTTGCTGCTCGATCAGCTCGAAGAGCTTTGCGTGAGTGGCTTCGAACACTGCCGGGCGTTCGACCCGCAGGCCTCCCAGTTCGTTGACGTCGAAGAAGCGCCGCCAGTTGATGTCGTCGGCAGCGGTGCGCCAACTGGCCAGGCGGTAGCTCTGCTGTTCCAGCAGTTGATGCAGGCGCGCCAAACCCTCTGGCTGGCGGCAGTCAAAGCGGTGCAAGTGGCTCTCGATCGCCTGGCGTACCGACGGCTGTTCCAGCAACTGTCCCAGGGACTGCTGCAAAGGTTGTGCTTGGGCGTGGGCATCGCCGTTGAAACGCAAAGCGGAAAAACCGTCGGCGAGGGTTTTCAGGGCGGCGCAGTATTCGGCCTGCAAACCGCCCTCAACTTGCAGTAACTGCCCATAGTCGCCGGGACAGACTGGGAAACGGTGCTCGTGGTGCCGGACATGAAAGCCCCGCAGGTCGTCATCCAGCTGCAATATCAGGTGGCCTTCCTGCAGCGCCACGCCGTAGTCGCTGCCAAGGAATGGCAAGAGCAACTGGCCTTCCATCAGCGGGTCGGGGGAATGCCACTGGATATCGAAGAACTCGCCATAAGGGCTCAGGCGACCCCAGCGCAACAAGTCGAGCCACCAGGGGTTATCGCCACCGCCCACCGCCATGTGGTTGGAGACGAAGTCGAGGATCAGCCCCATCTGCTGCTGGCGCAGGGCAGCCACCAGGCGCTTGAGGGCCGATTCGCCGCCCAGTTGCGGGTTGACCCGGGTCGGGTCAACCACGTCATAACCGTGCATCGAGCCGGCTCGGGCGCAGAGCAGTGGCGAGGCATACAGGTGACTGATGCCCAGGCGGGCGAAGTAGGGCACCAGGGGCACCGCGTCGTCGAGGGTGAAGCCTTGATGAAATTGCAGGCGCAGGGTCGCTCGTAGCAACGGCTCGGCCGGCGGGTTCATCGGTCACGCTCAAGGGCTTGTTGGCGGGCACAGGCCAGCAGCTCCAGGCGCCGTGCGGCGTCGCTATCATCCAGCAGGCGTGTGCTCGAACTGGCCAGGCGCCGACGCCAGTTGGGGTGGGTGTCGAGGGTGCCGGGCAGGTTGGCCTGCTCGTCGATGCCCAGGGCATCTTCCAATGGCAGCAGTACCAGGGGCGCCCGGGTATGGCCGAGAAAACGCACGCTGGCGTCCACCACCTGATCGGCTTCGTGGGCCTGCTCGTGGAAATTCTGCGGGTCCTGGGCCAGGGCCTGGCGCAGGCCCTCGCGTTCGCGCTGGCGATGTTCGCGCCATTGCAGCGCACCGGCTTCATCCACCAGGCCCAGGCGCAGGTTCCAGTCGATGTCGCGGCCGTGCCACCAGCCGTTGAGGGTGGGCAGGTCGTGGGTGCTGGTGGTGGCCAGGGCGTTGTCCGGCCAGTCGAGGATCGGCTTGAAGTGGCAGCCATGGTCCTGTTCGAACAACAGCACGCGCATGCCGAGCATGGCCCGGGCCGCGAGTTTTTCCCGCAGGCCGTCAGGCACCGTGCCCAGGTCCTCGCCGAGCACGATGGCCTGGTGACGGTGTGATTCCAGGGCCAGCAGGCGCAGCAGGTCGTCCACCGGGTAATACAGATAGGCACCATCACTGGGGGGCGCGCCCAGGGGGATCACCCACAGCCGTTGCAGGCCCATCACATGGTCGATGCGCAGGCCACCGGCATGGGCGAAGTTGGCCCGGAGCATTTCGATGAAGGCGCGAAACCCATGGCGCTGCAAACCCTCCGGGGAGAAGGCACAGATGCCCCAGCCCTGGCCCTGGCGATTGAGAATGTCCGGTGGCGCGCCCACGGTCAGGGCCGCCAGCAACTGTTCCTGGCGACTCCAGGCCTGGCTGCCGCCACCGTCGGCGCCCACCGCCAGGTCGGCAATCAGGCCGATGCCCATGCCGCTACTGCGCGCGGCACTTTGCGCCCGTTGCAGGCTGCGGGCGATCAGCCACTGGCAGAAGGCATGGAAACTGATTTCATCGGCATGCTCCTCGGCGAACTGCACCAGCGCCGGGCTGGCGGGATTGCGCCAGTGCTCCGGCCAGTGGCGCCAGTCGAGGTCTTCGCCACGGGTCGCACGCTGGGCCTGGATGGCCTCGAAGCGGCAATGGTTCTCCAAGGCTTCGCCGGCGGCCTGGCGGTAGCTGGCGAAGTCCTGGTGCAGCGGGTGCGCACCGTGGCAGAAGCCTTGATACAGGGCCCGCAGCGCCTGTTGCTTGGCCTGGGCCGCCTGGGGCCAGTCGATCAACGGGTGCTGCTCCAGTGCCTGCAGCTGTTCAGCGACGCCGCAGGCTTCGATCGCTGCGCGCCAGGCCCGTTCGCCGAGGATCGTTCCGGGGGCGGCATACAAACTATTGAGAAACAGACGGCTGGAGGGTGAGTAGGGGCTATAGCGCTGGGGGGCGCTGGCGAACATGGCGTGCAGCGGGCTGATGGCCAGCGCGTTGGCCCCGCGTTCGGCCGCTTGCCGGGCCAGTTCCTCCAGGGCCTGGGTGTCGCCGAAGCCGCCATCGCCGGGGCGGCGCAGGGAATACAGTTGCACGCTGAGGCCCCAGGCCCGCGGCGTCGCCTGGTCCACCGCTTGAGCCACGCTGTAGCAGCGCTCCGGGGCCACCGCGAGGATGAAGTGTTCGTCCTCGATGCTCGCGCTGTGGTAACCCACGGGGATCTGACCGGGCAGCACACTCTGCCCATCCAGTTGCAACGACAGTTGCTGGCCGTCTTCCAGCTGCAGCTCACAGAGGGCCTGGGGCGGAAAATAGCGGGCCAGGTCCAGGCCTTGGCCGACATCCGCGGTGAGCAGCGGCGGCAGGTGCCGGCTCTGTTGCGCCTGGTGCAATTGCCGCAGGCTGTTTTCGATTTCCACAGGGTTCTCGGCTGGGTGCCCCAGGCCTGCCAGCACCGCGCGCAGCACCCGCGGTTCGACCCGTTGCGCACGGCCGTTGGCATCCACCCAGTCCACTGCCAGACCGGCGCGGCTGGCGAGTATTTCCAGTTGCGCATCGTTCATAGGCGTTCTCCATCAGGGGCGGTCGGGGAGGTCTGGTCATCCAGTTGCACCAGCGCGCTGAAGGCCGGCAGGTAACCCTGGCTCCAGTGCTTGAGGGTGTGCGCTGGGTACTCGAACCACAGTCGCGAGGCTTGCAGGGGCGGCAGCTCGACCCGGTGCGGGCTGAGGTTGAGGTCGATGCGCAACAGGCTGCCGTCCCCCAGACGCCAGCGCGCACTCAAGGCGCCTTCCGCCAGTACCTCGGTCTCCAGGGCACGGGCGCCGACCAGGCGCGGGATCAGCTCGCGGTGGCGGATACGCAGCAAGCTGCGGTACAGCTCGCGAGTCGCGCAGGCTTGTTGCAATTGTGCTTGCGGGCGTGAGGCATTGAAGGTTGAGAGCGCATTGGGGTCGGGAATGCGCTGGCGCTGCTGCGCGTCGGCAAAGGCGCTGAAGGCGGCGAATTCATTGCGCCGCCCCTCGCGCACCGCTGCCGCCAGTTCGCCCTGGTGGCTGGTAAAGAACAGGAACGGCTCCTGGGCCGCCATCTCGTCGCCCATGAACAACAGCGGGATCATCGGCGACAACAGCAACAGTACGGTGGCGGCATGCAGGGCCTGGGTTGGCGCCAGTTGGTTGAGGCGCTCACCGAATGCGCGGTTGCCGATCTGGTCGTGGTTCTGCAGGAACAGTACGAAGGCGCTGGGGGGCAGATGGCCGCTGGGTTCGCCGCGAGCCTCGCCATGGCGATTGGCATGCCCCTGAAAGGCGAAGCCCTGGCTCAGGCAGCGGGCCAGTTGCGCGGTAGGCTGCTCAGCGAAATCGGCGTAGTAGGCGTCGGTTTCCCCGGTCAGCAGCACGTGCAGGGCGTTGTGCCCGTCATCGTTCCACTGCGCGTCAAAACCTTGCTGCAGGAGGCTGGCCTGGTTGAGTTCGTTTTCCAGGTTGAGCCATACATGGCGCGAGGCCGGCACTGCCCGGCGTACCCGTTGGGCCAGTTCGACCAGGAAGTCCGGATCGTCAATGGCGTGCACCGCGTCCAGGCGCAGGCCGTCGAAGCGATACTCCAGCAGCCACATCAGGGCGTTTTCGATAAAGAACTCGCGCACCGGCCGGCGGCGAAAGTCGATGGCCGCGCCCCAGGGGGTGTGCAGGTCCGTGCGGAAGAACTCCCTGGCGTATTGCAGCAGGTAGTTGCCGTCGGGACCGAAGTGGTTGTAGACCACATCAAGGATCATCGCCAGCCCCAGGCCGTGAGCGGCATCGATCAAGGCCTTGAGGTCGTCGGGGGAACCGTAGGAGGCTTCCGGGGCGAAGGGCAGGACGCCGTCGTAACCCCAGTTGCGCTCGCCGGGAAACTCCGCCAGGGGCATCAGTTCGATGGCGCTCACCCCCAGCTCCACCAGGGCCGGCAAGGCTTGCCGTACCGCCAGGTAGCCACCCATCACGCCCACGTGCAGTTCGTAGATCACCGCTTCATGCCAGGGGCGGCCGCACCACTGGGAGTGCTGCCAGCAATAGCTGTGGGGGTCGACCACCAGGCTCGGGCCATGCACGTCGCCGTCCTGGGCCCGGGAGGCCGGGTCCGGAACCTGGATCTGGCCGTCGATAGTGAAGCGGTAGCGGCTGCCGGCCGGGCAGCGCGCCTGGACCATGAACCAGCCCTCGGGCTGGGGGTGCATCGGCAGTGACTGGCCGCCCCCCAGTTCGACGCTGACCGCCTGCGCATCCGGCGCCCACAGGGCGAAGCGGGTGCGCTCGGCATCCAGCATCAGCGCACCGTGGCTCGAGGTTTCCAAAGTGCTTAACGGCATCTGTCCAGGCCCCTTACTGTCTGGCCGCTTGCCCCAGGGCCTTGGCCACCAGTTGTTCGTAGAGTTCGGCGTAGGGCTCCACTGCCTTGCACCAGTTGAACGGCGCCGCCATGGCCCGGCAGCGCATGGCGTTGAGCAGCGCCGGGTAGGCGAACACCTTGAACGCCCGGGTCAGGGCTTGCTGGTAGCTGGCGACCGTGGATTCGTCGAAGAGAAAACCGGTGACGCCGTTCTCGATGGTGTCTGCCAGGCCGCCGGTATTGCGTGCTACTGGCAGCGAGCCAAAGCGCTGGGCGTACATCTGGCTCAGGCCGCAGGGCTCGTAGCGCGACGGCATGAGCAAGAAGTCGCTGCCGGCAAACATGCGCCGGGCGTCGGTTTCATTGAAGCCGATGTGTACCCCGATGCGCCCGGGGAAGCGCCTCGCCAGGGCGCGCATGGATTGTTCCTCTTCCGGTTCGCCGCGGCCGATGATGGCGATCTGGCCAGCGGATTCGACGATGAACTCGGCCACCGCTTCGGTCAGGTCCAGGCCTTTCTGATAGACCAGCCGCGAGACCACGGCAAACAGCGGGCCGTTGCTGGCATCGAGGCCGAACATTTGCCGCACATGGGTGGCGTTGGCGGCCTTGCCGTCCCAGTCGCCGATGCTGAAGCGGCACACCAGGTGCGGATCGGTGGTGGCGTCCCAGCTCTCGTCGATGCCGTTGGGGATACCGCTGAGCAGGCCCTGCTGGGTCTTGCTGGCGAGAAAGCCGTCCAGCCCACAGCCAAAGGCCGGGGTGGTGATTTCCTGGGCGTAGGTGGCGCTGACCGTGGTGATGTGGCTGGCGTAGGCCATGCCGGCCTTGAGGAACGACAGCTTGCCGTAGAACTCCATGCCTTCCTGCTGCAGGGCATGTTCGGGAATCCCCAGTTCCGGGCACGAGGCCAGGCTGACCACGCCCTGATAAGCCAGGTTATGGATGGTGAACAGGGTCGGAGTGCGCTGCCCACGCCAGTGCATATAGGCCGGAGCCAGGCCAGCGGGCCAGTCATGGGCGTGCACCAGATCGGGGCACCAGTGGATCTGTGCCAGGTTGGCGGCAATATCTGCGGCGGCCAGCCCCAGACGGGCGAAGCGGATGTGGTTGTCCGGCCAGTCGCGACCGTTGTTGGCGCCGTAGGGGGTGCCTTCGCGCTCGTAGAGTTCCGGGCAGATCAGCACATAGATCACCAGGCCGTCGGGCATGTCCATGCGGCCGATCTGGCACGCTGGCAGCGCCGCGTGGCCGCTCAGCTCACCAATGATGTGGATCGGGTTTTCACTGTGCAGCACCTGGGGGTAGCCGGGGATCAGTACCCGTACATCATGCAGGTGGGCCATGGCCCGGGGCAGGGCGGCGGAGACATCGCCGAGGCCGCCGGTCTTCACCAGGTCGGCGATTTCCGAAGTGACGAACAGCACCCGCTTGCGGTTCGGGTTCTGCCGCGCCAGCGGCAGTAGCGTCTTGCCCCCAGGCACCGCAACCGAGTGGGCGGGCCGTTCACCGGCAGGCTGTTGAGGATGCTCTCCCTGAGTGTCCAATACGGCGCTGATCATATGTCTCTCCCGTCTTATTGATCTGTTCTGGTGTCTCAAGCGTTGCCGGCGGCCATTCCTGTGGTCGCGCGCAAACGTGCCACGCATCGATCAGCCTGAGCTGCTCGAGCGCTGAAGCAGAAAGGATGGAGGAGCCTTTGCAAGGAATGCACCAGTGGCAGTGCCCCTACCTTTAACCTGACCTTGGGCCGAAGCGAAAAGTTTCGACTTTTTCAATGACAATGTGACTGCCCGGTCACAGTGCGAAATTCAGTCTAGGACAGAACCTAGAGCGGTGCCGGGCAGTGCAGGCTTTTAGCGGGGAGTGGGGGCAGTCGGGTGGATACATCCCGACGAAAGGTCAACCATGCACCGTCCCGGCGCGCGGCCGTTATGACCCCGGTGCAAAAACGCCGAGCACGTGCGAGGGGCTGGTGCAGCCCTTGCCGGCCTTGCCCAAACAATGGGCAGTGCCGACACCGGGCTACAGCACTTCGTTGCGTGACTGGGGCGCTGTCAGTTGAGCCGGCGGATCGGCTGGCCCGCCTGCCAGGCCTGCAGGTCCTCGATCATCTGGGCGAAAAACTGCTGGTAGTTCTGCCGGCTCACATAGCCGATATGCGGGGTGGCCAGGACATTGGGCAAGCGCCGCAACGGATGCTCTGGCGGCAACGGTTCCTGGGCGAACACATCCAGGGCCGCACCTGCCAGCCGACCCTGTTGCAGGGCCGCGATCAATGCCGCTTCATCAACGATCGGGCCGCGGGCGGTGTTCACCAGCAGCGCTTGGGGCTTCATCCAGCTCAAGGCCTGGGCATCCACCAGGCCGCGACTGCGCTCGCTGAGCACCAGGTGCACGCTGAGCACGTCGGCCTGCTCGAACAGTTCGCGCTTGCCGACATAGATCACCCCGGCCACGGCTGCGCGTTCGGCGGTGAGGTTTTCGCTCCAGGCAATCACCCGCATGCCGAACACCTGGCCGAACTGTGCCACCCGCTGGCCGATGCTGCCCAGGCCGAGAATGCTCAGGGTCTTGCCGTGCAGGTCGCCCCCCAGGCCCTGTTGCCAATGGCCGGCGCGCAGGGCGTTGGCCTCATTGAGCAGGTTGCGGGTCAGGGCCATCAGCAACGCCCAGGTCAGCTCCGGCGCCGCATGCTTGTAGCTGTCGGTGCCGCACACCTGGATGCCCAGGGCCGTGGCTGCCTGCAGGTCGAGGGCGGCGTTGCGCATGCCGCCGGTCAGGAGCAATTTGAGCTGCGTCAGCTCCCGCAGCAGGGCGGCATCGAAGACGCTGCGCTCGCGCATCACGCAGATCACCTGGAAGGGTTGCAAGCGTTGGATCAGCGTCTCCCGGTCGGTCGGGTAGTCATGCAGGAAACTGACCGTGCCGATGCTCTGCAGCACCGACCAGTCCACCACCTCGCGGGCCACGTCCTGCCAATCATCGATTACCGCAATCTGCAGCGTCATGTTCAGGCTCCTGGGTCAGGGTTGCTTCAACCAGCCCGGCAGGGCCTGGTGAACGTGTTCGGGTTGCGCCATCTGCGGTGCGTGAGCCCGCCCCGGGAACTCGATCAGGGTCGAGTGGGCGTACCTGGTTACCCAGCTCCTGGTAGTGACCGATACGCGCCTTGACCGCGGGCGGGGCGATATCAGCACCGATGACGGTGCTGTCGGCTGTACCGATCAGCAGCAGGCTTGGCATCTGCAGGCCCTGGAACTCGTCGTGCACCGACTGGCTGGAGATGATGTTGTAGATCAGTGCCGAGTTCCATGCCACCAGGTGCTTGCCGGTGCCCGCCCGGCAGCAGGATGTCAGCCGATCCAGCCCAGGGTCAGCCACACCAGCACGGCGTAGCGCGCGCCCTTGGCCAGGGTGACGATCAGCAGGAAGCGCTTGAGCGGTTCGCCCATGACCCCAGCTACCAGGGTCAGGGGGTCGCCGATGACCGGCATCCAGCTCAGTAGCAATGACCAGTGGCCAAACCGCTGGTAATGCCCACGGGCCCGTTCCAGGTGGCGGGGGCTGACCGGGAACCAGCGGCGTTCCTTGTAGTGCTCCAGGCGCCGCCCCAGCCACCAGTTGACCAGGGACCCCAGGACATTGCCCAGGGTTGCCACCAGCCACACCCCCAGCACGGCCAACTGGCCATTGAGCAGCAGCCCTACCAGGAGCGCTTCCGATTGCAGGGGCAGCAGGGTGGCGGCGACAAAGGCCGCCAGGAACAGCCCCAGATAGGCGCTTGCGATCAACGCGCCGGGTAGTCCGCAACCAGTACGTCCTGGCCTTCACGGGTCAGGCCGATGATCTGGAAGGCCTCGGCGCCCATGCCGTCCACTTCCATGCCGGGGGAGCCCATGGGCATGCCCGGGGCCGCGATGCCCAGCAGATCGTTGCGCTTGCGCAGGGCCAGTACTTGTTCGGCAGGCACGTGGCCTTCGACAAACTTGCCGTCGATGACCGCGGTGTGACAGGAGCCCAGGCGCGGTGCCACGCCCAGTCGTTGCTTGACTGCGCTCATGTTGCTTTCCACGTGGTCGGTCACGGCAAAGCCGTTGTCCTTGAGGTGTTCGATCCACTTTTTGCAGCAGCCGCAGTTGGCGTCGCGGTGCACGTCGATGGGGATCAGCTCGGCGGCCTGGGCCAGGGATCCGAGCAACAGGACAGAGAGGGCTGCCAAACGTAGTGGGTTTTTCATGAGGGTTCTCGTTATCAGACAGAAAAGGCGTGGACACAGCCAGGGATGATGCGGCGATCAGCGGGGCTGTGGAGACCAGGGGTAGTGCATTTTGCGGCTTTTTCCCGGTCTTGCTTCGGGTGTTTGTTTCAAGGTTATACAAGGAGGCGCCAGAGCTTCACTCTGTCCGGCCGGGCAGTTCCGGGCTCAGGGTGCCGAGCCAGGCCACCAGGCCGAACACCAGCAGGGCCAGCAGCAGCTCCAACTGCAGGCTACGGCGCAAGACGCCCATCGCGGCATCCGGGTCGCCGTCCGCCAATGCCTGTTGCAGGCGCGGGCTCAGGTACTGCCGATTCAGCGCTGCACACAGCAACATTGCGCCAAACAACGTCACCTTCAAGCTCAGCAACTGGCCGTACAGGCTGTAGCGCAGGACTTCCAGGGAGGCACCGACGATCAGCAGGAAATTGATCACGCCGCTCAGGCTCAAGCTGAGTACCAGCACTGCGCCGAGGCGTTCGAAGCTGTTCAGGCTGCGGGCCAGCTGCAGTACCTGCGGTCGCTCGGCGCCGCGACTGCGGCGCAGTTGCAGGACAAACGCCAGCAGTGCCCCGAGCCAGGCTCCGGCAGCCAGCAGGTGCAGGATGTCATTGCCCAGGTGCAGGTAGCGCCGAGGTCCCTGATCCATGGCGCCGTGACCGGCCCAGGCCAGTGTCGACACGGCCAGTGTGGCCGCGAGGGTGATGCACCAGAGGCTGGCCGAAGGGCGCCGTTGGTAGCCTGTGGCGACGCAGCCAGCCAGCGTCAGGGCGACGATGCGCAGCGTCCAGGCCACCCCGGTATCGGTGTCCAGCACCAGGGCTTGCAACTGCGCCAGTGGTAACTGATGCAGTTGTTCGACGCCGCTCATGACTTTGCCCGTTTGCAGCAGCCAGGCCAGGGACAGCAGGCCGCCTAGCCAGGAGGCCGCCAGCAGTAGATCGCGAAACGGCAGCACCCGGCGGTCCTGCCGCTCTTCTTCGTTGAGGCTGTAGAGGCCAAACAGGGCAACGCCAAACAGCACCAGCAGGTCGAGGTACAACGCCAGGCGCAGGCCCAGGTTCAAGAAGTCGTCCATGGCTCACTTGACGCTGAAGGAGAGGGTGCCGGTGATCGGGTGGGTATCGCTGGAAACCGCCCGCCATTCGACACTGTAGCGGCCCGGACTCAACGCCGCGGCAGGGCTGATGAGCATGTTTTGCGGGTTGCTGCCGGGCTGGACCGCAGCCTTCACCAGCAATGGCGCATGGCTCATCCCGGGCATCCCGGTCTGCAGTAGCCGGGCGCCGGAAAACTGCGTGGTCAGGGCCTCCGAGAAGCGCAGTTCGAGGGCCTCGGGGGCTGCCACGACGGCGCCTTCGGCGGGCACCGAAGACAGCAGTTTTGGGTGCGCCTGGGTGGTTGTGGCCACGCTTATGGCGAGGATGATGCCGAGGCCGGATGTTTTGAGGAATGACATGCAAGGCTCCTCACGGCGTGAACCGTGAATGGGTTGAGGGAATGGGTAAGCGCTGGTGGCAGATGACGGGTTCAGAACCACATGCGTACGCCAAGCACCAGCTGTGCTCGACTTTTGCCGGAGCCTTCTTCACGGGCGTATTCGGCGGTCTCGCCGTAGTTGCGGTTCCAGGTCACACCAATATAGGGCGCAAATTCACGGCGGATTTCGTAGCGCAGCCGCAGGCCGAGTTCGCTCTGGGCCAGCCCGGCCCCCACTTCTCGCTGCGGATCGTTACGGCTATAGATGTTGACCTCGGCGCTGGGCTGCAGAATCAGGCGCTGGGTCAGCAGCACGTCGTAGTCGCCCTTGAGCCGCAGGGCCGCCTGGCCGCCTTCACCCAGGTAGGCGGTGACCTGGCTTTCAAAGTTGTACAGGGCCATCCCCTGCAGGCCCAGGGCGGCCCAGGTCTGAGGGGCGCCGGGTTTGAAATCCTGGCGCACACCGCTGACCAGGTCCCACCAGGGGCTGACGGCGTGCCCCCAGAGGGCTTGCAATTCGGCGCTCTCGGTGACGCCGCGGGTGCGCTCGCCTTCGCTGCGCAGCCAGAGCCGGTCGCGATCGCCGCCGATCCAGCCGTTGACCTCCCAGCCCAGGCTGGAGCCCTGATCGGTGTCCTGCCATTCCAACTGGTCCACCAGGAACAACCCGTTCAGCGATTGGCCATGCAGGACGTGGCCGGCGGCACTTTGATAGACCGCTGCGCGATCGGCGTCGGTCAGCGGCGCAATCGGCGTGCGACTGTGCAGAGGGGGGGCGGCCTGCATGCCCGGCATCTGCGAGTGGTCCATGCCCGCCATGTCGTGGTCCGGCATGCCTGGTGGCGTGGGCTGCTGCTCAGGCATGGCGCGGTGATCCATGCCCGGCATGGACTGGCCATGCACCGGCAGTGCCGGCCAGGTCAGCAGGGCCACGCCCAGGCCGAGGCCGATCAGGCCGCCCGCCAGCGGCCGCAGTACGCGAGTATCAGCCGACATGGGGCACCTCCTGTTCTTCGACCCGGACTTCCCGAAACATCCCGGTCTCCATGTGGTACAGCAGGTGACAGTGGTAGGCCCAGCGGCCCAGGGCATCGGCCGTGACCCGGTAGCTGCGGCGGGTGCCCGGCGGCATGTCGATGGTGTGTTTGCGCACCTGGAAGCGGCCGTGCTCGTCCTCCAGGTCGCTCCACATGCCGTGCAGGTGAATGGGGTGGGTCATCATGCTGTCGTTCACCAGTTCAACCCGCACCCGCTCGCCGTATTTCAGGCGCAGCGGCTCGGCATCGGCGAAGGCAATGCCGTCGAAGGACCAGGCGAACTTCTCCATGTGCCCGGTCAGGTGCAGGCGCAGGGTGCGGCTCGGCTCGCGGCCGTCCGGGTCGACGAAAGTGCTTTTCAGGTCGGCGTAGGTCAGTACCCGGCGGCCGTTGTCGCGCAGGCCGATGCCGGGATCGTCGAGCCGGGGCTGGGGGTTCATGGCCTGCATGTCCACCAGTGGGTTGGCGGTTTCCGACGCCGGGTGCGGGACCTGGCTGCTCATGGCGCTGTGGTCCATGCCCGGCATGGCCATCGCGGCCGAGTCCATGCCGGGCATCGCCGAGTGATCCATGGCCCCTGGTGGCGAACCTGGCATCGCGCTCATGCCCATGTCGTCCATGGTCAGTAACGGCCGTGGGTCCAGCGCTGGCACGGGTGCCTTGAGGCCGGCCTGGCTGGTCAGGGTGCCCAGGGCATAACCGCTGCGGTCCATGGCCTGGGCGAACAGGCTATGGGCCCCGGCCCCGGGTTCCACCAGTACGTCGAAGGTTTCCGCCACGGCGATTCGCAGTTCATCCACCAGCACCGGTTCGACATGCTGCCCGTCAGCCGCCACCACAGTCATCTGCAACCCCGGAATGCGCAGGTCGAAGTAGGTCATTGCCGAGGCGTTGATCAGCCGCAGGCGCAGGCGCTCGCCGGGACGGAACAGCCCGCTCCAGTGGGCGTCCGGTGCCTGGCCGTTAAGCAGGTAGGTGTAGGTGGCGCCGCTGACGTCGGCCAGGTCGGTGGGGGTCATGTTCATCTGCGCCCACATCTTGCGTTCGGCCAGGGTGGCGGCCCAGCCGTCGCGGCTGACGTCTTCGATGAAGTCGCCCAGGGTGCGCTTGTGCCGGTTGTAGTAGTCGGACTGCTTCTTCAGGGTGCGCAGGATCTGTCCTGGAGCTTCATCGCTCCAGTCCGACAGCAGCACCACGTAGTCGCGGTCGTAGCTGAAGGGTTCCGGTTCCCGGGCATCGATCACCAGCGCCCCGTAGACCCCCAGTTGCTCCTGCAGCCCGGAATGGCTGTGGTACCAGTAGGTGCCGTGCTGCCGGACTGGGAACGAATAACGGTACAGGCCGCCGGGTTCGATGCCGTCGAAGCTCAGGCCGGGCACGCCGTCCATGTTGGCCGGCAGAATAATCCCGTGCCAGTGGATCGAGGTCGGCTGATCCAGGCGATTGCGCACCCGCAGGGTCACCCGGTCGCCCTCGCGCCAGCGCAGCAGCGGTCCGGGCAGGCTGCCGTTGACGGTCATGGCCTGGCGCGGGTGGCCGCTGAAGTTCACCGGCATCTGCGCGATGGACAGGTCGAAGTCGGTGCCGGCCGCGACCTGGGGCTGGCCCGGACTGCTGATGGCCCAGACCGGGTTGCGCCACAGGCCGAAGCCGGCGAGTACGCCGCCGGCGGCGATGGCCTTGACGAAGGTGCGTCGAGAGGGGCTGTGTCTTGAAGAGGTGGGCGGCATCGAAGGCTTCCAGTCGGTCAGCAGATTCGAGAGGACTCTAATCAGCGCTGGCTGTCAGGAAACTGAGGTGGGCATTACAGATTTGTCAGTCGGCCAGTTGCTCCAGCCGCTGCTTGAGATTGCCCATGGCCTGGGTCGAGACCTGCTCCATGCGCGCCCGCAGGCCGCCCAGTTGCAGGTCGGTGGAATATTCCAGGGTGCGCCGGAACAAGGTGCCGTTGCCCTGTTTGCTCAATTGGTAGTGAATCGAGCCATCCAGGGCGGTCGAGCTGAAGACACTCTTGAATTCCTTGGGGAAAATCGCGATCAGCACCCGGTAGTTCATTGGGATCTGGACCCCCAGCAGGTCCATCACTTCGCTGAAGCGCTGGCCGGCGGGCATGGAACCGCCGAGGGCGGTCTGGGTACTCAGGGAGGAGGGATGCCACTCGCGCCAACGGTCCGGCTGGGTCACGTAGTAATAGACGGTGTCGATGCTGGCCTGGATGTACAGCTCATGGCGGATCTGCTCTTGCAGCAGATGTGACTGGCGCTGACCCATGATGCACCTCACCTCCTTGTGACCGGAGCCTCCAATATAGTCCCGCCGCCTGGGGTCGCCAGCGGCGGGGGATGACCGTTCAGCGGACTTTGAAACGGCCCATCAGGTGGCTGACTTGAGCATTGGCCTGCAACAGGCTCTGGGTATTGCTTTCTCCGACCCGGGCGCTGTCCACCAGTTCCTCGACCATGTGTCGGATGCTTACCATGCTGCGGTTGATTTCCTCGGTGACCGCACTCTGCTGCTCGGCGGCGGTGGCGATCTGGGTGCTGAGGTTGTTGATCTGGCTGACCGAGTCGGCCATCTCGTCCAGGCCGCTGTTGACCCGAGCGGTAGCGTCCGCCGCAGACTGGCAGCTGGCCTGGGTGTTTTCCATGGCGCTGACCGAAGAACCCACGCCCTGGGTCAGGCGGCCGAGCATTTCATTGATCTGCGAGGTGCTGTCCTGGGTTCGCGCGGCCAAGGCGCGGACTTCATCGGCGACCACGGCAAAGCCGCGTCCCTGTTCCCCGGCCCGGGCCGCTTCGATGGCGGCGTTCAGGGCCAGCAGGTTGGTCTGCCCGGCGATGGCGCCGATCACCCCGAGGATCTCGGTAATGCGCTGGGTGTCGGCCTGCATGGCTTCAACCTTGTGGGTGGCGTCGGCCACCTCGTCGATCAGGGCGACGACGCTGCTGGAGGCTTCACCCACCACCACCCGCGAGCGTTCGGCATGCTGGTTGGCGCGCCGTGTGAAGTCTGCGGTCTGCGCGGCATTGGCGGCGACGCTGTCGGCGGTGCTGCTCATTTCGGTGATGGCGGTCACTGCCTGCTCGGTTTCCGAGGCATGGCGCAGGAGGATCTGTTGGCTGTGGGCCGAGCTCTGCTGCAACTGGAGCAGGCTGCCGGCCATGGCTGCGTTGGCTTGGGTAACTTCGCCGATCATGTTCTGCAGGTACTGGATAAAACGGTTGATCGAGTGGCCGATGGCCCCCAACTCATCTTCGGCACGGATCACGATGCGCCGGGTCAAGTCGGCATCACCGGTGGCCAGGGCGTCGATGTTGCCCTTGAGGATCGTCATTCGCTGCACCAGTTGGCGAATCGCATAGACCTGCAGCAGCACCAGCAGGATCACCATGGGGATCTGCAACAGGCTCAGGGTGCTCAGCACATCGTCGCGCTGGGCGGTGATCAACTGGGTCGGCAGGGCGCTGGCGAGGAACCAGGGCGTCCCCTCGATGGCGCGGATGAAAAAGGTGCTGGGCACGCCGGCGTTATCGAACTCGATGCGCTGGGCGCCATTTCCAGGGTGCGCAAGGGCCGCCTGGACCTGGGCGGCGAAGGGCGAGCCTGTGCTCAGTTCGCGAATGTTCTTGAGGACGATCTGGCCGTTGATCCGCGAACTGTTGCTGATGATCTTGCCGTCGGCCTCGACGATCAGTATCTCGGCGCTCAGAGCCTGTTCCTGACGGGTCACCAGATCGTTGAAGAAACCCAAGGTCACGTCAATCGTGGACACGCCCCAGGGCTGGCCGTCGCGGCGGATGGCCATGGCGCAGTTGGTGCGCGGTTCGGCACTGGCGTCGTCCTTGTAGGCCGCGGCCCAGGCGCACTGGCCGGAGGCAGTCTGCATGCCGCCCAGGTACCAGGGCTGCTCGTAGTAGTTGGGCGCCGGATCGCTGTTCCAGAAGGTATTGACCACCAGCTTGCCGGAGGCGTCGCGGTGCCAGAAGGTGCTGTGCTTGTTGCGTCCCGGGGTGCGCTGGCCGGGCAGGGGCCAGATCCCGCCGCCGAAGACTTTCTGTTCGCCGTACTGGTCCACCAGGCCCGGCAGGACCTTGTCGATGCTGTCGCTGTCGAGCAGTGGGATGGTCTGGGTGATGCTGCGCTGCTGGGCCTGGACCTTGTTCAACTCGCCCTGGATGCGTTGCGCCACTTCGGCGATGCGGTTGAGGGCCACCTGTTCTTCGGTATGGCGCAGCTTGGGCGCCACCAACTGACTGATGCCAACCACCGTGAGCACCAGCATCAGCGCAATGAACAGCACCAGGAACAGCGTGTAGCGGGCTTGAATCGTGCGCAAAGCGGGCATGGGACCTGTCCTTACCGAGCGTTTTTATTATTCGCGGAGGGTGAGCCTTTGCAGGGCATCGACAGGATGTCGGCGGTTTTTTTTAGCTCTTTAGTACGATCGTCCAAAAAACTGCCCGTGGGCTTAAAAACCTGAGGCTGGGTTGCGCCGGAGAATTCGACGCATGGCTCGGGCGCTGCGATTTTCGGCGTTGTCCGAGACTGAAAAGATGACGATTGGATGTCGCTGAAAAGACCCGCCGCCCTTTAAATCAAGCCTTTGCCGAGAATGTGTCGAGATTGTACAAAAATTGTAAATTGCGGAAATAAATCGTTGTTGGGGCCTGCTTCGGCGTTGATACTTGCGCCCATTCAGATGTTTCTACACGGCTTTCACCCTGATTCAGATGCCTGGTCAGACCTTTCAAGGTCGTCGTTCGGCCAATCTGTCAGGGGGATCGAAAGGCCGGACTACAGGAGTTTCAGCATGGCAATCGGATACGTCGGCGGCTGGACCAGCAAGGCGGGTCTGTTGGTACAAGAGAACGGTGGCAGTTCGTCCAAGCCGATCTCGCAGAGCGCGAAGGTACGGCAGGTGCTGGGCCAGGTGGGGCAGAACCCGACCGTGCTCGACATCCGCAAGATGGACCAGCTGAAGATGCACAAGCAGATCAAGGGGTTTGATCCGACCCAGGTCACCACCAAATCCCTGGGTGGCATGAGCACCTTTCTCAAGAACAATGGCATGATCACCGACGTCACGGCTCTGACGTTGATCAATGCCGGCGATCAGTTTGACCGCTTCGGTATCCCGAAGAACCCGGAACAGCCGTTCAATGCCCTCGAATACTTCGCCATGAAGATCGATGACCTTCAGCAGCAGAACCTCAAGGGCAACAAGTACGCCAACTACCTGCTCCCCGAGTACAAGAAGGCCATCTATGTGCTTCAGGGCCTGCAGAACTACGGCAAGGGCAACGGCACCACGGTGACCGACAAGAACGTCTCCACCAAAGCCTGATTCGGCAACGGCGCGCTCGATTGCCGAGCGCGCCAGCTCCCCCCACGCCTTAACGATCCAGCAACGCCATCACCTCCTCCGGGTAGCGGCCTCCGGCGGTGTTCTGTGGGCTGAAAATCTGCTCCAGTGACGCCAGCTCTCCGGCGCTCAAGCGAATCTCCAGCGCCGCCACGTTCTCCTCCAGATAGCGCCGTTGCTTGGTTCCGGGAATTGGAATCAGGTAATCGCCCTGGGCCAGCACCCAGGCCAGGGCCAATTGCCCGGCGCTGACTTGCTTGTCCGCGGCCAATTGCTGCACCTGCGCCACCAGCCGCAAATTGCGCTGGAAGTTCTCACCCTGGAAGCGCGGGCTGAAACGCCGGTAGTCGTCAGCCGCGAAGTCGTCCGGGCTTTTCAGTGCTCCGGTCAGAAACCCTCTGCCTAGCGGGCTGTAAGGTACGAAGGCAACCCCCAGACGCTGACAGGCGGCGAGGCAGCCGTTGTCTTCCTGATCCCGGCTCCACAGCGAATACTCACTCTGCAGGGCGCTGATGGGGTGGACCTGGTGCGCCCGCTCCAGAGTTGCCGCCGAGGCTTCACTAAGGCCCAGGTAACGCACCTTGCCGGCCTTGACCAGTTCCGCCATGGCGCCGACGGTTTCTTCGATGGCCACGTGCGGATCGACCCGGTGCAGGTAATACAGGTCCAGGGTCTCCACTCCCAGCCGGCGCAGGCTGCCGTCGATGGAGGCGCGCACGTATTCCGGACGGCCGTTGACGCCGCGGGCCGCCGCGTCGCCCGGATCGCGGACGATCCCGAACTTGCTGGCCAGGAACACCTGCTGGCGTTTACCGCGAATGGCCTGGCCGATCAGTTCTTCGTTGCTGTGGGGGCCGTACATGTCGGCGCTGTCCAGTAGATTGACCCCCAGCTCCAGGGCGCGGTGCAGGGTGGCGATGGCTTCCCTGGAGTCGCTGCCGGTGGTGTAGAAATCGCTCATGCCCATGCAGCCCAGGCCAATGGCGGAAACCTGTGGGCCGTTATGGCCCAGTTGTCGAGTGTGCATCGATGAAGACTCCAATCAGGGAGGAAGAGCATTCATTGTGCTACTCGACAAAAAGCCGATAAACCGGCTAAAAGAGCTATCACTATTATGATTTTCTAAACAATTACGAGCCTTTGATCCATGGACCGTTTCAACGCCATGCGTGTTTTTACCCGGATCGTCGAGCTTGGCGGTTTTGCCCGAGCGGCCGACAGCCTGCAGTTGCCCCGGGCCTCGGTGACCATTCTGATCAAGCAGCTGGAAGCCCACCTCGGGGTGCAGTTGCTGCACCGCACCACCCGCCAGGTCAGCCCGACCCTGGATGGCAGCGCCTATTACCAGCGCTGTGTGCGCTTGCTGGCAGACCTGGAGGAGACCGAAGCAGCGTTCTCGGCGGCCCGGCACAACCCGCGGGGCCTCTTGCGCATCGACATGCCGGTGGGGATCGGCCGGTTGATCGTGATGCCAGCGTTGCCGGAGTTTTCTGCGCGCTATCCGCTGATCGAGCTGGAGATCGGCCTCAATGATCGTCCTGTGGACTTGATCCGTGAAGGCGTCGATTGCGTGTTGCGCGGTGGTCTGGCCCTGGATGACAGCTTGGTCGCGCGGCCGCTGGCACAGTTGCAGCAGGTGACGTGTGCCAGTCCCGAGTACCTGCGTCAGCGGGGTATTCCGCAGTCCCCGGAGGACCTGGAGGGGCATCAGGTGGTGGAGTACTTTTCCAGCGTCAGCGGCAAGCGTTATGGCCTGGAGTTTTTCTTCGGCGAGCAACTGCGCCAGGTCGAGTTGCCCAAGCAGGTGGCGGTCAACAGCGCCGATGCTTACCTGGCGGCCGCCGAGGCTGGCTACGGCTTGGTGCAGACGCCGTATTACAACGTCGCCCGGCAGTTGCGCAACGCTACCTTGCAGGAAGTGCTGGCGGGCTTTGCGCCACCGGCGATGCCCTTGACTGCGCTCTATCCGCCGCAACGCCATCTGTCCACCCGGGTGCGGGTGTTGGTTGACTGGCTGGTGGAGTTGTTCGCCCGTTCTGGCGCGCACATTTCCCGGGCCTGAGTGCCTGCCTGGCCCATAGCAAAACGCCCGCAAGATGCGGGCGTGGGTTGGACGGGAAAGAGGGTTCAGGCGCTGGCCGATGACTCAGCGGTGGTAGTAGCCCGGGCCGCCATCGTAGTAGCGGTGATGCCAGCCATCATGGGGCATGATGATGCAGCCCGACAGGGTCAGCATGGCCAGCAGGGGAATCAGCAGTGTGATTCGACGGAACATTGATCAATCCTCAAGGGCTCGGGGAACACGACAGGGCGACAGGCAAGAAAAAACTCCTTGGCGCCTGTACCATGTGACCCCGATTTGTGTCGCCCATCCCCGAATCCGGGTATGTGCTTGGCATCGCCCTTGATACACAGCAGATACAATTTCAGCTTCAGGATCCCCGCAATGACTCAGTCACAACGCTTGAAATACTCGATTCTGATTTCCCTGGTGGTACTGGGAATCATGCTTGGCCTTTCCTACCTGCAAAACAACGGTGTCATCAGCGAAAAGATGTTCCAGTACATCGCCATTGGTGTGGCGGTGGTCGTGGTAGTGATCAATGGCGTGATGCGCCGCAAGGTCAAGCCTTGAGCCAGGGGCGGGCCGCCTCAGGCATGGCCATCTAGCACCGCTGCGGCCTGCTGGTGCAGGCTGTAGCTCTTGTCCGCATTGAGGGTGATCACGCCCTCGCTGCACAGCCGCTTCAAGACTTCCCGGACACTCAGAAACGACAGTGGAATGTCCAATTCCAGCAGTTGGCTGTGGATGCCGCGCACTCCCAGGGAGCGCTCGCTCTGGTTGGCGACGAGCAGGGCATCGATGACTTTCAGGCGTATCAGGCTGGTGCGCAGGCCGAAGCTTTTCAGCAGGTGCTTGATCCGTTCGTTACTGTTGCGCTCGGCGTTCTTGCCGAAGACACCGGCGCCGGCATTCAGGGAAGGCGTGTTGTTCACGGTGATGCCGTCCATTGGCAGTTGCGGGTTGTACATGCAAAAACTCCTTATCAGAGCCTGATCAGGAAAAGAATGATGGATGCTCTAGTCATTAGACGAACGAGCACGGCAAATCATGAGGCTGCAGATGTAGAAAATTTGTCAGTATCAAGTCGCTGACATGTCATGACGGTGACTTGGGGGACCACGGCTTAAATTTTTTCCATCGACTTCGTCTTTATGGGCAGGCAGGCGCCGGTTGATCCGTGCGCGGCTGGATTTCCAGACTGGCGGCATTGCCCACCGCTCCTGCACACCAGTCCTGGTTCTGTATTTCTGCATCAGGAGTCGGCGTGATCATTTCCAGGCAGTTACCGCATTTTTGCCTTGCAACCCTGTTTCTCAGCCTCAGCTGTGGCGCTCATGCGCTGGCGCAGCCAGAGGAAATTCGTGCCGAGATTCGTCGCACCAGCTTTGGTGTGCCGCATATCCGCGCCGCCGACGAGCGCGGCCTGGGGTATGGCATTGGTTACGCCTATGCGCAGGACAACCTGTGCTTGATGGCCAACGAAGTGCTGACGGTGAATGCCCAGCGTTCGAAGTACTTCGGTGCCGAAGGGCAAACCCTGGAAGAGCGGGACAACCTCAGTAGCGACCTGTTCTTCAGCTGGCTGAACACCTCAGAGGCGGTGACCGCGTTCTGGCAGGCACAGACCCCGGCGGTGCGCGAGCGCATGCAGGGTTATGTCGAGGGTTACAACCGTCAATTGGCGGAACGCCAGAGCCAGGGCTTGCCCGAACAATGCCAGGGTGACTGGGTGCGGCCGCTGGCGACCTCGGACCTGGTGAAACTGACCCGCAGATTGCTGGTGGAAGGCGGTGCCGGGCAGTTCGCTGAAGCCTTGGCCGGGGCCACGCCGCCGAGCTCCACGGTACAGGCGGCGTTGACCGGCAAGGACTGGCAGTTGGCGGCCAACCGGTCGCAGCGCTTCGCGCTGGACCGTGGCAGCAACGCCGTGGCCATCGGCAGCGAGCGTTCGTTCAACGGTCGCGGGATGCTGTTGGCCAATCCACACTTTCCCTGGGTGGGGGGCATGCGTTTCTATCAGATGCACCTGACCATTCCAGGGCAGCTGGATGTGATGGGGGCAGCCTTGCCCGGCCTGCCGCTGATCAATATCGGTTTCAACCAGCACCTGGCCTGGACCCACACCGTGGACACCTCCAAGCACTTCACCCTGTACCGCTTGCAACTGGACCCCAAGGACCCGACCCGCTATCTGCTGGACGGCCGCTCGCAGCCTCTGGAACGTCAGGTCGTGACGTTGCAGAGCAAGGGACCTGATGGCCAATTGCAGAGCCAGTCGCGAACCCTCTACAGCTCAGTCTTCGGGCCCATCGTGCAGTGGCCGGGGAAACTGGATTGGGACCACAAATATGCCTACAGCCTGCGTGATGCCAACCTCGACAACACCCGGGTGCTGGCCCAGTGGTATGCCATGAACCAGGCTGGCAGCGTCGCCGGCCTGCAAGACAGCGTGCACCAGCTGCAGGGTATTCCCTGGGTCAATACCCTGGCAGTGGACGACCAGGGGCGAACTGTCTACATGAACCAGTCGGTGGTGCCCAATGTCACCCAGGCCAAGCTGGCGCTGTGCAGCGATCCGCGCGTGGGCACTCAGGTCATTGTGCTTGATGGCTCCCGCAGCGCCTGCGCCTGGGATCTCGACCCGGCGGCGGCCCAGCCAGGAATCTTTGCCGCCAGCCAACTGCCGCAACTGGCCCGCAACGACTACCTGCAGCATTCCAACGACTCGGCCTGGATGGTCAACCCGGCGGCGCCGCTGCAAGGTTTCTCACCGGTGATCAGCCAGCAGGATGTGCCGCTGAAGATGCGTGCGCGTTTTGCCCTGGATCGCCTGAGCCGGATGCACAAGGCGCAGGTCAGCGACTTGCAGCACATGGTCAGCGATCAACAGGTGTACCTGGCCGGCCAGGTGATGCCGGACCTGCTGCAGTTCTGTGAGCAGGACCTGGGCCAGGATGCCCAGCGGCTGCAGTCGCTGTGCACCAGCCTGAAGTCCTGGGGCCGCAGCGCCGGCTTGCAAGCGGGCCTGGGTTTCGTGCATTTCCAGGGCATCATGCAGCCGCTGTTGCAGAATCCGGATGTTTGGCGAGTAGCCTTTGATCCCAAGGACCCGCAGCACACGCCACGTGGCTTGGCCATCGGTCGTGCGCCGGTGGCCCAGGCCCTGCGTGAGGCGATGCTGGCCTCGGCGCAACAAGTGGCGGCGGCTGGTCTTGGCGCTGATGTGCGCTGGGGCGATATCCAGCAGGTGAGCCAGGGTGGTCAGCCGACCCCGGTGCCGGGAGGCCCTGAAAACCTCGGGGTGTACAACGCTATCCAGAGCGTGCCCGGTGCTGACGGCAAGCGCGAGGTGGTGAGCGGCACCAGCTACTTGAATGTGGTCAGTTTTGATGAGCAAGGCCCGCAGGCACAGGGGCTGCTGGCGTTTTCCCTGTCCAGCGACCCGGCGTCAGCGCATTTTCGCGATCAGACCGAGGCCTTCGCCAGGAATCAGTGGCGCATGCTGCCGTTCACCGAGGCGCAGATCCGCGCCGACGGCCAGTATCAGTCACAGTTGATCCACGAGCCGCGCAAGGCGCCGGTGCCCTTGGCGCTGAAGTGATGAACGAAGGCTGAGACAACCGAAGGCCGCCCCCGCAATGGGGCGGCCTTCAGCTTTTTGGCGGGGACTGTGGCAGTGAGTTGATCACCGGGTTGCCGTCGCGATTACGGGTCAGGTACACCGGCAGGACCTTGGGCAGCGAGGTCAGCAGGCTCTTGATCTCCCGGGTGTCGTAGATGCCGCCGACGCGGATCTTGCCGGTGTTGCTGTCGGCGACCTGCACCGGTGTCTCCAGGTAGCGGTTGATCAGCGGCAAGGCCTCGCTGAGGGGCAGGTTGTCCAGTACCAGCTTGCCGTCACGCCAGGCCAGCGAGCTGTCGTTGCTGTAGGTCTGGCTGATTTGTGGCTCGAAGTCGCCGGCCTTGTAGCGAGCCTGCATGCCGGGCTCCAGGCGAAAGCCCGCACCGGGCAGGGCGCTGTTGCTGCTCACCAGCACCGAGCCCTGGAGCAGGGTGACCCGCACCTGGTCCTCGTACATCCAGACGTTGAACCGGGTGCCGGTCACCTTGACCTGGCCGCTGGCGGCCTTGACCACGAACGGGTGCGTGAGGTCGTGGCTGACCTTGAAGAAGGCTTCGCCTTTCCTCAGGGTGACCCGGCGCTGGTCCTTGTAGTTGCTGTAGGTCAGGGCGCTGCCCAAGTTCAGCTCCACCTGGCTGCCGTCGGCCAGGGTCACGCTGCGCATGCTGTCATCTGCTTCGAAGCGCTCATAGGACGACGGTAGCCAGCCCAGTTCCCAGCCGCTGTAGGCCGCCAGGGGCAGGGTGCATAGGGCGATCGCCGCAGCCACTCCGTAGTGTTGCCAGGAGCGCCGAGGGGCCGGCTTGATCACGGGGGTGTCGGTCAGTGTGGAAGGGGGCAGTTGATCGGCCACTTCCCATATTTCACGCATCGCTTCGTATTCGAAGGCGTGCAGGGGGTCGGCATCATGCCATTGCTGAAAGGCCAGACGTTCTGCATCGCTGCAGTCGGGTTCATGCAAGCGCATGCACCATTGCGCCGCAGCTTGGGTGATGGCGTCGTATTCGGCTTCTGAGAGGATCTGTTCGCTCATTGACTCTTCCTGATTTCCGACATTCTACCCTCCGCGGCAAGCCTTGTAGAACAGCCGTCATGGCTAATGCGCATCAAAGTGAACTTATTTTCATCTGTGGGCCGCTAAAAACACGTTGTGTATCGAAAGTGTCTACAAATGGAGGGGGGAATGCGGCGCAATACCCTTCCAGGCCACCAGATATGCCCCTATAAAATCCCCCGCCAAAAACATAAATCTGGCCCCATTTCTGCAAGCCCCAGCAGATGGTTGACACGCCCTGATCCCGCCGTTGTTTAATCCCCCAGTCACACGCTGTCGCCCCCTCCAATAATTACACTGGAGCTTCAGATGTCTGCATCATCCCCGGTTATCGAAACTCCCACCGAATACCTCTCGCTGGCAGCACTCGTACAGTTGCTGGAAACCATCTTCCAACGCCATGGTTGCAGCGCCGAAGTGGCCCGCTGCCTGGCCGAGAACTGCGCAAGTGCCGAGCGCGACGGCGCCCACAGTCATGGCGTGTTCCGCATCCCCGGTTATGTCTCGACCCTCGCCAGTGGCTGGGTCAACGGCCAGGCGCTGCCGGTGATAGAGGACGTCGCCCCGGCTTTCGTGCGTGTCGACGCGGCCAATGGCTTCGCCCAGCCGGCCCTGGCCGCCGCCCGCAAACTGCTGGTCAGCAAGGCGCGCAACGCCGGTATCGCGGTGCTGGCGATCCGCAACTCGCACCACTTCGCCGCACTCTGGCCAGACGTCGAGCCTTTTGCCGAAGAGGGGCTGGTAGCCCTGAGCGTGGTCAACAGCATGACCTGCGTGGTGCCCCACGGCGCCGATCGGCCACTGTTTGGCACCAACCCGATTGCCTTTGCCGCGCCCCAGGCCCACGGCCAGCCGATTGTCTTCGACCTGGCCACCAGCGCCATCGCCCACGGCGATGTGCAGATCGCCGCGCAAAAGGGTGAACGCCTGCCCCTGGGCATTGGCGTCGACAGCCTGGGGCAGCCGACCCAGGACCCCAAGGCGATCCTCGAGGGCGGTGCCTTGTTACCGTTTGGCGGTCATAAAGGTTCGGCGCTTTCGATGATGGTCGAGTTGCTCGCCGCCGCGCTGACCGGAGGCAATTTCTCGTTCGAGTTCGACTGGTCCAACCATCCTGGGGCCAAGACGCCGTGGACCGGGCAGTTGCTGATTGTCATCGATCCGAGCAAGGCCGCCGGGCAGAGCTTTGCCGAACGCAGCCAGGAGTTGGTGCGGCAGATGCACGCCGTGGGACTCAAGCGCTTGCCGGGGGATCGCCGCCATCAGCAGCGTGAGCGCTCGCAGCAGCGCGGGATCGCCATTGCCCTTGAGCAGTTGCAGCAGTTGCAGGCGTTGGCGCAGGAGTGAAATGCCAGGCACAAAAAAGGCCAGGCGGCCGCTGGCGCGCCTGGCCTTGCAGGGGCTGCTCAGGTTACGAGCGACGGCCCAACAACAGGCCCACCACCAGGCCGAAGCCGGCGGAGATGGCCACGGTCTGCCACGGGTGACCACCAATGTATTGTTCGGTGGCATCCATCACCGGCTTGCTGCGTTCACGCACATTGTTCACTGAGTCCAGTGCCTGCTTGAGCTTGAGGCTTACTTGCTGGCGCAGGCTTTCACCTTCTTCGCCAATCAGGTTTACGCTGTTCTTCAGCAGTTTTTCCGATTCTTCAATCAGCGCCTGCAACTCGCTGAATGCCTGGTCCTTGATTTGATCGTTTTCCGCTTGCGCGGCAGATTTACGAGCCATGAAGTTTTTCCTTGAAAGTGTGCCTTTGCTGCAGTGTGCAATCAGAGCCGTTGTAGAGCGCCTCCCTTGCGAGTCGAGCGCAGCCTGCAGCAGCGGTTACAGGTGATGGGGTGACCAGCAATGGAGTCTGGCGCGAGGACAAAAGTTGCAGCTATTTTGCGTCTTGCTCGTCACCCTGGGGTAAACCCGTCAGCCCCTACAGTGTAAGATGTCGGCTATTTTACGCAGCAGGAATTTCCCATGAGTTTCAATCTGGCTGACAAGCCACTGGCCGAGCGTGCCGCCCTCGAGGATGAGAAGTCCCGCCTGTTCGACCTGTGGCAGAGCAACCTGGGCAAGGCCAAGGGCGAGGCCGCGCGACTGTTCGGCGAGCGCGGCAAGCGCAAGGGCAAGTGGGCCGAGTGGGTCCGCGCGGAACTCGACGGCATGTCGCCGCCGGAGTTTTCCAACATGGTGCGCAGTGAAGTCAATCGGCTGATGGCGGCGAACAAGTAAGCGCAAAACTCTCGACAATCGCGTCGCGCACTTTCACCAGCAGTGGGTCGATCTGCGGGCTGGTGCGCCAGCCCAGTTCAATCGGATAACGCGGCAGCGCCAGCGGGCAGGGCAGCAGTTGCAGGCCGGTGAACTCGGCGATGCGCCGAGCGGCATGGGCCGGAATGGTCGCCACCGCCTGGCTGCCCTTGAGCAGAAAGGGCAGTGCGGCAAAGTGCGTGGTCGAGGCGCAGACCTGGCGACTGAGCCCCAGGTTCGCCAGCCCTTCATCGGTGATTCCGATAAACCCTTGTGATGACACCAGCAGGTGTTCGCGTTCGACAAACTCGTCGAGGCTGATTTGTTGCTGTCCGGGGGCCAGGCTCGCCGGGTCTGCCAGGCACAGGTAGTCACCTTCCCCCAGCACCTGGCGGCTGAGCATGCGCTCGGCAAACCCACCGGCGCTGATGGCCAGGTCGACGCTGCGTTGCAACAACGCCTCGGCGACGATCTGGCTGTGGGTCTGGCGGAAGATCAGCCGCAGTTTGGGTGCCCGCCGGGCTACCGCCTCGATCAGGCGCCGGCCGTAGGCGATCTCGAAATCATCCGACAGTCCGACCGTCACCGAGCGGCCCTGATAGTCGGCGCTGTCCGGGGCGACCATGGCCAGGCTCTGGCGGCATTTGTTCAGGGCGTCGCTGACCACCGGCTTCAATTGATTGGCCTTCAGGGTCGGCGCCAGGCCGCGCCCCGTACGCACGAATAACTGATCGTCATACAGAGCCCGCAGGCGGCGCAACGCGGCACTCATGGCTGATTGGGTGACGCCCAGACGCAAGGCGGCACGGCTGGCGCTGGACTCGTCATGCAGGGCTTCGAAGGCCTTGAGCAGGTTGAGATCGACGCTGGCGATATTCATCTGGTTCATATCATTAAGCACTGTATTGGGGTTTATCGATGATTAGCGGCCACCGCAGAATGTGCAATACCTGATCGTTCGAGGAGTTACGCCATGCCCAAGTCCATCGTCGCTGCCCTGCAAATCGGCTCCTTGCCTGAGGGCAAGGGCGCCACCCTGGAGCAGATCCTGTCCTACGAGGGCGCCATCATCGACGCTGGCGCGCAGCTGGTGGTGATGCCCGAAGCGCTGCTGGGTGGCTATCCCAAGGGTGAAGGTTTCGGCACTCAGTTGGGTTATCGGCTGCCGGAAGGCCGCGAGGCCTTTGCCCGTTACTTTGCCAACGCCATCGACGTGCCTGGTGTGGAAACCGAGGCCCTGGCCGGTCTCTCGGCCCGCACCGGGGCCAACCTGGTGGTGGGGGTGATCGAGCGCAGCGCCAGTACCCTGTACTGCACGGCGCTGTATTTCGACCCGCAGTCGGGGCTGCAGGGCAAGCACCGCAAGTTGATGCCCACCGGCACCGAGCGGTTGATCTGGGGCCAGGGCGACGGCTCGACCTTGTCGGTGCAGGACACCCAGGTCGGCCGGGTCGGCGCGGTGATCTGCTGGGAAAACATGATGCCGCTGCTGCGCACGGCGATGTACGCCCAGGGCATCGAGGTCTGGTGCGCGCCGACGGTGGACGAGCGCGAGATGTGGCAGGCGAGCATGCGTCATATTGCCCATGAGGGCCGTTGTTTTGTGGTCAGCGCCTGCCAGGTGCAGGCTTCACCCCGGGACCTGGGGCTGGAGATTGCCCACTGGCCAGCAGAGCGGCCGTTGATCGCCGGTGGCAGCGTGATCATCGGGCCCATGGGCGAGGTGCTGGCCGGGCCCTTGGTGGGCCACGCCGGGTTGCTCAGTGCCGAGATCGACACCGACGATCTGGTGCGGGCTCGCTATGACTATGACGTGGTCGGTCACTATGCACGCCCGGATGTGTTTGAACTGAGCGTGGACCTGCAACCTCGTCCGGGCGTGCGTTTTACCTGAGCGGCGCCGCAGCTCAACGCCGGCGGCGCCATTCCTCGCGGGTGATCTCCCAGATATCCAGGGGGAAGCGCCCGCCGACGAACTCGCCGCTTTCGCTGCGGACCAGGCGCATCCCGCCACGCTCCGAAATCTTCCGCGAGGCCTGGTTCGGCGCGGCCTTGGGCACCCGCATCAGCGGTTGTTCCAGCACCTCGAACCAATACTCGTCCACCACCTGGCAGGCCTCGCTCATGTAGCCCTGGCCCTGCCACTGCGGGGCCAGCCAGAAACCGCGGTTATCGTCGGTTGCCAGCATCAGGCTGATGCTGCCGATCATCTGTTCCGGGGCGCTGCGCAAGCGGATCGTCCAGTGCCATTCCTCGCCCCGGGCCGTGGCCGGCAAGGCCAGGTCCCGCAAGTAGCACAGGGCGCCATCGGCCGGGTAGGGCCAGGGCACCAGCGCATTCAGGTAGCGTACCACCTGCCACTGCGGGAACAGCTGTTGTATGGCCTCGGCATCCGCCAGTTCCAGGGGGCGCAGGAGCAAACGCTCGGTGTGCAGGAGTGGGACCTTGTCGATCATGTCTGGGGTTCCTTGTAGGGCTTGCCGAGGACCAGCCGCTGGCTGAGAAAATCGACGAAGACCCGCAGTTTTGGCAGCAGGTGGCGACTGCTGGGCCAGAGAATGGAGAACTTGCCGCGTTCGCTCTGGTAGTCATCCAGTACCGAGACCAGGGAGCCTTCGGCCAAGGCGTTACACACCACGAATTCCGGCACGTAGGCAATGCCCAGGCCCTGGCTGGCGGCATGGATCAGCGATTCCAGGTTGTTGCTGGTCAGGGCGCTCCCCAACACCAGGGGCGGCGCCGCGTCCGGCAATTGCAGGCGCCATTGCTGCAGCTGGGTACCGCCGGGGAATTTGTAGCGCAGGCAGGCGTGCTGTTCCAGGTCCCTCGGGGTGTGTGGTGTGCCTCGCTGGGCGAAATAACCGGGGGCGCCGATCAGCACGAAGCCAAAGGGCCCCAGGCTACGGGACTTGAGTTGCGAGTCCGCCAGTTCGCCGCTGCGAATCACCGCGTCGACGCCCTCGGCGATCACGTCGATCAGCCGGTCGTTGAAGTCCAGGTCCAGCTCGATGTCCGGATAGCGCGCGGAGAACTCCGGAAGAATCGGCAGCAGCATGCGGTAGCCGATGGCCGGCAGGCTGACCCGCAAGCGGCCACGTGGCGTGTCGCTGATCCGCGCCAATTCGGCTTCTGCCTCTTGTACCTCGTCGACGATGCGCTGGCCGCGCTCGTAGAACAGCGCACCCTCATCGGTCAGGCTGATGCGCCGGGTACTGCGGTTCAGCAGGCGCACGCCGAGCCGTTGCTCAAGGCGTGCCAGGGCCTTGCCAACGGCCGAGGCGGACAGCCCCAGGCGCTCGCCGGCCCCTAACAGGCTGCCGCTCTGGACCACGCTGACAAACACTTGCAAGCCGCTAAGGTTGTCCATCGCTCACCTCGACTAAAGCGTTTTTGTCCGTAAAGACCGGAAGAATGCCCTGTTTTTTGCCTATTGCGGCATACCTACCATGGATTTTTCTTCAAGCAACCCTGGCTGCCAGGGCTGAGAGGTGTGAATGAATCCTGAATTCGACTTGACCCAGGGGCCCCTGGCCCCGACCCGCGAACCGCTGGCCTACGGCGTGCTGGCGGCGGTGTGCCTGGCGGCGCTGATGCTGCCTCTGACCTTTGTCGGAGTGGCGGTGGCGACCCCGGCCATTGGCCGCGAACTGGGAGGCAGTCCCCTGGCCCTGAGCTGGACCACCAACGCCTTCATGCTGACGTTCGGCAGTGTGTTGATGGCGGCCGGGACCCTGGCCGACGAGTTCGGCCGCAAACGCCTGTTCAGCCTCGGCGTGGCGCTGTTCGGCCTGACCTCCCTGGCCCTGGTGTTCGTGCCGTCGCTGCTGTGGCTGAATCTGCTGCGCGGGGTTCAGGGGCTGGCCGGCGCTGCTGCCCTGGCCGGAGGTTCGGCGGCCCTGGCCCAAGCCTTCGACGGGCCTGGACGAACCCGGGCCTTCAGCTTGTTGGGCACCACCTTCGGCGTCGGCCTGGCGTTCGGGCCGATCCTCGCCGGGGTCCTGGTCGAGCATGCCGGCTGGCGCGGGATTTTCCTTTCCGGCGCACTGATCGGCGGCCTTTCCCTGGGCTTTGGCGTGCCGCGCATGGTGGAGTCCACGGACCCCGAAGCCCGGGGTGTGGATTGGCCCGGCACCTTGAGCTTCACCCTGGCCCTGGTGCTGCTGACCTGGGGCATCCTGCAGGCGCCGCAAAGTGGCTGGAGCAGTCCCTGGGTCGTGCTGTTGCTGCTGGGTGCGCTGCTGGCCCTGTGGCTGTTCATTGTCGTCGAGCGCCGGGCGGCGCGGCCGATGCTCGACCTGTCACTGTTTCGCTACGCGCGCTTTGTCGGGGTGCAGGTGCTGCCCATCGCCACGTGTTACTGCTACGTGGTGTTGCTGATCCTGCTGCCGATCCGCTTTATCGGCGTCGAGGGCTACAGCGCGATCGATGCCGGAATGCTGATGATCGCCTTGTCTGCACCGATGCTGGTGGTGCCGTTCGCCGCGGGCTGGCTCAACCGCTGGTTCAGTGCCGGCAACCTGTCGAGCCTGGGCTTGGTGGTGGCCGCTGGCGGGTTGTTCTGGCTCAGCCGGGTGGGGCCGGGTCAGGCGCCTATCGAGCGGGTTTGGCCGTTGCTGGTGATCGGTCTGGGCAGCGGCCTGCCCTGGGGCTTGATGGACGGGTTGTCGGTGAGCGTGGTGCCCAAGGAGCGGGCGGGCATGGCCAGCGGCATCTTCAGCACCACCCGGGTCGCCGGCGAAGGCATTGCCCTGGCCTTGGTGGTGGCGCTGCTGGCGGGTCTGGTCCAGCACGCCTTGGGCACCGTGGCAGGGCCAGCTGAGTCAGTGATGCTCGCGGCCCGGCAACTGGCCGGAGGTGACTTGGCGGCCAGCGTCGCATCCTTGCCGGCGTTGCAACCGCAAGCGCTGCAGCAGGCATATGCCGAGGCATTCAGCCAGCTGTTGCAGGTGTTGATGATCATTACCCTGCTGGCGGCGGCAGTGGTCCGGGTGGCGCTGCATGAGCCACGCCACCCAGGGCCGAGGTCGACTGATCAGCGGAACTCGAAGAACTCGTAGTGCAGGTTGCCTTCGGGAATCTTGCACTCGTTCATCAGTTCGCGGACCTGGCCCAACAGGCCCTTGGGCCCGCAGAAGCTGATCTGGATCTGCTGGGGATCGGTCTGTGCGGCGGTGCGTCTCAGGGTCTGCGCCAACGACTCGGTACCGCCGCTGTTGGCGACGAAGTCCACGCCTCGGGCCTGGGCCATGCCTTGCAGGGTATCGACGCTGGGAAAGGCCCGGGACGGGTTGTAGCAGTACACCAGGGTGGCCTTGTCGAACTGTCCGGCGGCCTCGTCCTGCAGCCAGGAAATGAACGGCGAGATGCCGACCCCGCCACCGATCCAGATCTCCCGGGCGCCTTCCAGCGGACGCTTGAAGCGACCATAGGGGGCATAGAGGTCCGCGCGCATGCCGACCTTCACCTGCTTGCGCAGTCTTTGCGTGTAGTCGCCCAGGGCGCGGATCACGAACTCGATGCGCCCGTCTTCGCTGTGGGCGCTGGCGATGGTGAAGGGATGGGGCTCGCGCAGGCCCTTTTCCTGCATCGACAGAAAGGCGAACTGCCCTGGCTTGAAGGCAAAGCCCTGGCCCAGGGGCGTCAGTTCCAGGTGCAGGGAGCTCTTTTCCACCTTGACTGCGCTGACCTGGTATTCACCGGCCTTGGCCACCAAGGGGTAGAGCAGCAGCTTGTACAGGGCGCCGAGCACGCCCAGGGCACAGAGCACGGTGAGCCAGATGCCCGACGGCGTGTCCAGGGCAATGGGCGACTTGAAGCTCAGCCAATGCAGGATGACGATCACGAACAGCGGCCCGGAGAGTTTGTGCCACCAGCGCCACTGGCTGTACGGGATGTTGCGGTTCAGCGCCAGGAGCACGATCAGGCCCAGGGCCACGTAACTCAGTTGGCGCACCATGCGCGTCCAGTACTTCGACCATTCGAGGATCGGCACGCTGTTCCATACCTCGAGGTTGGCCTTGAACACCATGTGATAGCTGGCAAACACCAGGGCCCAGATACCCAGCCATTTATGCACTTCATAGACCCGATCGAGGCCGCCGAACAGGCGCTCGACAAAACCCCAGCGGGCGGCCAGCAGGCAGGACACGGCCATGTAGGCCAGGGCTGCACTGCCGAGGATCAGGCTCAGGGTGGCGGAGCTCAGCCAGGTGTCCGAGGGGATCTCCAGCAACAGGGTGCAGGTGGTGATCAGCAGAATGCCGACGATGGTGTGCCAGGTTCTCAAAAGTGCATGACTCCGATTGGGAAATGCCGTCATGGCGAAAGCATCGACTGCTGCAGGTAGCCCGTGGAAACACCAGCGGGCGCTGGCGCAGGGGACGATGCGTGGAGCGGTTCTGTGCGGGGCCAAGGTGGTTATGACAGGTTTAAGGTCGCGCAACCGGAGGCGATTCTAACGCCTAAGCCAGGATGCAGGGTGATCTAAGTCAGCGATCTGTTGCTTACTAAATTGTTGAAAATGATCGAAAATCAATTGTATTTCCATTCCTTGGTCTGCCGCTCGCACCGCTGTGGGTCCCGGCTTGTCGGCGAAGAGTGCCTTGGGGCATGCGCCCGCGTTGCACACGCCTGCGCTGGCCAGCGGAAAGTGGCCCGGGCGCGCCAGCGCGAACTGTAGTTTTTGATCAGCCTGTACGCTCGGTTTTCTGAGCGGCGAGGCCGGCTGCATGTGCTGCGCAGGCCCTGGCGCGCGTCTAGCAGCCATAGCCCCGTCGCCGTATCGGGGCCCGTGATGATGAGCCAGACCATGCAAGCCTTGTTGAACCAGATCCTCGATGAAGTCCGCCCCCTGATCGGCCAAGGCCGAGTCGCCAATTACATTCCAGCCCTGGCGGACGTGCCGGCCAACCAGCTGGGGATTGCCGTGTATGGCAACGATGGCCAGGTGTTCAGCGCCGGTGACGCCGACACGCCATTCTCGGTCCAGAGCATTTCCAAGGTCTTCAGCCTGGTCCAGGCCATCGGCCATTCCGGTGAGGCAATCTGGGAGCGCCTGGGCCACGAGCCCTCGGGGCAGCCGTTCAATTCCCTGGTGCAGTTGGAGTTCGAGCGCGGCCGGCCGCGCAACCCGTTCATCAATGCCGGGGCCCTGGTGATCTGCGACATCAACCAGTCGCGCTTCGCCGCGCCGGCCTTGTCCATGCGTGATTTCGCCCGGCGCCTGTCGGGCAACAGTCAGGTGATGGTGGATGGCCGGGTGGCCGATTCGGAGTATCAGCACCGCGCACGCAATGCGGCCATGGCCTACCTGATGCAGTCCTTCGGTAATTTCCACAACGATGTCGAGGCGGTGCTGCGCAGTTATTTCAGCCATTGCGCCTTGCGCATGAGCTGCGTCGACCTGGCCCGGGCCTTCTGCTTTTTGGCCAGCGACGGCTTTTGCAAGCACAGCGGCGAGCAGATCCTCACGCGCCGGCAGACCCAGCAGGTCAACTCGATCATGGCCACCAGCGGCCTGTACGACGAAGCTGGCAATTTCGCCTATCGGGTCGGCTTGCCGGGCAAGAGCGGTGTCGGCGGGGGGATTGTCGCGGTGGTGCCTGGGCAGTTCACGGTGTGCGTGTGGTCGCCGGAACTCAACGCCGCGGGCAACTCGCTGGTGGGCATGGCCGCGCTCGAACTGCTGAGCCAGCGGATCGGCTGGTCGGTGTTCTGAGGTCGCCTTACCAGGCGCCCGGGTTGCTCAGGCTGATCTGCCCGCGATCAATGAAACGTTGGGTGCCGAACAGGCCACCGGCCAGTTTGCCGCGCAATACGTAGGGCAGGTTGTCGAGACTCTGGGTTTGGCTCAGGCCAAGGGTCTGGCGTAGCACGGAGAAGGCCGAGACGCTCACCGGGATCACCAGGATGTCTTCGGAATAACGGCCGATATGGCCCTGCTGGTCGCTGACCCCGGAAGCCAGTGGGCGGCCGTTGACCTCCAGGTCCAGGGCCACGCCGTTGTAGTCGATGGTGTTTTCATTGGGGTTCTGCAGGCGCAGTTTCACCGCGAAGCGCATTTCCAGGTCCTGGCTCGGCAGCGGCTCGATGCCCACCACATTGATCGCCAGGGGATCGCGGTTGGGCAGCAGGGCGCAGGCGCTCAGGCTGAGGAACAGCAGCGTCAGGGTGATGAGTTTGCGCATGGGTTACCTGTCAGAAGTGAGGGCGAGTCGAGCAGGGCGAAGGTGCTTCGCCCCTGTCGCGGCCGGCCCAGGTTGCAATCAACCTGGGCGGTATGGCAATGCAGTCAGTGCGGTGATGTCACCGGTCAACCGATGTTGCGCCGCACGCAGCATAGACGCCAAGCAGCCTCAGGAGTTCGCCTTGGCACTCATGTCCGGGTCTTGCATGACCTTGAGGGTCGATGCTTCCGGATCGAACTCATCCTCTTCCAGCTCGAGAAATTCCTCCGGCAGGAAGATGTTCAGGAAGATCGCGCAGATGGCGCCGACGGTGATCGGCGATTCGAAGATGTTGTGCAGGGCCTTGGGCAGCTCGCGCAGCACTTCCGGCACCGCCGCCACGCCCAGGCCCATGCCTAGGGAAATGGCCACGATCAGCACGTTGCGCCGGTGCAGCCCGGCCTCGGCGAGGATCTTGATCCCGGCCACCGCCACGGTGCCGAACATGATCAGGGTGGCACCACCGAGTACCGGCTTGGGCATCAGTTGCAGCACCGCGCCGATCATCGGGAACAGCCCCAGCAGGACCAGCAGCCCGGCAATGAAGTAGGCGACGTAGCGGCTGGCCACGCCGGTCAGCTGAATCACCCCGTTGTTCTGGGCGAAGGTGACCATTGGCAAACTGTTGAACACCGCCGCCACTGCCGAGTTGAAACCGTCCGCCAGCAGGCCGGACTTGATGCGCTTGATGTACAGCGGGCCCTTGACTGGCTGTTGGGAAATCATCGAGTTGGCGGTCAGGTCGCCGGCGGCTTCCAGTGGCGAGATCAGGAAGATCACCGCCAGGGGAATGAAGGCGATGAGGTCAAAGGAGAAACCGTACTTGAACGGCACCGGCACGCTGACCAGAGGCACGTCCGGCAACGCCGCCATGTCCACCCGCCCCAGCAGCCAGGCCACTACGAAGCCCAGGGTCAGGCCGATGACGATCGAGCCGACGCGCAGCATCGGGTGATTGAAGCGGTTGAGCACCACGATGGTCAGCAGCACCAGTGCCGCCAGGCCCAGGTTGCTCGCTGCTCCGAGGTCGCTGGCGCCGTAGCCGCCGGCCATGTCGGTGACGGCCACCTTGATCAGCGACAGGCCCATCAGGGTGATGATGGTGCCGGTCACCACCGGGGTGATCAGCTTGCGCAGCTTGCCGATGAACTGGCTGAGGAACATCTCGATGAAGGCTGCGACAAAGCAGATGCCGAAGATCGTCGAGAGGATCTCGTTGGTGTCGCCGCCACGGCCCTTGACCATGAAACCGGCGCTGAGCAGCACGCTGATGAAGGAGAAACTGGTGCCTTGCACGCACAGCAGGCCAGAGCCGATAGGGCCCAGGCGCCGGGCCTGGACGAAGGTCCCCAGGCCGGAAACGAACAGCGCCATGCTGATCAGGTAAGGCAGTTCACTCTCAAGGCCGAGGACGCCGCCGAAGATCAGGGTCGGGCTGATGATGCCGACGAAGCTGGCCAGCACGTGCTGCAGCGCGGCGAAGATTGCGGCACTGAAGTGCGGGCGGTCGTTGAGGCCGTAGATCAGGTCAGACTTGTAGCGAGGAGGGGAGCGATCAGGTGTGGTCATGGGAAAAGGCCTGCCAGTGGCGTGTGGGTACAGCGGGGGCACACGCCGGAAAGTGGACGGGACTTGGGCCGCAAAAGCATGACGTCGGACAAGACTTGCGGACCCGGTCAGAAAAAAGGAGGCGCAGGATGCCAGAAAGGTGCCGCTGTCAGAAGGGCAAACAGGCGGAAAAGGTCAATGCAGGCCTCAAGAGCCCCGCTTAGTCTGGGACAAAGGCGCGCAGCAGGTCTTCCTCGAAGGCTTGCTGGGCCTCGCCCGGCACCTGGGCGCGGTGTCGGGCGAGGTAGAAGTCCACCTCGAAACTCAGTTGCGGCTGCCCCAGGGGCTTGAGTTGGCCGGCGTTCTCCCAGTTGCGGGCAAAATGGCTGGGCAGGTAGCCGATGTGCTGTCCAGAGAGGATGAAGGCCAGGGTGCCTTCCACCTGTTCGGCTCGGGCCGAGCAACGCTGGCCCTGGAACGGCTCGTCCGGACCGAGGAAACGATAAGGATGGTCGACCCGGTCGGCATGCTGCAGGCTGCTCAGGTCCGGCTCCGCGGCGCTGAACAATGGATGGCCGACAGCGCAATACAGGTGCTGGGTCTCGCTGAACAGGCGGCGGTAATCAAAGGCCCGCTGGACCTTTGAGAAGTAACCGATGGCCAGGTCCAGGCGTTGCTGCAGGAGCAGGCGCTCCATTTCGCCGGGCATGGCACTGAGCAACTCGATCCGCACCGATTCATCGCGCTGGCGAAAGTCGCGGATCGCTGCCGCCACCTTCTGCAACACCGACTGGTCCAGGGCTTCGGACAGCCCCAGGCGCACCTCGCCGATCAAGCGTCCGGCAACACCGTTGGACTGATGGCGAAACACTTCGATGGATTGGAACAGCGGGCGGGTCGCGCTCAGCAACTGCTCGCCCTTGGGCGTCAGCTTGAAGCCGGCCTTGCCACGGCTGCACAGGCGGTAGCCGAGACGGGTCTCCAGGCGCGCCATTTGCTGGCTGATGCTGGACTGGCTCAGTCCCAATTCACCCTGGGCGGCGCTGAAGCCACCGCACTGCGCCACGCTGACGAACAGCCGTAACAGCTGCAGGTCCAGATCGTGCAATTGACCCAGCATCAAACATTACTCCTGGTGAATGTCAGCGTAACAAGCTTGGTATTTTTGTAATGTAACCATCCGGGCAAGCTGCCGCTACTTCCTCCTTGCAGGTGCCCGTCATGTGTCCGTTGCTGCGCTTGTGCCTTCCGTTGGCGATATTGGCCATGGCCCCGTCGTCACGGGCCGAAGAACCGCTGCTCAACCTTTACAGCTGGGCCGATTACGTGGCCCCGCAGACCCTGCAGCGGTTTACCGAAGAAACCGGTATTCAGGTGCGCTACGACACCTTCGACGCTCCGGAGGTGCTGGAAACCAAGCTGCTCACGGGTGGCAGCGGTTATGACGTGGTGGTGCCGTCTTCCAGCGTGCTGGCGCGAGGGTTGGCGGCCGGGGCGCTGCGGGAGATCCCCCGCGCCAGCCTCAAGGGTTACGCCAACCTTGATCCGGACCTGCTGGGCAAGCTGGCGGCAGTCGATCCCGGCAATCGCTACGGCGTGCCCTATACCTGGGGCACCCTGGGCTTGGGTATCAACGTCGAGGCGCTGCGTCAACGGCTGCCGGACGTGCCGCTGGACAGCCTGGACCTGCTGTTCAAACCGCAATACGCCGAACGCCTCAAGGACTGCGGGATTGCCATTCTCGATTCGCCTCAGGAAGTCATCGGGCTGGCCCTGCATTACCTGGGCAAGGACCCCTACAGCACGGACAAAAACGACCTGGCCCAGGCCGAAGCGCTGTTGCGGCAGCTGCAGCCTGCAGTGCTCTATGTGGCCACCGGCCGACAGATCAATGACCTGGCCAACGGCAGCGTGTGCCTGGCGCTGACCTACAACGGCGATGCCAGCATGGCCGCTGACCAGGCGCGCAAGGCCGGCAAGCCGTTCGAGGTGGCTTACCGCATTCCCCGGAACGGCACCCTGGTCTGGCAAGACAACCTGGCGATCCCCAAGGATGCCCCGCACCCCGAGGCGGCCCGAGCCTTCATCGAGTTCATGCTGCGTCCGGAGTCGGTGGCGGCCCTGACCAACAGCCTGTTCTTCGCCAATGCCAACCAGGCGGCGACGCCCCTGGTTGACCCAGCGATCCGCAACGACCCAGACATTTACCCGGCTGCCCAGATGCGTGCCCGGCTGTACGCCGACCGCAGCATGAGCCTCAAGGACATGCGTCAGCGCACGCGTATCTGGAGCACCTTCCGTAGCCGCCAACCCTGAGGAAACACCCATGGATATCGCCGACCTCAACGATCAGGCCCTGACCCGCGACAGCTTGTACGGCACCCAGGCCGAAACCACCTACGCCGGCATCACCAGCTTCATGCGTCGGCGTTATAGCCGTGACCTGCGAGGTGTCGACCTGGTGGTCAGTGGCGTGCCCTTCGACACCGCCACCACCAACCGTCCCGGGGCGCGCTTCGGGCCGCGGGGGATCCGCGCAGCATCCGCTGGCATCGCCTGGGAACGCCATTGGCCCTGGGCCTTCGACCCCTTCGAACACCTGGCAGTGATCGACTATGGCGACTGCGCCTTTGATCACGGCACCCCGCAATCGGTGCCCGAGAGCATCGAGACCCATGCCCGGCGCATCCTCGACGCCGGCTGCGCGATGCTGACCCTGGGCGGTGATCACTTCATCAGCTACCCGCTGCTCAAGGCCCATCATCGCCGGCACGGCCCGCTGGCGCTGATTCACTTCGATGCCCACAGCGACACCTGGCCCGACGAGGAAGGCCAGCGTATCGATCACGGCACCATGTTCTGGCACGCCGCCCGGGAGGGGCTGGTCGACCCGGCGCGCTCGGTGCAGATCGGCTTGCGCACCACCAACGATGACCATCAGGGCTTCCAGGTGCTGGATGCGCGCCAGGTTCATCGGCTTGGCTGCGAGGCGATTGCCGCGGCGATTCGCGAACGGGTCGGTGATCACCCGGTGTACCTGACCTTCGACATCGACTGCCTGGACCCGGCGTTCGCCCCGGGGACCGGCACCCCGGTCTGCGGCGGCTTGAGCACCACCCAGGCATTGGAGATTCTCGGCAGCTTGCGCGGGATCAACCTGGTGGGCATGGACCTGGTGGAGGTGGCACCGGCCTACGACCACGCCGAGATCACCTCCCTGGCGGGCGCCACCCTGGCCATGGAAATGCTCTGTCTCTACGCGGCCCGGCATAAGGTCGACGTCTGACCTTTGCCGTTTGCTTGCGCCGTTGCGCCAGGTCCGGAGGGCCTGGCTTGATGATCTTTCACCGAACCGCTGGCGGCCTTGGGCACGCCGCATCTCCTGGGGCATCCAGGCTAGGGCTGCGACAGGCCTCCTGACATTGTCTGTCAGGAGCCTCTGGTATCCTGCCTCGGTGTTTTTCCCGGGAGTTCACTCAAGGTGTCGCGAGCCAGCCGATTACTCACCCTGTTGCAGATGCTGCGAGGCAAGAGCCGCGCGGTCACTGCTGCAACATTGGCCCGGGAGCTGGAGGTCTCCGAACGCACCCTGTACCGCGACATTGCCGAGCTCACCTCCCTGGGGGCGCCGATCTACGGAGAGGCCGGGGTTGGCTATGTGCTGCGCAGCGGTTTGTTCTTGCCGCCGCTGATGCTCAATGCCGATGAAACCGAAGCCGTGGTCCTTGGCTTGCGCTACGTCGATCAGCGGGGCGACGAGGTGTTGAGCAAGGCTGCCGCCGATGCCATGGCCAAGATCGCCGCGGTGCTGGCCCCGGCCGCCCAGGACGCCTTGCGCAATCCCACGCTGTTACCGGGGCCATCAGGTTATGGCTTTCCGGACAATCCGGTGTCATTGAACGTGTTTCGCCTGGCGATCCGTCATCAGGCCAAGCTGCTGATCGACTATGCCGATGTCAACCAGACCCCCAGCCAGCGGCTGATCTGGCCCCTGGCCCTGGGCTTTCTCAACGAGGCCCGGGTGATAGTTGCCTGGTGCGAGTTGCGTGAAGATTATCGGACCTTTCGCACCGATCGCATCGCCGCCGCCGAGGAGCAGGATGTGGCCTATCCGGGGCGCCGCAGTGATTGGCTACGGGCCTGGCGCAAGCGCATGCAAGGGGATGCAGGCGGCCGTTTCACTGCTGACAAGAAATGACGCGACGGGGTCCTAACATGGCTCGCTCATCTACTCGCAAGGAGCTTGTTCCATGTTCACTACCGACCCTTCGCTGGCCCCGGCCATCATCGCTTATGTGGCGGCGACCAATACCGGGGACAGTTCAGTGGTAGCGTCGATCTTCGCCGACCAGGCGCAGCTTTTCGACGAGCGTGAATACCGCGTCGGGCCGCAGGAGATTGCCCGCTGGATGGACGACACCCGGAGCCGCCTGCGGCCCCGGCTGGAGATCGTCGGGGTTCAGCAGCGCACGGGCAAGGTGCTGCTGGATAATCTGATCTCCGGTGATTTTCCCGGCAGCCCCCAGGCCTTGCGCTACACCTTTCGCCTTGATGCCCAGGGCAAGATCGCGCGCCTGGATATCTCTCGCTGAGCGGTTCTGCCTGACTGCGCGTGCTCGCGGGGTGGCATACTGCGGCTCTTTGCCAGGAGGCCTGCCAGCCATGCCATTCGATTCACCCTTGAGCGCTTATCAGCAGGCACTGGAGCACGATGGTTTTGTCGCCGATGCAGCGCAGGCACGGGCGGTGCAAGCCTTGCAGCGCTGCCATGAAGCCCTGCACCAGGGAGGCACGCCGGTGCAGGGCGTGTACCTGTGGGGCTCGGTAGGGCGGGGCAAGACCTGGTTGATGGATCAGTTCTACCAGAGCCTCAGGGTGCCGGCGCGACGCCAGCACTTTCACCACTTCATGGGCTGGGTGCACCAGCGTTCGTTCCAGCTGACCGGCACCGCCGACCCGCTGCGGGCCCTGGCCCGTGAGCTCGCTGAAGAGGTGCGGGTGCTGTGTTTCGATGAGTTGTTCGTCAACGACATCGGTGATGCAATCATTCTCGGCCGCCTGTTCCAGGTGATGTTCGAACAGGGCGTGGTCATGGTCTGCACCTCCAACCAGCCTCCCGAGCAACTCTATGCCGACGGCTTCAACCGTGAGCGCTTTGTTCCGGCGATCAACGCCATCCGCGAGCACATGCAGGTGCTGGCGGTGGACGGTGAGCAGGATCACCGCCTGCACCCCGGCGCTGTGGCGCAGCGCTATTGGCTCAGCGCCGAGGGGCAGCCCAGTGCCCTGGCGCTGCTGTTCGAGCAGTTGAGCGCAGGGCAGGCGGTGTCCAGCGAGCCACTGTTGCTTGGCTACCGCCCAGTGGCCGTGGTCAAGGCCGCCGAGACGGTGATCTGGTGCCGCTTCGCCGATCTGTGCGAGCAACCGTTCTCGGCCATGGATTTCATGGCGCTGTGTGACCGGTTCCGCGCCATTCTCCTCAGTGAAGTGCCCAACCTCAGTGCCCAGCAACGCCCGGGGCGTATTGCCCGTGGCACCGAGGACGGTGTTCAGCGCGTGGCGGCGGGGGATCGTGAGCTGCCGCAACTGTCGATCCATGACGACGCGGTACGGCGCTTCATCGCCCTGGTGGATGAATGCTACGACCGCAAGGTACCGCTCTATCTGGAAGCGCAAGTGCCGATGGCGCAGCTGTACACCGAGGGTTACCTGGAGTTTCCCTTCCGCCGCACCCTCAGCCGCTTGCAGGAGATGCAACTGCAACGTTTCGGCCCAGCGCCGGGCGCCTGAGGGGGAAACCGTTCCAGTTGATCCGAGCGCTGAGCATTATTTAAGATTTTTCTGTGGTCAGTAGATGAAGAATCTTCGTTTGGTCAAATCCCTCAGCCTACAATCCAGGCTGCCTGAGCCCTGAGTGCTCACTTTCATGTGTTGATCGAGGATGAACATGGACGTTGCCGATGTCGTGGTTCTGCAAGCCAGTTACAGCAACCCGGTGCATGCCGAGGCCATAGGCGTACTGCTCAATCACTATGCCCAGGACCCCATGGGCGGGGGGCAGCCGCTGGCGGCGGACCTGCTTGGGCAGTTGCCGGCGGAACTGGCCAAGCGACCCCAGGCGTTCACGGTGCTGGCCTTTGCCGGTGGCCAGCCGGTGGGGCTGGTCAACTGCTTCGAGGGTTTCTCCACCTTTGCCTGCCGGCCCTTGGTGAATGTCCATGACGTGGTGGTGCTCGACAGCTTTCGTGGCCAGGGACTGAGCAAGCGGATGCTGCAAAAAGTCGAGGACATTGCCCGCCAGCGAGGCTGCTGCAAGATCACCCTGGAAGTGCTGGAGGGCAATACCCAGGCCCAGTCGGCCTATCAGGCCTGCGGTTTTGCCAGCGCCATGCTCGACCCCGCCCATGGCCGCATGTTGTTCTGGAGCAAGGCTTTGTAATGCCCGATGTCACACCCCCTGGAGAGGCCCCGCGTGCCACGGAGACACCCTGGCAGATCTTCCTGGTGTTTCTGCACCTGGGACTGACCTCGTTCGGCGGGCCGGTGGCGCACCTGGGGTATTTCCGCCAGGCATTCGTCCAGCGTCGGCACTGGCTGGGGGAGGCGGCGTATGCCGAGCTGGTCGCCCTGTGCCAGTTTCTGCCGGGGCCGGCCAGCAGCCAGGTCGGCATCGCCCTGGGCCTGGCTCGTGGCGGGGTGCCGGGGGCCCTGTGTGCCTGGGCCGGTTTCACCTTGCCCTCGGCGCTGGCCCTGACCCTGTTGGCCCTGGGACTGGGCTCCGGTGTTCCCCCGGGAGCGCTCAAGGGCCTGCAACTGGTAGCCGTGGCGGTAGTGGCCCAAGCCCTGTGGGGCATGGCCTGGAGTCTGTGCCGTGGTCCGCTGCGGATGGTCATCGCGTTGCTGGCTGCGGTCCTGGTGCTGCGTTGGCCGGGCCTGGGGGTGCAACTGGCGGTGATGGTGCTGGCGGCGCTGTTGGGAGCGCTGCTGATCAAGCCGGTGTTCGAGGCGCAGATCGAAGTCCGGGCTTCGGGCTCAAATCGTCGCCAGGGGATTGTGGCGCTGAGCCTGGCGTTGCTGTTACTGGTGCTTTTGCCCGGGCTGGCGCTGCTCTGGCCAAGCCAGCTGTTAAGCCTGTTCGATGGTTTCTATCGGGTCGGCGCCCTGGTGTTTGGCGGCGGTCATGTGGTGCTGCCACTGTTACAGGCTCAGGTGGTGGAGCCGGGTTGGGTCAGCAGCCAGCTGTTTCTGGCCGGTTATGCCAGTGCCCAGGCGGTGCCGGGGCCATTGTTCAGCGTTGCGGCTTTTCTTGGCGCCGCCATTGATGGCTGGACGGGGGCGCTGGTCTGCCTGCTGGCGATTTTTCTGCCGGGGCTGCTGCTGGTGATCGGGGTGGTGCCTTTTTGGCAGGTCCTGCGCCATCGCCAGGGTATTCAGGCCGCACTGGCCGGGGTCAATGCGGCGGTGGTCGGTTTGCTCGCGGCGGCGCTGTATCAGCCGCTGTGGAGCAGCAGCGTGACCGGCCCCCTGGAACTGGCGGCGGTGCTGCTGGCCTGGGCGCTGCTGCGCAGTGGCCGGGTGCCGCCTTGGGCCCTGGTGCTGCTGGGAGCGGCGCTGGGGGCCTGGCTGGCCTAGCTGTCATGCAGCGCCGGGTCGAGCTTGGGGAACACCAGGCAAAACTCGGTCAGTTCGTCCACGACGCTGCTGGCCTCGGCTCGTCCCTGATGCAGGCTCATGATCGAGCGGACAATCGCCAGTCCCAGCCCAGTGCCGCCTTCGGCCCGGGTGCGGCTGCTGTCGACCCGATAGAAACGCTCGAACAGGTGGGGCAGGTGGCAATCGGCGATGCCCGGCCCGGGATTGCTCACACTGAGGCTCACATTCTGCAACTGGTGCTCGACTCGCAGGCTGACCCGACCCCGGGGCGGGCTGTGACGGATGGCATTGGACAGCAGGTTGGAGATGGCCCGCTGGATCATCAGGCGATCGCCAAGGACCCAGGCGTCCCCCCTCAGCTGCAGTTCGAGCTGCTTGTCCTCGGCGCTCAGGGCAAACAGGTCCATGACTCGGCGCGCTTCTTCTCCCAGTGACACCCGGGTGAAGCGGGCCTGGGATGCGGGCTGGCTGACCTGGGCGAGGAACAGCATGTCGGCGACGATCCGCGTGACCCGCTCCAGTTCTTCGATGCTGGCTTCCAGCACCCCCTTGTATTCCTCCGGGGGGCGCTCCCGGGACAGGGTCACCTGGGCCTTGCCCATCAGGTTACTGATGGGCGAGCGCAGTTCATGGGCCAGGTCGTCGGAGAATTGCGACAGCCGCTGCACGCCGCCATCCAGGCGGTGCAGCATGACATTGATGCCCTGGCCCAATTCCGCCAATTCCCGGGGCAGCTTGTCCAGGTTCAGGCGATGGGTCAGGTCCTGGGTGGTGACTTTCGCGGCGACCCGGGTGAACTGCTGCAGGGGCAGCAGGCCCCGTTGCACCAGCCACCAGGCGCCGATGCCGATCAACAGCAGCAACAGCGGCAAGGCGATGACCGTGGAGCGCAGGTAGGCGCTGAGCAGTGCTTGATCGTTGCTGCGGTCCAGGCTCAGCACCACCTGTACCTGTTCGCCATTGCGCAGGTTCATTTGTCGCGAGGCGCTGAGCAGTTGCTCGCCGCGACTGTCGCGCCAATCGAAGTAGCCGTCTGCGGCCGTTGCCCGCAGGGCTTCGGGCAGGGGCTGCTGGTCGCTGCCGCCGACATTCAGCAAGGGTTCGGCTTGCGGGTCGTTGCCCAGGATACTCAGTTGCAGGTTGTCGTGGCCCATCACCAGGTCCAGCAGGGAATGAGGGCGGGCCGCTAGATCGCTGCTCTTGAGGTCGCTGGTGAGGCTGTGCTGGATCTGCTCCAGCTTGCTCTCCAGGCCCTTGCGCGCCAGGTTGTCCAACTCGTGGTTCAGGGCCAGGTAGGCCAGGGTCGCCAGCAGCAGCACCAGTGCTGCGCCCATCAGGCTGACGGTCAGCCCCAGGCGCATCGACAGGCTGTTATTGGGGGCTGGCGGAGGGCGCGAATTCATTGGCGTACTTCCAGCACATAACCGACGCCACGCAGGGTGTGGATCAGTTTGACTTCGCTGGCGTCATCGATCTTTGCCCGTAAGCGACTAATGGAAACTTCCACCACATTGGTGTCGCAATCGAAGTTCATGTCCCAGACCAGGGAAATGATTTGCGTGCGGGTCAGCACCTCCCCCGAGTGGCGCATCAATACATGCAGCAGGGTGAACTCCTTGGTGGTCAGGTCAATACGCCGGTCACCGCGATAGGCCCGGTGACGCCGCGGATCAAGTTGCAAGTCGGCAACTTGCAAGACTTGCGGTTGGGCTACGGGCTCACTACGGCGCATCAAGGTGCGGACTCGGGCCAGCAACTCGGGAAATTGAAAAGGCTTGACCAGATAATCATCTGCGCCCATATCCAGTCCCTTGACCTTGTCTTCCAGGCGTCCTCGAGCGGTGAGCATCATGACCCGCGCGGGATGTTGCCGGTGCATATGTTCCAATACTTGCCAGCCATCCTTGCCGGGCAGGTTGATATCCAGAATCACCAATTCGTAGGGCTGCTGTTCAACCAGGTGCAATCCATCCACGCCATTGTTGGCGCGGTCGACGATATAACCACTTTCGGTCAATCCCTGGTGCAGGTAGTCCGCGGTTTTCGGCTCATCTTCAATCACCAGAATGCGCATTGTCATGTCCTCTTGAAAATCGTCAGGGGGGATCCAATGACTCGATGCTGAAGCCTGAAGTAGCTACAGGGTCAATAAATTAACTTAAATAATTCAAATAATTAGAAGACTTCCGATAGTCGGCGAGCTGCTGGGGGTACCACCGGTAGCGGCTGTTTTCAGGCAAGGGGGCATGCCAGGAAGTCGTGAGGCTCATGTTTTGAATGCTGTCACGCTGCGGCATGTTAATTGAACTGAAATAGCCAAGGCCGTGAATGACAGAGTTGTAATGTCTTGGTCATCGGCTTGAAAGAATGCTGCTGGGAAGTATTAAAAAAAGGCGCCCGCAAGGGCGCCAAACATCCATCTCTGCCAAAGGAGCACAGTGTTCAGAGTGGGACTTGCTTAAATCGCGGGATCAGGCGTCAGGCTGTTTTTGCTTGGCGTCCGATGCGGAATATGGCGAGACGGGTTTCTGCTTGTCAGCCTGTGCGGTGTTCTCGGTTTTATCGCCGTGAACCTGTTGTTGGCTGACACGGAAGTTCTCGTAAAACTGTTGCACACGTTCGGAACCGCCTTCGGCAAAGGCGGCGCTGGAGCCCGCCAGGATCAAGCCACTGAGTACAAGAGTTGAAAGTTTCATGCTGCGTTTCCTGCTTAAGAGTGTTCGGTACTTGCTTCGTCACTGCTCAACAAGTGAGGAGCAAAGTTTCACCGAAGTCTATTAACTGAGGGTTAACGTCAGCCTGAATCGAAGATTACATTTTTGACATCATGTGTCGGCACGACATTTTTGCACGAACTGCCGGGTGGAGTTTTCTGCTTGCGCAGTGGCTTTGACTGCGCAGCAAGGCGCTGGCACCGGTTCGCCAGCAAGCGGGCTGCCATGAGGAGGGGAAGGGGGATGCAGAACGAGTCGGGGGCCATTGCGGCCCCCGAGGTAGATCTTACTGCTGCACCACCGCGGCGTCGGCAGGCGGTTTGGGTTTCATTAAGCTGAAGTCGATCAGTGCCTTGCTCTGGCGCGAGTAAGGGTCGCCGATCAGCAGCGGCCGCGCCTTGAAGCTGTCGTTGACCAGGCTGCGGCTCGGGTCCAGCTCATTGAAGCTCAGGCCCGCCAGGTCCGCCCAGGTGTGTATCAACTGCGAACTGCTGTAAGGCCGACTGAGGTCGGAAGCAAAGCTCCAATCATGGGTTTCCCGCCACTTTGGCGAGGCCCAGGCCATGAACGGGATGGTGTACATCGGCGCTGTCGGCTTGGCTTCGTTGCGTCCCAGGGTGTCGTGCCCGACGGAATCGAAGACGTCCTCGCCGTGGTCCGACAGATACAGCAGGAAGCCGTTGGGGTCGGTCTTGGCGTAGTCCTTGATCAGGCTGGAAACTACAAAGTCGTTGTACAGGACGGCGTTGTCGTAGCTGTTGTAAGTGGGTACCTGATCGTCGCGCACGCCGGCTGGTACGCCCTGGCGATCGGTGAACTTGTCGAAGCTTGGCGGGTAGCGGTACTGGTAGCTCATGTGAGTGCCCAGCAGGTGCACCACGATGAACTTGCGTGGCGCGCTGTCGGCCAGGGCCTTGGTGAAGGGCTCGAGCACGTCGCCGTCGTACTGGCGGGCGTTCTGGTTGCGGTTGTTGTTCAGGTACACCTGCTGATCCGCCTGCTCGGAGAAGGTGGTGAGCATGGTGTTGCGCTTGGTCATGGTCTGCTGGTTGGTGATCCAGTAGGTCTTGTAGCCCGCTTGCTTCATTACGCTGACCAGCGACGGCGTCTTGAGGTACAGGTCGGGGTTTTCTTCGTCGGCGAAGGTCAGTACCTGCTGCAACGCCTCGATGGTGTAGGGGCGTGGGGTGATGACGTTGTTGAAGACCGCCAACTGGTCTTTGAGCTTGTCCAGCTCCGGGGTGGTCTGGCGCGGGTAGCCGTAGAGGCTCATGCGCTGCCGGTTGGTCGACTCGCCGATCACCAGCACCAGGGTCGCCGGCTGGCCAGCCATGCTGTCCTTGAGGTTGGTCAGTGGCGGGATCTTGCTGACACTGTCGAGCATGCCTTGCATGCCGTCCAGTTGCTCACGGTAGCGGCGGTAGGCAACCAGCATCTGCCAGGGCACGGCGGGCTCGATCCGGGTTTCGAATTTTTCCAGGCCAAGGGCAACGGTGTCGGCGCGGGAGATCTGCTTGACCAGCGGGTAGCCGACAATCACCAGCAGGATCGCCGTAGCGGCGATCAGGCCCTGGGCCCGAGGCAAGTAGACCGGGCGCAGGCGGCTCCAGAGGAAGATTGCGAATGCGGTGTGGGCAATGAACGCCAGCAGCATCCACCAGGCAAAGTACTGGGTCAGGTATTCACCGGCTTCCGAGGGGTTGGACTCGAACATGATGAAGATGACGCTTTGCGAGAACTCTTGCTGATAGACGAAGAAGTAGCCCAGGCTGGCCATGGAACAGGCCCAGAGCACTACGCCGATTACCGCGGCCATGACTTTGGTGCGTGCCGGGAACAGCAGCATCGGCGCGAGCCAGATGGCACTCATGAAGAACGCCTGGCGAAAGCCGGTGAATCCGGAGGTGTCGGTGAGCTGGATCAGCAGCTGGGTGATGCCCGAGAAATACCAGAAGAACAGGAACAGCCAGAGCAGTCCCATCCAGTCAAAACCTTTCGCAGATGTACCACTGCGTTTGAACAATGCCATTCAGCGCTCCCCAGGAATCCATGATCATTGCGCGCCGGCTGGGCGTCGCTCATGAAGGCCGTCCTTGTGTAACAAAACGGCCACAATGGCCTGGAGTATCGATAGGCAAGTGTGAAAACTTTGTGACAGATGCGTTGGATTTTTGTGGGTTCAGCGGTGCGCTGCCCGGCGTTCAACAGGGGCTGGCAACCATTGCGCTGAAGACGTCATGGCATGCAACAACGGGCGGTTGCAGATGAACGCAGGGCAGGCCTGCGCTCGACGTTCGAGTCTCAGCTCGCGGAGGAAAGGTGCAGCGCTTGCGCTTGCTCCTGGTGCTGCAGTTGCAGGCGCAGCTGGGCAAGTTCCTGTTGCAACTGATCGCGCTGGTCTTTGAGTTGACGCAGTTCGTCACGGCGGATGGTGACGTACAGGGTTTGTGCAGGTCGTGCTGGTAGTACGGTGCCCATTGCTCACCTCGCAAATGGCGTGTCTCAACTATGCTTCGTTGTCCGCATTCCTTGCGCAAAGCATTATCGGCGGCAATTTTATTTCTTTTTTTGGCAAAGGGAACTTTTTATTTTTCGGGGTCTTTGTGCCTTCCAAGTGATTTACGTCGTTATCCACCCAAGGATTTGGAAACTTCGTCCAGAGTGTTGGGACTAATCCTCAATAAGGCCGTGTCGGACGGGGTATTGAGTGGGGCCTTTGCAGGCCGTGTTGGCTGCAGGTCGCTACAGAAAGTCGCTTTATGTCTGAAGATTGCGCTGTCTTGGGGCTTTTTGCCTTGTATAGTTGCGCACCTTGAAGTTTCACCCGGCCCCATGGGCTACACATTTTTGATTTGAATTTTTTGCAGTAGGAGCATCAGCACATGCAACTGGGGATTATTGGACTGGGCCGCATGGGCGGCAACATTGCACGGCGCTTGATGCTCAATGGGCACGAAACCGTAGTCTTTGACCGCAACAGCGACTTTGTCAGCACCCTGGCCGCAGAAGGCGCCAAGGGCGTCGCCGACCTGCCAGCGCTGGTAGCCGGCCTGGAACAACCGCGCGCGGTCTGGGTCATGCTGCCCGCCGGCGCACCTACCGAAGAAACCATCGACACCCTGAGCCAGTTGCTGGCCCCGGGCGACGTGATCATCGACGGCGGCAACACCTACTACAAGGACGATATCCGTCGCGCTCGGGACCTGGCGCAAAAGGGCCTGAAGTACATCGACGTCGGCACCTCCGGCGGCGTCTGGGGCCTGGAACGCGGCTACTGCATGATGATCGGCGGCGATGCCGATGAAGTGCTGCGCCTGGATCCTTTGTTCAGCGCTCTGGCCCCGGGCCTGGGTTCGATTGCGCGGACCAAGGATCGGGTGGCTACCGATGACCGTGCCGAGCGCGGCTATATCCATGCGGGTCCCGCCGGTTCCGGGCACTTCGTCAAGATGATCCACAACGGCATCGAGTACGGAATGATGCAGGCCTTCGCCGAGGGCTTCGACATCCTCAAGACCAAGTCTTCGGAAAACCTTCCGGAAGACCAGCGTTTTGACCTCAACGTGGGCGACATCGCCGAAGTCTGGCGCCGTGGCAGCGTGGTGTCCTCGTGGTTGCTGGACCTGACTGCCGACGCCCTGGCCAGCGACCCGAAACTTGACGGTTTCTCCGGCTCCGTGGCCGATAGCGGTGAAGGCCGCTGGACCATCGAGGCCGCCATGGAGCAATCGGTGCCGGTTCCGGTGCTGTCCAACTCGTTGTTCTCCCGCTACCGTTCGCGCGGCCAAGGTACCTACGGCGACAAAGTGCTGTCGGCCATGCGCTTCGGCTTTGGCGGCCATGTGGAGACTGGGAAGAAATGACCTCAACGCGAAAGAAGTCCAAGGCGTTGCCGGCGCCGCCGACCACGCTATTCCTGTTCGGTGCCCGCGGTGATCTGGTCAAGCGCCTGTTGACCCCCGCGCTGTACAACCTGAGCCGTGACGGCTTGCTGGATGAGGGATTGCGGATTGTCGGCGTCGACCACAACGCAGTGAGCGACGCTGAGTTCGCCACCCTGCTGGAAGACTTCCTTCGCGATGAAGTACTTAACAAACAAGGGCAGGGGGCGTCTGTGGACGCCGCTGTCTGGGCCCGGCTGACCCGTGGGATCAGCTATGTCCAGGGCGACTTCCTCGATGACGCCACCTACGTTGAGCTGGCGGCCCGGATTGCCGCCAGCGGCACTGGCAATGCGGTGTTCTACCTGGCCACCGCGCCGCGCTTCTTCAGTGAAGTGGTGCAGCGCCTCGCGACTTCGGGGCTGCTCAAGGAAGGGCCGGAGACGTTTCGCCGGGTGGTGATCGAGAAGCCCTTCGGCTCCGACCTGCAGACCGCCGAAGCCCTCAACGCCTGCCTGCTCAAGGTGATGAGCGAAAAGCAGATCTATCGCATCGACCATTACCTGGGCAAGGAAACCGTCCAGAACATTCTGGTCAGCCGTTTTTCCAACAGCCTGTTCGAGGCGTTCTGGAACAACCATTACATCGACCACGTGCAGATCACCGCGGCGGAAACCGTCGGGGTCCAAACCCGTGGCAGCTTTTATGAACACACCGGCGCCCTGCGCGACATGGTGCCCAACCATCTGTTCCAGTTACTGGCGATGGTGGCCATGGAACCGCCCGCGGCCTTTGGCGCCGATGCGGTGCGTGGCGAGAAGGCCAAGGTCGTGGGGGCGATCCGTCCCTGGTCCATGGAAGAGGCCCGGACCAACTCGGTACGTGGCCAATACAGTGCCGGTGAAGTGGCCGGTAAAACCCTGGCGGGTTACCGCGAGGAGGCCAACGTGGCACCGGACAGCCACACCGAAACCTATGTCGCCTTGAAGGTGATGATCGATAACTGGCGCTGGGTTGGGGTGCCGTTCTACCTGCGCACCGGCAAGCGCATGAGTGTGCGCGACACCGAGATCGTCATCTGCTTCAAGCCGGCGCCTTACGCGCAATTTCGCAATACCGAGGTCGAGCGCCTGTCGCCGACCTACCTGCGGATCCAGATTCAACCCAACGAAGGCATGTGGTTCGACCTGCTGGCGAAAAAACCCGGGCCGAGCCTCGACATGGCCAACATCGAACTGGGCTTCGCCTACCGCGACTTCTTCGAAATGCAGCCGTCCACCGGTTACGAAACCCTGATCTACGACTGCCTGATCGGTGACCAGACGCTGTTTCAGCGAGCGGACAACATCGAGAACGGCTGGCGTGCGGTGCAACCCTTTCTCGACGCCTGGAAGCAGGACGCAGCCTTGCAGAGTTACCCTGCGGGCGAGGATGGTCCGGCCGCGGGTGATGAGTTGCTGGCCCGGGACGGCCGCGTCTGGCACACCCTCGGATGAGTGGCGTGAAGGCGCGCCCCATCGAATTTCTGCTGAGCGACTTGGACGGCACGCTGCTGCGGCCGGATCACAGCTTGAGCCCGCGTACCCTCGACGCGGTCCGGGCCTTGCGCGACGCCGGTGTAGCTTTCAGCCTGGCCAGCGGGCGTCCGCCCCGGGCCATGTTGCAGCAGATCGAGGCACTGGGTGTGGACTTGCCCACCGTGGGCTTCAACGGGGGCAGCATCGTCAACCCCGATGGCAGCTGCCTGGTTCGCCACCACGTGCCTGTGGCAGCGGCAGTCACTGCCTTGCTGTTGTTCGAAGCGCAACCGGGTATCGAAACCTGGGTGTTTGCCGACGATCAATGGCTACTGCGCGACCTCGACGGGCCGTTGATGCCCCTTGAGCGTCAGGCACTGGGGTATGCGCCGAAAGTGGTGGGCAGTTTCGACGAGTACCTGCCGCGCATCGACAAGATTGTGGCCGCCAGCAATGACCATCGGTTGTTGATGGCGCTGGAAACCCGGCTGCAGGCGCGGACTTCTGGGCAGGCCCAGGCCTCCCGTTCGCAACCACGCTTCCTTGATGTCACCGCGTTGCAGGCGGACAAGGGCCAGGCCCTGGTAACCCTGGCCAAGCACCTGGGGGTGTCCCTGGAGCGCACGGCGGCCCTGGGGGATGGCGGCAATGACCCGGCGATGTTCCAGCGTGCCGGTTTGTCGATTGCCATGGGCCAGGCGGAGGAACAGGTCAAGCGCCAGGCCGATGTGATCACCGGCAGCAACCTGGAAGACGGCGCCGCCGAGGCGATCGAGCGTTACATCCTCCAGCGCTGACGCAGGCTGCGCTAACCGGGCCTGCCGAAGCCCTCTCGCCATCAAGGGCTGCCCCATCGGGCGCAGCCTTCGCCGGCCGCTGGGTCCTTACAGCCAGTAACTCACCGCATACCAGCCCAGCAACCCCATCACCACGGTGTAAGGCAGGGCCATCCAGACCATCCGTCCATAGGACAGGCGCACCAGTGGTGCAATCGCTGAGGTCAGCAGGAACAGGAAGGCCGCCTGGCCATTGGGTGTGGCCACGCTCGGCAGGTTGGTGCCGGTGTTGATGGCGATGGCCAGGGTCTCGAAGTGTTCACGGCTCATCTGCCCGGAGATAAAGGCCTGCTTCACTTCGGTGATGTAGATGGTGGCGACGAACACGTTGTCACTGATGGCCGACAACAGGCCATTGGCGATGAACAGCATGCCCGGCTGTTGATCCGCCGGCAGCGCCAGCACCCACTCGATCAATGGAGTGAACAGCTGCTGCTGGTGAATCACTGCCACCACGGCAAAGAACACCACCAGCAACGCGGTGAAGGGCATGGCGTCCTTGAAGGCGTTGCCCACCCGGTGCTCATCGGTAATCCCGGTGAAGGCGGTGATCAGCACGATCACCAGCAGGCCGATCAGGCCGACCTCGGCCACATGCAGGGCCAGGCCGACGATCAGGATCAGCGCGGCCAAACCTTGAACCAGCAACGCCGCCCGCTGGCGTGAGGTGCGCTGGGCGTTGTCTTCCGCGGCGTAGTTGGCCAGCACCTGGCGCACATTGTCCGGCAGCAAAGTGCCGTAGCCGAACCAGCGCAGTTTCTCCAGCAGTACGCAGGTCACCAGGCCGGCCACCAGTACCGGCAGCGACACCGGCGCCACCTTGCTGAAGAAGTCGACGAAGTGCCAGCCCATTTCATGACCGATCAATAGGTTCTGCGGTTCGCCCACCAGGGTGCACACACCACCCAGGGCCGTACCTACGGCGCCGTGCATCAGCAGGCTGCGCAAGAACGCACGGAACTGCTCCAGGTCGTCGTGATGCAGGGCCGGCAGCTGCTGGTCATCACCAAAGGCGCTGTCCTGGCGCGGATCGTTGCCGGAGGCCACCCGGTGATACACCGAATAGAAACCCACAGCGGCGCTGATGATCACCGCGGTGACGGTCAGCGCGTCGAGAAAGGCCGACAGGAATGCCGACAGAAAGCAGAACAGCAGCGCCAGCAACGCCTTGGAACGCACCCCCAGCAGCAACCGGGAGAACAGGAACAGCAGCAACTCCTTCATGAAGTAGATACCGGCCACCATGAACATCAGCAGCAGGATCACCGGGAAGTTGTGCACCAGTTCGTCGTACAGCGCCTGGGGCGTGGCCATGCCCAGTAGCATGGCCTCCACCAGCAACAGGCCGCCGGGCATTAGCGGATAGCACTTGAGGGCCATGGCCAGGGTGAAGATGAACTCGATTACCAGGCACCAGCCGGCCGCCGCCGGGCTGACGGTGTAGAACAGCAGGGGATTGAGCAGCAGGAAGGCGACAATGCTGGCCTTGTACCAGCGGGGCGAGTGGCCGAGAAAATTATGGGCGAACGCCTGGGCCATTGAACCGGACATTGGCTGCTCCTTTGCAGTAAGAAGCGCGCAACTTGCCGCAAGCCGGTTTTAGAATCAAGAAACGATGAAATCTTTTGCCACAATTATCTTCTGGTTCCCCTAGGAGCCGGCAGCCAGTTCCTAGGAGAGGTGTGGGGGGCAAAGGACTCAGTCGTCGCGTTTGACCACCAGGGTCAGGATGTCGTAGCTGGCCACCAATTCGCCCAACTGGTTGGTGACTTCCACATCCCAGGCCACCACGCCCTGAGGAATGCCCTGGGGACTGGTTTTACCCTGGTCAATCTTGCGCTTGCAGGTCAACCGGGCCTGGATGGTGTCGCCAATGCCCACCGGGTTGATGAAGCGCAGGGTGTCCAGGCCGTAGTTGGCCAGCACCGGGCCGGGCGCTGGCGAGACGAACAGCCCGGCCGCTGCCGAGAGCACGAAGTAGCCATGGGCGATGCGCTTGCCGAATTGCGATTCCTTGGCCGCGATGTCATCGAAGTGCATATAGAAGTGGTCACCGGACAGGCAGCCGAAGTTCACCAAGTCGGCTTCGGTGACTGTGCGCCGATGGGTCAGCAGCGATTCGCCGATCTGCAAGTCCTGGAAGTAACGGCGGAACGGATGGACCTCGGTCTCGATCACTTTGGCGCCGCGCACGTATTCCCCAGTGACAGCTGCCAGCATGCTCGGCGAACCCTGGATCGCGGCCCGTTGCAGGTAGTGTTTCACCGCGCGCAGGCCGCCCAGCTCTTCGCCACCACCGGCCCGGCCCGGGCCGCCGTGTTTCAGTTGTGGCAGGGGCGAGCCGTGGCCGGTGGACTCGGCGGCAGACTCGCGGTCCAGCACCAGCAGGCGCCCGTGCCAGGCCGCTGCGACAGGGATCGCCCGGGCCGCGATGCGTGGGTCCTTGGTGACCAGGCTGGCCACCAGGCTGCCTTTGCCGCGCGCGGCCAGGACCAGCGCTTCATCCAGATCGTCGTAGGTCATCAGGGTGCTGACCGGGCCGAATGCCTCGATGTCGTGAGCACCGCCTTCGGCATGGGGATCGCGGGCACGCAGCAGGGTCGGGGCGAAAAATGCGCCCTGGTTGACGTTTTCGCCACGCGGCGCAAAGCCGTCCTTGGCGCCAAACAGTAGGTCGCTGCTGCGCAGCAGGCTCTCCAGGCGCTCGGTGACGTCACGTTGCTGGTCGTGGGAAGCCAGTGGGCCCATGCGCACCCCTTCCACCGATGGGTCGCCGACCACCACCTTGGCCAGGCGTGCGCGCAGGCGTTCGGCCACGGCATCGATGTGTTTGGCCGGAACGATGGCGCGGCGGATCGCGGTGCATTTCTGGCCGGCCTTGACCGTCATTTCCCGAGCGACTTCCTTGATGAACAGTTCGAACTCCTCATCGTCCGGGCTCACGTCCGGGGCGAGGATGGCGCAGTTCAGCGAGTCGGCCTCGGCGTTGAACGGCACCGAATGGCGGATCAGGTTGGGGTTGACCCGCAGCTTGGCGGCGGTATCGGCCGAACCGGTGAAGGTCACCACATCCTGGCCTTGCAGCCGGTCCAGCAGGTCGCCGGTGCCACCGATCACCAATTGCAGGGCGCCGGCAGGCAGCAGGCCCGACTCATCCATCAGGCGTACCACGGCTTGCGTCAGGTAGCTGGTGGAGCTGGCGGGCTTGACGATGCACGGCATACCGGCGAGGAAGCTGGGAGCGAACTTTTCCAACATGCCCCAGATCGGGAAGTTGAAGGCGTTGATGTGCACCGCCAGGCCACCCCGGGGCACCAGGATATGGGTACCGGCGAAGCTTCCCAGTTTACTCAGTGACAGCGCCGGGCCTTCGTGGACGATGTTGCCCGAGGGCAGTTCCCTGGAACCCAGGCCGGAGTAGGTGAACAGGGTGCTGTTGCCGCCCTCGATATCGATCCAGCTGTCGGCCCGGGTCGCGCCGCTGTGGTGGGACAGGGCGTACAGCTGTTCCTTGCGCTCGCTGAGGTACAGGGCCAGGGCCTTGAGCCGTTGCGCCCGTTGCTGGAAATCCAGCGCCATCAGCGCCGCGACACCCTGGCGCCGAGCGTGCTCGACAGCTTCGGCAAAGTCCGGGCGTTCTTCGTGGGTGCGCGCCAGTTCGTGGCCGTCAATCGCGCTGCGCAGGACCTGGGCAGCGTGTTGGCCAATCCAGCGACCGGCGATGAAGCTTTGCAGCGTAGGGGCGTGAGTCATCACGATTGCTCCGGAAGAAAAAAACGGCCGGCGCCCGTTCGGCGCCGGTTGGGGTTTACCAAAGGGCCAGGGTGTAACCGACGATCAGGCGGTTCTCATCCAGGGCGGTGGTCAGGCCGTTGCCCGAGCGAAAGGTCACGTTGCGCCAGCGCAGGCTGACGTCCTTGAGCACTCCGCTCTGGATCACGTAGGTGATGTCGGTGTCGCGTTCCCACTCGCGGCCGTTGTCCACGGCGCCGGCCTTGGCGTGGCGGCCGTCGGTGTAGCGGGTCATGAAGCTCAGGCCGGGCACGCCGAGGGCGGCGAAGTTGTAGTCGTAGCGCAGTTGCCAGGAGTCCTCGTCAGCCCGGGTGTAGGTGTTGTAGGTCACCAGGTTGACCACGTACGGGTCGCCGCCGTTAAGGAACGGAAAGGCACTGTCGCCGGACAGTTGCTGCCAGGTGGCGCTGACTTTATGGGCGCCATGAGCCAGGGTGAACATGCTGTTGAAGTTGCGGTTGTCGATGCGCCCGGCGCGCTCGATGCCGTCGCCGCGACTGTCGAAGTAACGCAGGTCGCTGCGCAGGCTGAAGCCGTTGCCCAGGGGCTGGGTGTGCAGCAGGCCGACAAATTGCTGGCGATAGATCTGGTCCAGCTTGGCGTAGTAGTAGCTCAGGCTCAGTTGCGGGTTGAAGGCGTAGCTGCCGCCGGCGAAGTCGAAGTGATCGCTGGTGGCGGCGCCGTAGCCGATGTCATCGTTGCTCGATGAGTCACGCAGGTTGGTCTTGGTCAGGCGCCCGGCATTCAGGGTCAGGTCGCGAATGTCCTGGCTGGTCAGCAGGCCGCCCTGGAAGGTCGAGCCCAACAGGCGAGTATCGTTGTAGGTGACCACCGGCAGCAAAGGTTGCAGGGTGCCGATTTTCAGCACGCTGTCGGCCACGCGGACCTTGCCGGTCAGGCCCAGCTCGCTGAACTGGTCCGCCGGTTCATGGCTGTCGCGCCCATATGGCAGCAGCCCAGTGCCACGGCGGTCGGGGCTGGAATCAAGCTTGAGCCCCAATTCGCCGAGGGCATCCAGGCCGAAACCGAAGGTGCCTTCGGTGAATCCGGAGGTGATGCGCGCGGTAAAGCCCTGGGCCCATTCCTCGGCCTTGGACTGCGCCGCGTTGTGTTGGCGGAAGTCGCGGTTGATGTAGTGATTGCGCATTTCCAGGCGCGCGCTGCTGTCACTGACAAAGTCGGCCAGGGCCGGTGGGGCGAACAGCGGCAGACTGGCGGCCGTCAGCAGGTACAGCGGAGCTTTGCGCGCATTGAGGTAAACGGGGTGCATTATTTTTATTCCCTGTTATCAAGCCAATGTCAGTGTTTGCTGGCGCTGGAAGCGCCGATCCCGGTCATGGAGCGGATGAACTGCGCCAGGTAGCGCCCGCGTTCCAGATCTGCCCGAGCCGAACGGTCGGTGACCGAGAACAGCCAGGCACAGGCAAATGCCAGGCTCATGGAGAACAGGGCCGGGTTGGAGTAAGGGAACAGTGCGTGTTCGTGGTGCAGGACGTTGACCCACACCGCGGGGCTGAGCACCAGCAGGACAATCGCCGAGACCAGCCCGGCCATGCTGCCGCTGACGGCACCACGGGTGGTCAGGCCTTTCCAGAACATCGACAGGAACAGCACCGGGAAGTTGACCGAAGCGGCAATCGCCAGTACCAGCCCGGAAAGGAAGGCAATGTTCTGCGACTCGAACAGCAGGCCGAGGATGATCGCCAGCACACCAATGCACAGAGTGGCGATCCGCGAGACGCGGATTTCCTGTTTTTCCGTGGCCTGGCCTTTGCGAATCACACAGGCATACAGGTCGTGGGACACCGCCGACGCGCCGGACAAGGCCAGCCCGGCCACTACCGCGAGGATGGTGGCGAAGGCCACCGCCGAGATGAAACCGAGAAACAGGTTGCCGCCCACCGCCTGTGCCAGGTGCACGGCGATCATGTTGGCGCCGCCGACGATGGCACCGCTGGCGTCGCGGTACTCGGGCTCGGTGCCGACCATGACGATGGCGCCAAAGCCGACCACGATCAGCAGCAGGTAGAAGTAACCAATGAAACCGGTGGCGTAGAACACGCTCTTGCGCGCTTCCTTGGCGTCGCTGACGGTGAAGAAACGCATGAGGATGTGCGGTAGGCCGGCGGTGCCGAACATCATGCCCAGCCCCAGGGAGATAGCGTCGATGGGGTTCGACAGCAAGCCGCCAGGGGCCATGATGGCCGTGCCCTTGGTGTGTACTGCTGTGGCCCCGGCGAACATGGCCTCGATGCTGAAGCCAAAGTGCTTGAGCACCATGAAGGCCATGAAGGTGGTGCCGAACAGCAGCATCACCGCCTTGATGATCTGTACCCACGTGGTCGCCAGCATGCCGCCGAAAGTCACGTAGAACACCATCAGCACGCCCACCAGCATCACTGCATAGAGGTAGCTGATACCGAACAGCAATTCGATCAGCTTGCCGGCGCCGACCATCTGCGCCACCAGGTACATCAGCGCCACGGTCAGGGTGCCGAAGGCCGAGGTCAGGCGCACCGGCGTCTGCTCCAGGCGGTAGGAGACCACGTCGGCAAAGGTGTATTTGCCCAAGTTGCGCAGGCGCTCGGCGATCAGGAACAGAATGATCGGCCAGCCGGCCAACACCCCCAGGGCATATAGCAGGCCGTCGTAGCCGTTGAGGAACATCATTGCCGAGATGCCGAGGAAGGACGCTGCGGAAATCATGTCGCCGGCAATCGCCAGGCCGTTCTGGAAGCCGCTCATGCCGCCGCCGGCGGTGTAGAAATCACTGGCCGAGCGGGTGCGCAGGGCGGCCCAGCGCGTGACTCCGAGGGTAAACAGCACAAACACCAGGAACATGCCGATGGCGTTCCAGTTCAACGGTCGTGCACTGCCTTCTGCGGCCAGCGCAAGATCGCTGAGCAACAGGCCGGGCAGCAGGAATAACGCCGACAGTGCTTTCATTGAGCGCACTCCTGCTTGAGTTTTTCATTCAGCGGGTCGATCACATGGTTGGCGCGGTAGACATAAAAGCCGGTCAAGGCGAAGGCCAGCAGCACGATCACTACGCCCACCAGCATGCCGACCGTGGTCACTCCGCCACTGAGCGACCGACCCAGGGTGCTGGGGGAGAACGCCACCAGCAGCACGAAGCCGTAATAGATCACCAGCATGGCCAGGGTCAGGGACCAATAGAGCTTCTGTTTGCGTCGTACCAGTTGGATAAAGTCCGGGTGCAGGCGGATTTGTTCTATTTCTTGCGGGGTCATGGGGGCGCTCTCTTGCTGTTGTTTTTATTGTTTGGGCGTAGGCCTTGCTGGCGCCGGTGAGCCGGCGCCTGTGCACGCAGCTGTCTAGAGTTGGTCGAAGTCCAACACCACCTTGGCGCTGACCGGGTATGACTGGCAGGACAGCACGTAGCCGGCCGCCACTTCGTAGTCTTCCAGGGCGTGGTTGCTGTCCATGTCCACCTCGCCTTCGATGACCTTGCACTTGCAGGTCGAGCACACCCCGGCCCGGCACGAATAGGGCAGCTCGGCACCCTGGGCATTGCCGGCGTCGAGGATGCTCTGGGTGTTGCGCGGCAGGTCGAAGGCCAGGGCGCGGCCGTCACTGATCACGGTGATCTGGCTGACGGCGGCATCAATCTGCCGCGCGGCCTCACGGGCTTGACGTTTGTGTTGGCTGCCGGCGGCGGCGAACAGTTCGAAATGGATGCGCTCGGCCAGCATGCCCTGGGCCTTGAGGCTGTCGCGTACCGCTTCGGTCATTTCCTGTGGACCGCAAATAAAGGCCGCGTCCAGGGTCTTGACGTCGAGCCAGCGGGAAAACAACTGCTGGCATTTGTCAGCAGTGATCCGGCCGTTGTAGAGGTCGATGTCTTGTTGCTCGCGGCTGAATACGAAGATCAGGTTCAGGCGTTGCAGGTAGCGGTTCTTCAGGTCTTCGAGCTGTTCGCGAAACAGTGCGCTGGAACTGGAGCGGTTGCCGTAAAGCAGGGTCACGCGGCTATGGGGTTCGGTTTCCAGGGTGGTCTTGATGATCGACAGGATCGGCGTGATGCCGCTGCCAGCGGCGACTGCCAGGTAGTGGCCGTGGTGGGCCGGATCGAGTTCAACGTGGAAGTGCCCGGCGGGCGGCATCACTTCCAGTTGCTGGCCAGCCTTGAGCTGTTCATTGGCGAAGGCCGAGAAGCGTCCACCGGCCACGCGCTTGATCGCGATGCGCAATTCGCCGTCATTGACCCCGGTGCAGATCGAATAGGAACGGCGCACTTCTTCGCCGTCCATATGGGTACGCATCACCAGGTGCTGGCCCTGGGTGAAGTGGAAGCTGTCCTGCAGGTGTTGCGGAATCTCGAAGGCGATGGACACCGCGTCACGGGTTTCGCTGCGTACATCCTTGATCGTCAGGCTGTGGAATTTACTCATGGTGACTCTCCCTCTGACACGGCCGGCGGCCGTTCAGATGCACTTGAAATAGTCGAACGGCTCTAGGCAGTCGCGGCAGCGATACAGGGCCTTGCAGGCGGTTGAGCCGAACTCGCTGAGGCGCTCGGTGTGCTCGCTGCCGCACTGTGGACAGGCCACGTGTGGGCTCTGCCCCAGGAGGCTGCGTTTACTGGTGCTGGACTCTGGCGGGGCGATGCCATAGGCCCGCAGGCGCTGGCGGCCAGTCTCGGTGATCCAGTCGGTGCTCCAGGCCGGGGTCAGCTTGCGTTGCAGCTGTGGGGCACGAAATCCGGCGAGCTCCAGGGCGGCACGGATATCGCTTTCGATCACCTCGGTGGCCGGGCAGCCGGAGTAGGTCGGGGTCACCACCACGTGCAAGTGACCGTCGCGCCAGTCCAGGTCGCGGACGATGCCCAGGTCGACCACGCTGACCACCGGCACTTCCGGATCCATGACCTGATTCAGGGTCGCCCAGGCAGCTTCCAGGTCGCCGGCGTATACCGCGCGGGCGCCCTGGTCGCTGGCGATCAGCTCACCAGGTCGCATCGGGGTAGGCTCGCGGCAGGGACTGCATTTCTGCCAGCAGAATGCCCAGGTGTTCGCTGTGCAGGCCGCGACGGGCGTCAAGGTAGAAGTAACTGGCGGCGGCGGGCAGGGGCAGGGTGGCGTTGGCAAATGTCTCGGCCACTTGCGCCTGCCAGGCAGCGGCGACTGCTGCGGTTTCGGGGATCAGGCCGGCCTGGTGCAGGCGATTTTCGCTGTCGTCAGCGCTGCTCAGCTCGACGGTAAAACGCCACAGCAAGGGGATGGCATCGAGCATGCGCTGGTGGCTTTCCTCGGTGCCGTCGCCCAGGCGCTCGACCCATTCTGCGGAGCGGCGCAAGTGATAGGTGACTTCCTTGACGGCTTTGGCGGCGATCCCGGCGATGCGCTCGTCACCGCTTGTGCTCAGGCCCTTGAGCACTTGCAGGTGCCAGGCGTCATACAGGAACTGCTTGAGCATGGTCACGGCGAAATCGCCGTTGGGCTGTTCCACCAGCAGCAGGTTGCGGTAGGCGCGCTCATCGCGATGGAATGCCAGGCGGTCGGCATCGCGGCCGTCATCCAGCAGTTCTGCAGCGTAGTCCAGCCAGTTGCGGGCCTGGCCCACCAGGTCGAGGCCGACGTTCATCAGGCCCAGTTCTTCTTCCAGGGCCGGCGCGCGGCCGCACCATTGGCACAGGCGCTGGCCCTGGATCAGGGCGCTGTCGCCGAGGCGCAGCAGGTAAGGGAGCAGATCGGTTTGAATGGTCATGGTCGGCCTCACATGTGTCCGACTTCAGGCGGCAGCTCGTAAAAGCTGGCGTGGCGATAGACCTTGTCGTCGGCGGGATCGAACAGCGGGTCCTTGTCGTCCGGGGACGAGGCGACGATCAGCGCCGAAGGCACCACCCATAGGCTCACGCCTTCGCTGCGGCGGGTGTAGAGGTCACGGGCGTTCTCGATGGCCATGGTGTTGTCGGCGGCATGCACGCTGCCGACGTGTTTGTGGTTGAGGCCGTGCTTGCTGCGCACGAAGACTTCGAACAGGGTCCATTCAGACATCAGGGTGTCTCCACATCAGGCGTTGGATCGCGGTTGGGCGAATCAGGCGGCGTTTTTATTGGTTTTCTTGCGGGCATGAGCGACCGCGGCTGCGCGGACCCAGGCTCCGTCCTCGATGGCCTTGCGCCGGGTGGCGAGGCGTTCCTGGTTGCACGGGCCATTGCCCTTGAGCACTTCGTAGAATTCGTCCCACTGGATGTCACCGAAGTCGTAGTGGCCGCGCTCGGCGTTCCACTCAAGGTCCGGATCGGGGCAGGTGCAACCCAGCAGTTCAAGCTGCGGGATGGTCTGGTCGATGAAGCGTTGGCGCAGCTCGTCGTTGCTTTGGCGCTTGATCTTCCAGGCCATGGACTGGGCACTGTTGGGCGAGTGTTCGTCACTCGGGCCGAACATCATCAGGGCCGGCCACCACAGGCGGTTGATGGCGTCCTGGACCATGTCTTTTTGCGCCTGGTTGCCTTCGCGCATCATGGTCAGGAGGATTTCGTAGCCCTGGCGCTGGTGGAAGCTCTCTTCCTTGCAGATCCGCACCATGGCCCGGGAGTAGGGGCCGTAGGAGGTGCGCTGCAACACCACCTGGTTGACGATTGCGGCGCCATCCACCAGCCAGCCCACGGCGCCCATGTCCGCCCAGTTCAGGGTCGGGTAGTTGAAGATGCTTGAGTACTTGGCGCGGCCGCTGTGGAGCTTGGCCACTTCTTCGTCGCGATCGGCACCCAGGGTTTCCATGGCGCTGTACAGGTACAGCCCGTGGCCGGCTTCATCCTGGATCTTGGCCATCAGTTGCAGCTTGCGCTTGAGGGTCGGGGCACGGGTGACCCAGTTGCCCTCGGGCAGCATGCCGACGATTTCCGAGTGGGCATGCTGGGAGATTTGCCGGACCAGCGTCTGCCGGTAGGCCTCGGGCATCCAGTTCTTGGCTTCGATCTTGATTTCCCGGTCGATCTTTTCCTGGAAGGTGCGTTCCTGCTCGGACATCTCCTCAAGGCTCTTGATGCGCTTGACCCCGGTTTCTACCAGCTGTGCGTACATGTGTTGTCTCCCGCCGTGAGTGTGTGCCTGGGCATGGAAGACTTTATAAGTGATACAAAAATAAATATCAAACATAAAATAAGGTGTCGTAATTGTTTTTGTATCGCTTTGTCAGTGAGGTTTTTCAGCCGGGCACAAAAAAGCCCCGCACTAGCGGGGCTCCCAGGATCTGTGGTGATTACTTGCGGTTGTCGATAACTCGGCAGGCCTTGCCCTCAGAACGCTTGATGCTGAATTGAGGCTGTAAAATGATACGTGAGCTGATGCCGATATGGTTCTTTATGTGTTTGCTAAGGTCGCCACAGATGGCTTTCTGCTCAGCTTCTCCCAGGTGCTGATGTTCCGTCTTGAGTTCCACGTGCACGTCGACACTGTCGAGGTTGCCGTTGCGGTACAGGTGGATCTCATAGCATTCGCACAGCTGCTTGACCTTGAGCACCTGCTCCTCGACCTGGGTCGGGAATACGTTGACCCCTCGGATGATCAGCATGTCGTCGCTGCGGCCGGTGATCTTGTCGATGCGCCGCATCGGTCGTGCCGTGCCGGGCAGCAGGCGTGTCAGATCGCGGGTGCGGTAGCGGATCATCGGCAGTGCCTCCTTGCTCAGGGAGGTGAAGACCAGCTCGCCCATCTGCCCATCCGGCAGTACCTGGCCGGTGACCGGGTCGATGATTTCCGGGTAGAAATGGTCTTCCCAGATCGTTGGCCCGTCCTTGGTCTCGGCGCACTCCATGGCTACGCCAGGCCCCATGATTTCCGAGAGGCCGTAGATGTCCAGTGCGGTGATGCCCAGGCGCTGTTCGATGGCGCCGCGCAGCTCGGCGGTCCAGGGTTCAGCGCCGAAGATTCCCAGGCGCAGGGCCAGTTTGTGCGGGTCCAGGCCCTGGCGCTCGATCTCGTCGGCGATGTTAAGCATGTAGGACGGTGTGACCATGATGATGTCCGGCTGGAAATCCTTGATCAGCTGTACCTGCTTCTCGGTCTGGCCGCCGGACATGGGGATCACCGTACAGCCCAGGCGCTCGGCGCCGTAGTGCGCGCCCAGGCCGCCGGTGAACAGGCCGTAGCCGTAGGAGATGTGCACCTTGTCCCCGCGGCGGCCACCGCCGGCGCGGATCGAGCGCGCCACCACATTGGCCCAGGTGTCGATGTCGTTCTGGGTATAGCCGACCACGGTTGGCTTGCCGGTGGTGCCACTGGAGGCGTGCAGGCGTACCACCTCCTGCATGGGCACGGCGAACATGCCGTAGGGGTAGTTGTCGCGCAGGTCGGACTTGGTGGTGAAAGGCAGCTTGCCCAGGTCTTCCAGGTGGCGGATGTCATCCGGGTGCAAACCGGCTTCGTCGAAGCGCTGGCGGTACAGCGGTACCTTGTTGTAGGCGTGGTTCAGGCTCCAGCGCAAACGTTCCAGTTGATGCTGGCGCAGATGGTCGATGCTCGCAGTTTCCATGGGGTCGAGCAGGCTGTTGGGCACGGCTTTGGCTAATGGCATGTTCATGACTTCACTCGAATTGTTTTTGTCTTGCGACCCGTCCATGGACCGGTCTTGAGTGCATGCGCCAAGGATACCTTCGGGCTCCCTGGAGATCGTTTTTTGTTTGTTACGAAACTCGCTCGATGATCAGGGCAATACCTTGGCCGACGCCGATGCACATGGTGCACAGGGCATAGCGACCTTGGCGGGCTTCCAGCTCGTGCAGGGCGGTGGTGACCAGGCGTGCGCCGCTCATGCCCAGGGGGTGGCCCAGGGCGATGGCGCCGCCGTTGGGGTTGACCCGCGGATCGTCGTCCGCCAGTCCCAGCTCCCGCAGTACAGCCAGGCCCTGGGCGGCAAAGGCTTCGTTGAGTTCGATGATGTCCATGTCTGCCAGGCTCAGGTTGGCCAGCTCCAGGACCTTGCGGGTCGCCGGTACCGGACCGATGCCCATGATCCGTGGCTCGACCCCGGCCGTGGCCATGGCCACCACTCGGGCGCGGGCTTTCAGACCATGGCGCTTGGCCTGGGCCGGGCTGGCCAGCAGCAGAGCGCAGGCCCCGTCGTTGAGTCCAGAGGCGTTGCCGGCGGTGATGCTGCCGCCCTGGCGAAAGGGTGTGGCGAGCTTTTGCAGTTGTTCCAGGGTGGTATCCCCACGGGGGTGTTCATCGTGCTCTACCACCTTGGCCGGGCCCTTGCGCTGGGCAATCGTCACGGCAACGATTTCCTCGGCCAGGCGCCCGCTGGCCTGGGCCGCCGCCGCGCGCAACTGGCTGCGCAGGGCAAAGGCGTCCTGGTCGGCGCGGGAGATATTGAACTGCTCGGCAACGTTTTCGGCGGTTTCCGGCATGGAGTCGATGCCGTACTGCTGCTCCATCAGCGGGTTGACGAAGCGCCAGCCCAGAGTGGTATCGAACAGCTGTGCCTGGCGTGAAAAGGCGCTCTCGGCCTTGCCCATCACCAGTGGCGCGCGGGACATGGATTCCACGCCGCCCACCAGCATCAACCCGGCCTCGCCGCAGCGGATTGCCCGTGCGGCGGTGCCGACGGCGTCCAGGCCCGAGCCGCACAAACGGTTGAGGGTGGTGCCCGGTACGTTGACTGGAAGCCCGGCCAATAGCGCCGACATGCGTGCGACGTTGCGATTGTCTTCGCCGGATTGGTTGGCGCAACCGTAGATCACCTCATCGACCTGGCTCCAGTCGACCTGGGGGTTGCGCGCAATCAGCGCCTGCAGCGGCAAGGCCCCGAGGTCGTCGGCGCGCACGCTGCTGAGGGCGCCGGCATAGCGACCGATGGGGGTGCGGATTGCATCAATGATCAGTGCGTCATTCATGGGGAGTCTCCTGCGTCAGCACCGGGCCGCGCACTTTGTAGGATTTGCCTTGGAACAGAGCGATCAACTGCCCCTGCTGGTTCTCGATGCGGACGTGGTAGTTGCCGGTGCGTCCGCTGCGGCTTTGCTCAATGCAATCGGCGGTGAGCGTATCGCCCAGGCGGGCCGGGGCGATGTAGTCGATGCTGCAGCCAATGGCCACCGTGGCCTCGTCATAACTGTTGCAGGCAAAGGCGAACGCCGAGTCGGCGAGGGCGAACAGGTAGCCGCCATGGCAGGTGCCGTGGCCCTGCAGCATGTCGTCGCGCACGCTCATGCCCAGCCGTGTGGCACCGGGGGCCACCGACAGCAAGCGCATGCCCATGGCCTGGCTGGCCGAATCCCGTTGGAACAGACTTTGTGCGCAGCGGCTGGCGAGGTTCATCGCGAGGTGGTCAGTCATGCAGGTTTCTCCCTTCGGCTACCCGGCGCCGTAGCAGCAGGGACGGGCGATAGCGGTCTTCGCCATAGGCGCCCTGGAGGTGCTCCAGGACTTGAAGCAAGTAGCCCAACCCCAGGCGATCAGCCCAGGCCAGGGGACCTTGCGGGTAATTGACCCCGGCGCGCATGGCCAGGTCGATGTCGACAGCCGAGGCGACGCCTTGCAGCAGGGCGTCGGCGGCCTCGTTGGCAAGCATGGCCACGGTACGCAGTACGGCCAGCGCCGGGGTGTCACTGAGGCGGCAGACCTGGATCCCGGCCCGATTCAACAGGGCAACGGCCTGGTCCTGGGCCAGGGCGCTGGTGTCGGCGCTGCAACTGATGGCCAGGCGCTGGACCTGGCCATAGTCCAGCGCCAGATCCAGCAGGATCAGGTTGCGCAGGCCGCTGTCGCGGGCGCGCTGGCTGGCCATGCGACCATCGCTCAAGGCCAGCACCGCATCGCCAACCCGCAGCAGGCCGCTGCCGTCACGCTGGATGATCTCGAGCCCGGCCTGGCGCAGGCGCGGCAGCAGTTCGCCGAGCATGCCCAGGTCACCCTCGACCACGCAGCCTTCGACCTTGGCGCTGCTGCTCAACTGGCTTGGTGCTGGCCGCTGGGCGTCGGCGGCGTAGCGGTAGAAACCCTGGCCACTCTTGCGGCCGAGGTGGCCGGCGTCCACCAACTCTTTCTGGATCAGCGAGGGCTGGAAGCGGGTGTCGCCGTAGTAGGCGGCGAACACCGAACAGGTGACCCCGTAGTTGACGTCGTGGCCGATCAGGTCGGTGAGTTCGAAGGCGCCCATGGCAAAGCCACCGGCCTCGCGCAGCAAGGCATCCAGGGTTGCGCAGTCGGCGGCGCCTTCCTGCAGCAGGCGCAGGCTTTCGGCATAGAAGGGTCGGGCCACGCGGTTGACGATGAAGCCGGGCGTGGAGCGCGCATGCACAGGTTTCTTGCCCCAGTTACGGGCGGTTTCGTACAGGCATTGGGCCAAGGCTGGATCGCTAGCGAGCCCGGAGACCACCTCGACCAGGGCCATGACCGGCGCCGGATTGAAAAAGTGCAGGCCCAGCAAGCGCTCGGGGTGCTGCAGGCCGGCGGCGATACTGGTGATCGACAGTGAGGAGGTGTTGCTGGCCAGGATGCAGCTGGGGTGACACAGGCTTTCGAGCTCCTGGAACAGCTGGCGTTTGACCTCGAGGTTCTCGACGATGGCTTCAATGATCAAGTCGCTGTCGACCAGTTTGTCCAGGCTCTCCACCGGTTGCAGGCGGTCAAGGGTTGCCTGGCGTGCGCTGGCCTCGAGCTTGCCGTTCTGCACCCGCTTGCTCAGTTGCTGGTCGATGTTGGCGATAGCCTGGGCTGCCGCGCCGGGACGCTGGTCCAGTAGCCGTACGCGGTGCCCGGCCTGGGCGGCCACCTGGGCAATCCCGGCGCCCATGGCGCCGGCGCCGATGACCGCGATGCGCGCTTCCTTGGTCAGTGCTGACATCTCAACGCCCCTTGAAGGTTGGCGTGCGTTTTTCCATGAAGGCGCTGACGCCTTCGCGGTAGTCCTCGCTGCGCCCGGCCAGGCGTTGCAGGTCACGCTCCAGCTCCAGTTGTTCATCGAAGGTGTTTTGCAGGCTGGCATTGAGGCTGCGCTTGATCAGCGCCAGGCCGTAAGTGGGCTGGGTGGCCAGGTGGCGCGCCAGTTTCAAGGCTTCATCGCGCAGGGTGGCATCATCCACGCATTGGTAGATCAGGCCCCATTGCTCGGCCTGTTCAGCGCTCAGGCGATTGCCGAGCATGGCCAGGGCCTTGGCCCGGGCCATGCCTACCAGTCGCGGCAGGGTCCAGGTGCCACCGGAATCAGGAATCAGGCCGATCTTGCAGAAAGCCTGGATAAAGCTCGCAGAGCGGGCTGCCAGCACCAGGTCACAGGCCAGCGGGATATTGGCCCCGGCGCCGGCGGCAACCCCATTCACTGCGCAGATCACTGGCAGCGGCAGGTCGCGCAGTTGGCGGATCAGCGGGTTGTAGAACTGCTCGATGGACTCGCCCAGGTCTGGCACCGCGCTGCCCGGGGCGACATTGCGGTCGCTGAGGTCCTGGCCGGCGCAAAAGCCGCGGCCTTCGCCGGTCAGCAGCAGCACGCGCACGTCGGGGTTGCTGCGCACTTGCTTGAGCGCTTCTTTGACTTCGCCGTGCATCTGGCTATTGAAGCTGTTCAGTTGTTCGGGTCGATTGAGACTGAGCAGGGCAACGCCCGCTTCGACGGAAAACAGAATGTGTTCGAAGTTCATGGTCTTGGCGCTCTCTGGAAGGTCGTGCGAATCGGTGATTCGGGCTCAAAATCCGCTGAAATTGGGGCTGCGCTTGTCCTGGAAGGCGCGGATACCTTCCTCCCGGTCCTGGGTGCCAGCGAGCACGGTAAAGGCCTGGCGCTCAAAGCGCAGGCCGCTGGCGAGGTCAGTGTCCATGGCCTTGAGCACTGCTTCTTTGGCCAGGCGCACGGCCAGCGGGGCTTTGCTGGCAATCAGGCGGGCCAGTTGCAGGGCGCGCTCGACGGTGAGTTCGGCGGGGGTGATTTCACTGATCAGGCCAGCACGCAGGGCGTGGCGGGCGTCGATGGCGACACCGCTGAGGACCATCTGCATGGCCAGTGACTTGCCCACGGCCCGCAGCAGGCGCTGCGTACCGCCAGCGCCGGGCATGATCCCAAGGTTGATCTCCGGCTGGCCGAAGCGGGCCTCTTCGCCGGCGATGATGATGTCGGCGTGCATCGCCAGTTCACAGCCGCCGCCAAGGGCAAAACCGTTCACTGCAGCGATCAGCGGTTTGTTGAAGGCGGTGATACGTTGCCAGGACGCCTGGCGCGGGTCGTTGAGCATGCCCACCAGGTCGCGTTCGGCCATTTCCTTTATATCTGCGCCGGCGGCAAAGGCCTTGGCGCTGCCGGTCAGGACCACTGCCCCGGTACCGTCGTCGGCCTGGGCTTCGCTCAAGGCGGTGGCCAGTTCGTCCAGCAGTTGAGTGGTGAGGGCGTTCAGCGCCTGGGGGCGCTGCAAGGTAATCAGTTGAACGCCGCCGGTGAGGCGTTCAACGACAAGGCATTGAGGCATGGCGGATGCCCTCGGGTGCACGGCGGCCAGGGGCCAGCTCATTATTGGATCGGCTTGGGTAGCCGGTTTTGACCGAGTATATCGCCAAAGCGATACAGTAATGCAATTTTAAAATTGATTTAATGTGTCTTGTTGTTGGTTTTTGCTACGGCCTGAAAATGTCGGCGTTGGCAGCGAGATGGCAGGTTGCCTATTGTTCATTGGGGCTTTAAGGCATTGATCTTCTAGGTGATGTGACTTGTCGATGGGGGTGTAAACGATACGTTTTATTGTTTTGTTGTTATGAATTGATGTGATACAAAATGCGGGAGACTTGCATTAGCTTTGTTCACTCCTCTTGGTGATGCTGCACAAGGACCTCTTCATGACCTGCTACAGCCTCGATGGCCTGACCCCGGTGATCGATCCCAGCGCTTATGTTCACCCTTCGGCGGTACTGATCGGCGATGTGATCATCGGTCCTCACTGCTATGTCGGGCCCCTGGCCAGCCTGCGGGGCGACTTCGGCCGGATCATTCTGGAGGAGGGCGCCAATCTGCAGGACACCTGCGTGATGCACGGTTTTCCTGACAGCGACACAGTGGTCGAGCGCAACGGTCATATTGGCCACGGCGCGGTGCTGCACGGCTGCCGCATTGGCGCCGATGCGCTGGTGGGCATGAATGCGGTGGTGATGGACAACGCCAGGATCGGCCCGCGTTCATTTGTCGCTGCGGCGGCCTTCGTCAAGGCGGGGTTTGAGTGCCCCCCCCAGTCACTGGTGATGGGCACGCCGGCCAGTGTCAAACGCACCCTCAGCGATGCGGAGCTGGCCTGGAAGCAGGCCGGGACCCGCGAGTATCAGCAACTGGCCCAGCGTTGCCTGACCCGGATGCAGGCTTGCGAGCCCTTGAGTGCGGTCGAAGCCGATCGGCCGCGCATCGGCGCCAGCGGTTTTCGCCCCAAGGGCACACAATAAAGGCCGGGCGAGGGTGTAGCCCGCTGAAATCCGGTATATTTCTTCCTTTTTCCTGGTACGCCCATGTCGTCCCTAGTGCCATTGAATCATCTGATCAAACGTTTTCAGGAGCAGACCCCGATTCGTGCCAGCTCGCTGATCATTACCCTCTACGGTGATGCCATCGAGCCTCACGGTGGAACCGTATGGTTGGGTAGCTTGATCCAGTTGCTGGAACCCATCGGCATCAATGAACGGTTGATCCGCACCTCGATCTTCCGCTTGAGCAAGGAGGGCTGGCTGAGCGCGGAGAAAGTCGGCCGCCGCAGCTATTACAGCCTCACCGGCACTGGTCGCCGGCGCTTCGACAAAGCCTTCAAGCGTGTCTATAACGCCAGCGTGCCGGCCTGGGACGGCTCCTGGTGGCTGGTCATGCTCTCGCAACTGAGCCAGGACAAACGCAAGCAGGTGCGCGAAGAGTTGGAGTGGCAAGGGTTTGGGGCGATCTCCCCGGTGCTGCTGGCGTGCCCACGCAGCGATCGCGCGGACATCAACGCCACCTTGGGCGACCTGGGTGCGCAGGAAGAAACCATCGTCTTCGAAACCACCGCCCAGGACGCGCTCGGTTCCAAAGCCTTGCGCCTGCAAGTGCGCGAGAGCTGGAACATTGATGAACTGGCGGCCCACTACAGTGAATTCATCCAACTGTTCCGTCCGCTTTGGCAAGCCTTGCGCGAACAGGAGCAACTGCAACCGGCCGACTGCTTCCTGGCCCGCCTGCTGTTGATCCATGAGTACCGAAAACTGCTGCTGCGGGACCCGCAACTGCCGGACGAGCTGCTCCCGGGGGATTGGGAAGGCCGCGCGGCGCGTCAGCTGTGTCGCAATATCTACCGGCTGATCCAGGCCAAGGCTGAAGAATGGCTGGCCACCGCCCTGGAAAACGCCGATGGCCCGTTACCGGATGTCGGCGAGAGCTTCTACCGGCGCTTTGGCGGATTGACCTGATCGGCCTGCGCCATCCTGGTCCAGGCATCCGTGGCGTTGTGTGTCTCGCACGACGCTGTCCAGTACCTTGAACCTGCGGTGCAGGGGCTGAACTTAAATAACCATCGACCTTTTAATTTGTCCTATCCTAGGGACGCATGCATCTAGCGCGCAACTAAATCTAGAGTATTTCAGAAGCATTGCAGCTGGATGACTTCATGTGGAAGTTCAGGTGATTTGCAGTAAGGAGAGCATGACCAGGCACCGGTATTCGGTCCTGCAGGGAAAGCAGACAGATAAAGGGAATTTCAATGAGAGTGATACGAAACTTCGCGGTAAAACTTTGCCTGGCCGGTATGTTTGTTGTTGGGGGTGGCTTGGTCAGCGCTTCGCAACTTGTTCCGGCGTTCGGGCTGGCAAATGATCAGTATGCCAAGTCTCCGGGCCCCTACAGTGTCAGTACCAATGCCGTCCTGAGTGATTGTCGCGGTTTGCTGGGGGTGCTGGCCAGAATCATGCTCTTGGACAACAGTCTTCAGTGCAATCAATCCTTTCCCTACGGTTTTTCCAGTCCGATTTCAACCAGCGTCTATTATCCGAGCAATATAAAGAGCCTGGATAAGTTGCCGGTAGTCAACTTTGTAGGGGGTATTCTTTCCAATCAGGGGCAATATACGGATTTGTTGAGGCTGTGGGCGAGTTATGGCTTTATCGTGATCATTTCCTCCGACTTCATCAATACCGCACCGACCATGCATGTACTCGGTGCGCTTGAATTGAGCAAGCTCAACCAGGACCCGACCTCGCCGCTGTTCGGCAAGGTCGATCTGTCACGCACCATCGTGGCGGGGCACTCGGCGGGAGGTGGAGCCTCGATTCTGTCGTCAAGTCTCTTGCCAGAGACCTTGAAGGCTATCGACCCGCAACTGAGCTTCATAGGTTCGCTTCCGATCGAACCCGGTCCGATTGGGCTTGGCTCTACGGTGAAGACTCCTACCTTGGTACTCACGGGAGCCGCGGACGTGGTGGTGCCGGCGTGGGCCTGGCCGCGAATCTGGCAGGGCGGGTTGATCCGCACAGTGCCGGGGTGGAGCGCCACGGCCCATAACGCCACGCATTTCAGCCCGGTGAGAAGTATCAGGGAAGACGAGTTCGCGGGTATTACCACTGCATGGATCCTATACATTGGCAAGAATGAGCCGGCGGCCAAGGAGTACTTTGTCGGCGAAGACTATAAGCTCTCCCGGGACCCGCAGTTTATCCGTCTGCTGTTCAATCCACTGCGAGTTCAACGCAATGAAGTGGCGGACAACCTTCAATAAGGTGGTTGCCCGAGTTAGATTGCAGGAAAGGCTGTTTGCATGAGAACGCTCGAGAGCAGGTGTTAACTGCTCTCGGCTCAAGTTTGTAGTCATGGTCATGCCTATAGGCATTTATTCATAGGTTGACCGGTTCGATCTGGCCCTTCGTGAAATCGGGTGTTTTGTTCATGGAATATTCTTCCAGTTTCTGGCAATTATCGGTTATTCGCGAGCAGGTCAGCAAAACTGAAATCCGGTTCTTCAGTCATGGATGAAATAACTGCAATACCAATGTCACTGCATTGTTATTTGAAATGAATACCTTGCATGCAGCGTTATATATCGCACTGCAACCACAAGGACTCTATAAGCCATGCCCAGTCTTTCACGCAGGAAGCTCTTGCAAGCGGCCGCCATCGGTTCTTTCTTTTCATCCTTGCCAGTGGCTATTCGCCAGGCCTTGGCGATACCGGCCAACAACCGCACGGGGACGATCAAGGACGTTGAGCATGTGGTCATCCTGATGCAGGAAAATCGCTCTTTCGATCACTACTTCGGCACCTTTCCCGGTGTTCGCGGTTTCAGCGACCGTTTCACCATTCCGCTACCCGGTCAGCGCGAAGTCTGGGAGCAGCAGGGCAAGGGCCGGCGGGTGATGCCCTATCACCTGGACAGTGCCCGGGGTAATGCCCAGCGTGTCAGTGGCACGCCGCATTCCTGGGCGGATGCCCATTCGGCCTGGAGCGACGGGCGCATGAGCGCCTGGCCGACCCATAAGACCGCCACCTCCATGGGCTACTACCGCGAGCAGGAGTTGCCGTTCCAGTTCGCCCTGGCCAACACCTTCACCCTGTGTGACGCCTACCACTGCTCGGTGCATGCCGGCACCAACCCCAACCGGCTGTTTCTCTGGACCGGCAGCAACGGCCCAACCGGTGGGCAGGTCGCTGCGGTGGTCAACGAATGGGACGGCCCGGGAGCGGTGAACGTCGGCTACACCTGGAAGACCTACCCCGAGCGCCTGGAAGAGCAAGGCGTCAGTTGGAAGGTTTACCAGCATTTACCGGACAACTTCGGCGACAACCCACTGGCGGGCTTTCGCCAGTACCGTGCCGCCAGCGTGCAGGTGGGCAACCCGGCGCAGCCGCCGAAGGACTTCAACGCCTTTGTGCCCTACAGCGATGCCTTGAACGCCGCGGCTCCTCTGTACAAAGGCAATGGCAATACCCTGCCGGCCAGCAGTGGCAGCAACCTGGAAGCGATCATTGGCGGATTTCGCAGTGATGTGCAGGCCGGCAAGCTGCCCCAGGTCAGTTGGATTGTCGCGCCGGCGGCCTATTCCGAGCATCCTGGCCCATCGAGCCCGGTGCAGGGCGGTTGGTTCACTCAGGAGATTCTCCTGGCGCTGACCAATAATCCCGAGGTCTGGAGCAAGACCGTGCTGTTGCTGACCTACGATGAAAACGATGGTTTCTTCGACCATGTGCCGTCGCCTTCGGCACCTTCCCAGCGCCCGGACGGCAGCTTTGCCGGCAAGTCCACCCTGGGTTTCGATAGCGAGCTGTTCAAGCATCCGGCGCCGGCCGGTTCGACCCAGCAACCACGGCCCGATGGCGGTGTATATGGGCCTGGGCCGCGGGTGCCGATGCTGGTGCTGTCACCCTGGAGCCGCGGCGGTTGGGTCAACTCGCAAGTGTTCGACCATACCTCGGTGCTGCAATTTCTCGAGAAGCGCTTCGGCGTCAGGGAGCAGAACATCAGCCCATGGCGCCGTGCGGTCTGCGGCGACCTGACGTCGGCGTTCAACTTCGTCGACCCCAACCACGAGCCGCTTCCGGCCCTGCAGACCACCACCCGCCAGGCCGCCGACAGCCTGCGCCAACGCCAGGAAAAACTGCTTCCGGTACCGCTGCCTTCGGCCAGCCAGCAATTGCCACCGGAGCAGAAGCGCCTGGCACGACCCTCACGGGCATTGCCCTATCGCCTGCATGTCGACAGTCAGGTCGATGCCAAGGCTCGGACGTTGTCGCTGAGCCTGCAGAACACTGGGGGGCAGGGTGTGGTGTTCCACGTCTATGACGGCCTGCACCTGAGTGACATTCCTCGTCGCTATACAGTGGAGGCCGGCAAGGCACTCCAGGACACCTGGTCGGTGCTAGAGAGCTACCAGCTCTGGGTGTTGGGCCCCAACGGTTTTCACCGTAGCTTTCACGGCAATCTGCAACAACGCCAGCCTGAACTGCTGGTGACTTCCAGCAACAACCAATTGCAACTGACCCTGAGTAATCCGCGGGACCAAGGGATTTCCATCAGCATCGATCGCTGTCCTTACACTCAGCAAGGTCCATGGACTCTTGCAATACCGGCGGGAGGGGAGTTGCGCCAAGTCTTCGCCTGTCAGTCCAGCGGTGGCTGGTACGACCTGACGCTGCACAGTGACGGTGGCTGGTTGCGCAGGATTGCCGGGAGACTGGAGACCGGGATGCATAGCATCAGCGATCCTTTAATGGGGCGGCAATGATGGTTCTTTTGCAGGGATCGGCAAGCACTGTTGCCCATCGCCGAGAGCGGGCGGGCTTGCTGAATTCATTACAGCAAAAGCAACTAATACCCTGAGGGTAGAAGTTGTGGCCAGGTTGGATAGATAGCCTGCTTAGTTGTTTGCTTTAAATAACGGATCACCGCTTGCGGTGATCCGTTAGCAACATCACTTACTTGGGCATCGCCCAGGACTGCAGTGCGTAACCGTCCTGGCTCAGTTCGGCGCGAGCTTGTTTCAACAGGTCTTCCAGCTGGGCTGGATCAGAGTAGGCGCTGCTGGGAATCTGGGTGTGGCCGATACGGGTGCTGGTACGGTCGATGACGCTCAGGCTCAGCTCGCCGTGTCCGTCCTGTGGGGCCCAGGCCACGCATTGGAAAGGCTGGAATGCGCGGTCGGCGATCAAAAGTGCTTCGTTGATACGGAGCGGGGCGTTCATGGGGTCTTCTCTCTATGTGCCCAATCAAATGATGTGCCGTCGGCTGGGCTTACCGTTCGGCTGGTCACTTGTACTGATGCACCGAGGTGTCGATCAGGTCACACGGAAAAACAAGTTTTTACAACTTTCGAGCTCACACCCTGTGGCAGAGCCCTTAGTTATGGGGTTTTTAACAAATAGCTGCGACAATCAGTCGCTCGCAACGATGTTAAGCCCGCACATTAGTTCCTTTGGTAAGCAGCGCTATAAGCAATTGATACATTCAGCTGTCAAGTTCTTGCTAATGTTACAGCCAGGTTTGACAAACCACTGTTTCTAATAACTTTTCCACTCTTTGGCGCCAAGGAACAGTCATGCTCGAAGCTCCCGTGCAGCGCCGTTTGCTGGTGGTCGACCCTTGTGATGACTGTCATCGCCTGGTACCTGGATTGCGCACCGTAGGCTGGGATGTCGACAGTTGTGACCTGCAGTCCGCCCGAGAGCGCTCGTGTGATGTCGGCCTGCTGCGCCTGCAACCCTTTCATCTGGAGCGGCCGGAAGCCGTCAAGGACCTGATCAGCCACAGCGGCACTGAGTGGATCGCGGTGTTGAGCCAGGAAGTGCTGCGCCTGCAAAAGGTCGGTGACTTCGTCTGCGAATGGTTTTTCGACTTTCATACCTTGCCGTTCGATGTGTCTCGGGTCCAGGTGACATTGGGCCGGGCCTTCGGCATGGCGCGCCTGCGCGGGCAGGGTTCGATTCATGTCGACCAGCCCGAGCACGAATTGTTGGGGGACAGCCGGCCGATCCGTGATCTGCGCAAGCTGCTGAGCAAATTGGCACCCACCGAGTCACCGGTACTGATCCGCGGGGAAAGCGGCACAGGCAAGGAGTTGGTGGCGCGTACCCTGCATCGCCAGTCCCAGCGTCATGACAAGCCCTTTGTCGCGATCAATTGTGGGGCGATTCCGGAGCACTTGATCCAGTCCGAACTGTTCGGCCATGAAAAGGGCGCCTTTACCGGTGCCCATCAGCGCAAGGTCGGACGTATTGAGGCGGCCCACGGCGGCACCTTGTTTCTCGATGAAATCGGCGATCTGCCTTTGGAACTGCAAGCCAATCTGCTGCGCTTCCTCCAGGAAAAACATATCGAGCGGGTCGGCGGCAGTCAGCCCATTCCAGTGGATGTCAGGGTATTGGCCGCGACTCATGTGGATCTGGAGGCGGCCATCACCAGTGGGCGCTTCCGAGAAGACCTGTATTACCGGCTGAATGTGCTGCAGGTGATCACCGCGCCCTTGCGCGAGCGTCATGGTGACCTGGGGATGCTGGCCAGTCATTTCGCACATTTCTACAGTCAGGAAACCGGACGGCGCCCGCGCAGTTTCAGTGAGGATGCGTTGGTCGCCATGGGCAAGCATGATTGGCCGGGCAATGTCCGCGAGTTGGCAAACCGTGTCCGGCGTGGTCTGGTACTGGCCGAAGGGCGGCAGATCCAGGCCAGTGACCTGGGATTACACAGCTTGCTGGGCCAGGACCTGGCGATGGGCACTCTTGAAGACTACAAGCACCGTGCTGAACACCAGGCCTTGTGCGATGTGCTGAACCGGCACAGCGACAACCTCAGCGTGGCTGCGCGAGTGTTGGGTATCTCGCGTCCGACGTTTTACCGTTTGCTGCACAAGCACCAGATCCGCTAGGGCGGGGAGAAGCGCCAAGGCCCGCTGCGATGAGGATCGCAGCGGGCCTTGGCGTTTTTTTGTGACGTGATGAGCCTCAGAAGTAGTACGGGAATTTCAGGCTGAAGGTAAAGTCCGGCGCGTCCTGGGTCATGCCCAGGGACAGGTTTGGCACAATGGTTAGGTGTTCGGTAGCGGCAATGGTCATGCCGACGTTGAAGTAGGCAGCGTTGGCATCGCTGGAAACGATCGATTGCCAGTCCTGGCCGTTGTACTTGATCTTGCTTTTCCTTTGGATCTGGTCAGATACCGAGAACGCCATACTCATCTTCTCGTTAAGGGCAAAGGCTACACCCGCACCAATCTGGAAGCTGTCGCCCAGTTGCACCTTGCCGGGGGCCTTGACCGCCGGGTCGGGGCTGAGGTCACTGAAGGAATCTTCCATGTTATAGGTGTAGGACAGGCTGCCGAACAGCACCGCCGGGTCGAAAGTCTTGACCAGGGAGATCCCGGGGGTAATGGCCCAGACGCCGTTACCGGTTGGTAGGCTCTCAGGCACTTTCAGACTGTCGCTCTTGGGTGATGTGACGAATTTGATACCGAAAGGATCCTTGCCCGTGGGGGCCTTGACCCGAAGGCTGAAGACGGCGTCAGGCAGGTTGTCCGACTCATCCAGGAACTTGTAGGCGACCCCGACGTTGACGTCACCCAAGGTCGGGTTACGGGTGATGGTTTCTTCGGCAAGGCTCCCGCCGCTACCACCGTTGGCTCCCCCTGACTGGTAGGTGGACTCGCGGTAGATCACTGGCGCGTTGATGTCGAACTGCCAGCGGTTATTGAGGTTGTAGCGAGCGGTCAGGTCCATGGTCCAGGTGTCGGACTTGATTCGATCCAGGTTGATATTGCCCAGAAAGATCGAGTCCAGGGCCAGGAAGCCGTTGAGGGTCAGTTGGCGAGTGTCGTAGCGGGCATAGGTCAAGCCTGTTTCAATGCTGAACTTACCGCCGCCAAAGAAGCCGCTGGCCTCGTCGTAGAGGTTGGTCACACTCTGCGCCGGTGCCGAGTCATCCTTGAGTGATTGACCGTAGCTTGCTCCCCCGGCAGCGCCCCCGGACGCTGCTGCAGCCCCTCTGCCGGCAACCTGCTGGTTGCCTTTCAAGTCGGCCGGTGATTTTGCCAGGCGCTTGGGCGGTGGCGCTACAGGCTGGTCCTCAACCTGTCGTACACGTTGTTCCAGCACTGCCAGCGCCTTCTGCTGCACTTCGTAACGTTGCTTCAGCTCCAGAAGTTCCTGTTTTAGGGTTGCTACATCCGCGTCGGGCGCTGCTTGCAGCGCTGCCGCCGGAAATAGCGTGCTCAAACACACCACCGCGCGCAGTGAAACCGATCGATACATGAAATAAACCTTCCCTTGTGAACCCCAATGGTCGAAAGGAGCGTAGTTCAGAATTTCATGTTGCGCAGTCCATTGAGCGTGGTCAGGTTGCAGTCCAGCGCTCCGGTGCTGGGGCCGTTGTTTTGCAGCACTACATTGAGTTGGGTCAGGTTATTGACCAGGTTGTTGTTACCCAGCAGCCGGGTGTTCTGCAGGACGTTGCCCTGGGCCACCTGCTGCAGGGTATTGCCTTGATTGCTGTTGGCCAGGATCGCCATCTGGACCCCGCCATTGACTGCGGAAACCGAAACACTGCCGGCGGGACCGCTGCCTGTGATGGTCTGGCCGCTCAGCAAGGCCTGGCCCGGATTGCTGAGTATGACCGGAGCCTGATTGGCTTCGCTCACGTTGATGCTGACATTGTTGTAGGCCGTGTTGCCGTCACCTGCGGCACGCACGCTCTGTGTCACGCCCTGGTTGGCCGCCAGGCCTGCGCCTCCGATGACGTTGCCGGTGCCCAGGGAGGGGGTTGTGCCGTTGCCGGTCTGGTTGATGGTGGTGACATAGAATTGCGGGGTTACGGTGGCTTGCTGGACCTGCAGGGTGCTGGTGGCGCCAATCAGGTCGCCACTGGCATTACGCCAGGTACTGCTCATGACGATGCCGAAACTGATGATCCGTCCCGGCATCACATAACGGCCACGCAACTGCGAGAGTTCCTGGTCCTGAATTTCGATCGGTTTGAAACCAGCATGGGCCGGAAGAGCTGCTGCCAGGCAGGCCGCAGCCAACCAGTATGAAGTCTTCATCTGCTGCTCCTGGAGCGTCCTGCCCCCTTTTTTTCGTTGAGTGCTCTTCTAGAAGAAGTCGCTTTGGATGAAACCGAAATCCATCAGCTCTGCATCTTTGACCGGGTAGAAGCTGTCGATCTTGTTTTTAGCGGTCAGGGGAGCTGGCGGGTCGAGCAAGGCGTTGGCCTTGTCGTAGCCGGGGCCGATGATGGCGAAGACGATGCCATTCCAGCCTTTGACGAAGTCTTCATGGCTGTAGCGCTTGTGGCCCAACACTGGGTCGCCGATGTAGACCCAGTCTTTTTGGGCGCGCTGCATCACCACAAAGTGCTTGTAGCCACGTATTTCCATCAGCACCACCACCGGAATGGTCACCGCCTCAAGCTTTTCAGGAGGAATCCTGTAACCCCTGGCACGCATGCCGATGCTTTCCGCGTAGTGCTTCATGTCAAGCATCGAGAAGCCCTGGGTCTGGACCAGTTTCTGATCCGAATTCACCAGCATGCCCTTGATCACCTGTTCCTCGTTGACATCCAGCCAGTAAGCCTGGCGCAGGATGGTGGCCAGTGCGGCGGCGCCGCAGCTGAAATCGGTTTTCTGTTCGACGATGTCGCTGAACCTGCGCTCACGCACGCTCTGCACTTTCTTGAATATCAGGCCACCGTCGGGAAGTCCGGCAACCGCCATCTGTGCCGCATGCACGGTGCCGCAAAGGCTCAGCAGTAGAATGATGATCGCAGTACGCATGATCGTTACGCCTGGTGAGACTGTGGAAAAGCCCCGTTTCCGGGGCTTTCGTGACGATCGCGACTACATGCAGGCTTTGCAGCCAGCGGCGATGGACAGCGAGTTGCTTTGTTGGTTGCCCACACCGGCCGAGACGTTGGCGCCGCCGTTGCCGGAGAAGCCGTTCATCGAGCCGGTCATGCTGGCGTTGTTGACCACTGGGTTTTTCCAGCCGTCTTTGGTCAGCACTTGCTGGGTCCAGTAGCCAGCCAGTTCGATAGAGCCTTGTTCCTGGAAGGTCAGGCTTTGTCCGCCATGATCGCCACCTTGGCCACCCCATTGGTCACCGCCATGGTCGCCGCCTCTACCGCCGCCCACGGTGCCGTGACCAGTACCGTGGTAGGAGCCGTCCGCCTCGAAGGTGCCAGTGAGGGTGGTGGTTTTGTAGGCTTGGACTCCTTTGTTATCCACTACCAGGTTGGTGGAGGATTGGTTGGCCGATGCGGCGGCGGTGGCTACGCGACCACCGGACACGGCGATTGCCAGGTTGTTTTTCTGTTGGTTGAAGTCGCCGGCAGTGACGTTCATGCCAATGTTGCCCGAACCGTTGTTGCCGGAGTTGTTGAGCACGGCGTTGTTTTGGGTCGAAGAGTTTTTCACGTAGTTGTTGTTGTTCACCTGAGTAGCGCTGGAGGCGGCTACTGCGCTACCGAAGATGAAGGTCTCATCGGCGGTGGCCAGGGCGGCGGCGTTGTCTTGTTGGTTGCCGTCGCCGGCGGCGGTGTTGGCGCCCATGTTGCCGTTGGAGCCGTTGAGGGAACCGTCAATCTTGGCGCTGTTGAGGGTGCCCTGGTTTTTCACCACGTTGGTGTTGCTGTTCTGTACATCCAGAACGGCAGCGCCTGCGCCTGCGGTGATTTGCAGCAGAGTGCTGAGGTCTGGACCCTGATCGCCATGATCGTTGCCATGACCGCCGTTGTTACCATGATCGTTACCACCTGCCTGAGCGGCCATTGCCATGACTGCGGCCAGGGCGAAAACCAGTGGTTTGAGAGCCATTGTGGGTTTCATGGTGTTTCTCCGGTGCTTATTAGTTGGTTAAGTGTTGGTACTTTCTAATTGCACTACGAGGGGTCAATCTGCGACCCGGATACTCAGGGTGTTAGCCATTCGGTTCCCCACCCCGGCACTCTGGTTCACCTGAATCACTCCACGGCTGCCGGTGAAGGCCTGGTCGCTGGTAACGACCTGGCGGCTGCCTTGCTGAGAGCCAGATGCTCCTGAGTTTGGTAACAGCGCAACGTTCTGCTGTGAGAGCGCGCTGTCGTCGACGCTTTGCGGATTGGCGCTGATGCTGATCCGCAAGGCATTGACCATTTGGTTATTGGCCCCGGAGGACTGGTTCACGCCCAGTGCGCCGCTGCCGTTGCTGAAAGAGTTGCCACCGATGGTGCTGCTGGCGTTGACCGAGCGATCGGCTGGCGTGGTGATTTTCTGGGTCACGCTGGTGCTGGCATTGGCATTGGTGCCGATGGCGATGGCCCGCACGTTGGTTTGCTGTTGCTGGTCGCCGGCAGCCTGGTTGATGTTGAAGTTGCCGGTATAGCCCGCCCCGGAGTTGCTCAGGGTCGCGGTGTCCTGGGTCTGGCCGCCGCTATCGGCCATGGCCGAGGCGCAGCCGAGCAGGGCGAGGAGGATCAGCGAATGTCTCATCTCAGTGGCCTCCGATATTGCTCAAAGGCGCCATGCCGGAGCTGATGGAGCGGTTGATCGAGCCGGAGATCGAAGCGCCGGAACCACCACCGTGGCCGGCGGTCATGCCGGGTAAGCCGTCCGGATTAGTCACCACATTCAGCCCGGCGACACCGGTGCCGTTGGGTGTCACGGTGCGGTGGATCAATGAGCCGCTGCTGACCCCGGCGAACTCGTTGTCGCTCATCTCGCTATTGAGCGTGCCAGAGACCAATCCGGATGGATTGGCGTTGACCGTGGTGGGGTTGGGGTCGAGCTGCATAGGGCGACCGATAGCGGTGGGGTGTACTTCGCGCTCAAGGACGATCTCGCCATTGCCTGCCGCCAGAGCCGGGAGGCAGTGCACCGCGCTGATGGTGCAACCGATCAGCAGTAGGCGGGTGAAACGAGTATTCAGATTCCCCACGGCGGCATTCCTTCTTCTCAGTGCTGGCCCTAGTCAGCGTTGGGAGGAAGAGAGCAGAAGCCGTGCCGCTTTTGATTTTTATAAAAAAATCAATGGCTTGGGGTGGCTAAGGGGAGTGCGCCGGCGTGACTGTTTCAGGAATGAGACAAGTTCCTCCGGCGGCCATTGGCCATGGCTGGGGGAATGCTCTGGAACAGGGGTTGCTGCGGGGTTGTATCAGTGGCTTAACAGTTTCCCCGGCAGCACGCGCTACCCCGGGAAATAGCGGCCTGATGGCCAGGGAAGTGTTTCAGCAATGGACACTTGCAGCCTTCAGGCATGCTCCCCAGTCAAGCCGGCAGCAGTTGCCGGACCTGTTCGAAAGCCTGCTGCCGACGCGCCTGCCAATCGCCGCGAATGACTCGATAAGGCTGCTGGTGCTGCTCCAGCCACTGCCGAGTGGCCTCGAAGAAGGCCAGGCGTTCAGCCAGTTGCGGTTGGCAGCGCTGGCCATCGTCGCTCCAGGCGACATCCTCCGGGGACAGCAGCAGGTGCAGGTCGTAGTGACGGGCCAACAGTTGCGGCTCAAGCCAGTCTGGGACGTCGCCGAATAGGGTCTGGCTCCACAGCAGGTTGCTCAGCAGATGGGTGTCGAGAATCAGCAGGGCGGGCCGTTGTGCCCGCGCCTGATCTTCCCAGGCCAATTGCCCGCGGGCGATCTCGGGGATGTCCGAGAAGCAGGTGTCACGGCGCTGCTGCTCGATGAAGTGCCGTACATATTCACCCACCAGGACACCGCCGAAGTGGGCTTGCAGCTCGGCCGCGAGCCAGCTTTTGCCACTGGATTCGGGGCCGGTCAGGACCAGCACCTTCATGATTGCAGGGCCGGGTCGGCCCGCCAGGCGCGCCAGCCCTGGAGTGCAATCAGGGTGAACAGCGCATAAAGGGCTGCGGTCAGGTACAGCTCTTTGTAGATGAACAGGCCGACGAAGATCACATCCACTGCCACCCACAGCGGCCAGCATTGCACGCGTTTCTGCGCCATCCACCATTGCGCCACCAGACTGAAGCCGGTCAGGGCAGCGTCCAACCAGGGTTGCGCGGCGTCGGTCCAGTGGGCCATGGCCGCACCCAGCAACAGGCTGCCCAGTGCCCCAAGGGCCAGCCCCTGGAGCAGCGCCGGGCCCTGCAACTGGCTGACCGGACGGCCCTGATGCTGTTCACCTCCGCGGGTCCACTGCCACCAGCCATAGAGTTGCAGCACCGCATAGACCACCTGCAGCAGCATGTCGGAATAGAGTTTGACCTCGTAGAAGATCCAGCTGTAGAGCAGCACCATGACCAGGCCGATGGGCCAGCACCAGGGGTTCTGCTTGACCGTTAGCCAGACGGCGATAACGCCGAGGGCAGCGGCAAACAGTTCAAGCCCGGACATGGCGATTCCTTGGGGGAAATAGAGGAGGGGGCGGATTGTACCCAGACTGGGCCCCGGGCGTTAGCCCGGGACCCTTGGCTCAGACGCGGAACTGCCGGAGCAGGCCATTGAGCTGCTCGGACAGCTCCTTGAGATGACGGCTGGCGACACTGGAGTGCTGGGCCGCCAAGGCGGTGCCCTGGGACAGTCCCGCGGCCTGACTGACATTGTGATTGATGTCCTCCACCACATGGGCCTGCTGCATGGTGGCGCTGGCAATCGACGCGTTCAAACCATTGAGGGTGCGCAGGGCCTGGCCGATGGCATTGAGGCTGGCGCCGGCGAGCCCGGCCTGTTCGATGGTCAATTGCGAGGCGCGGCTGCTGTCGCCGATGACCTTGACCGCGGCTTCCGAGTGGTTCTGCAGGCGTTCGATCATGCCCTGGATTTCTGCGGTGGATTGCTGGGTCCGCTGGGCCAGCAGGCGCACCTCATCGGCCACCACGGCAAAGCCGCGGCCCTGTTCTCCGGCGCGCGCCGCTTCGATGGCAGCATTCAAGGCCAGTAGGTTGGTCTGTTCGGCAATCGAGCGGATCACTTCCAGTACCGTGCCGATCTGGGTGCTTTCCGTCGCCAGGGTGCGAATCACTTCCACTGCCTGGTTGATGGTCGCTGACAACTGCTCGATCTGTTGCAGGCTGCCGTCGATATTGACCTGCCCCTGCTGGGCCTGGGCCTCGGCTTCGCGAACCTCACTGGCGGCATGCTCGGCGTTCTTCGCCACGTCCTGGACCCCGCTGGTGACCTGGCTGATGGCAGCGGCCACCTGTTCCATTTGCTGGGATTGCTGCTGGCTGCGCTCCTGAGCCTCGGAGGCGTTGCTGCCCAGCTCGTTGGAGGACTGCTCGAGGGCACCAGCGCTGGTTTGCAGTTGTGTCACCACCCCACGCAATTTGGCGGTAAAGCCGTTGAAGTGCCGGGCCAGTTCGGTGACTTCATCCTGGCCGTGGGTGTCGAGGCTGCGGGTCAGGTCGCTTTCGCCGCTGGCAATATTGGCCATGGCGTGCACGGTTTCCCGCAGCGGACTGACGATACTGCGCACGATCAACACCACCAGCCCAGCCATCAGCAGGGCAATCACCAGGCCGACGGAGGAGGCGCGCAGGACCTGGGCATAGAACTCCTCCTGCAGGTCATCGATGTACACCCCGGAACCGATGATCCAGCCCCAGGGTTGGAACAGCTGGATATAGGAGGTTTTCTGCACCGGCTGCTCGGCCCCGGGCTTGGGCCAGCGATAGTCCACCATGCCGGCGCCCTTGGCCTTGGCCAGGCTGACCATCTGGTTGAACACTTCGAAACCGTCCGGATCCTTGACGGCCGCGAGGTTCTGCCCGTCGAGCTTGGGGTTGGCCGGGTGCATGATCATCACCGGCGTCAGGTCGTTGATCCAGAAATAGTCACTCTGGTTATAGCGCAGCCCGCGAATCACCTGCAGCGCCTGCTGTTGCGCCTGCTCGCGGTTCAGGCTGCCGGCGGTTTCCAGGCCATGGTAGTAATTCAGCACGCCGGCAGCGGTCTGTACCACATGCTGGGTTTTCTGTGCCTTGGCCTGGTACAGGTCGCCATGAATCTGCTGCAGCATCATCACGCCCAGGGTCACCAGGGTCAGTACGGCGACGATCAGGATCAGCCACAGGCGCTGACTGATGGACATCTTGCGTAAGCTATTCATCATCCGGTCACTCCAGATTCTTGTTCTTGTCATAAAAGGCCGCGAGCATCCAAGCATGCCTGCCTCTGAGCGCCAACCCTACGGAAGTCCAATAACATCGCGGCGCGTTTTGCGCCTGTCTGCTAGGATTTCGGCGGCTTCGCGCAAAACCTCAATCTTTCTGAAATTTTCAGAGGATTTTCATGGGCTTGTGTTTAGCTTAAAGGCACCGAAATCTCGGTGGCGCTCGACGCAGTGAACGCTTTGACTACTTAAAAAGAGGCATGCCAGGAGCATAGCCTCATGGGGGATGGATGGATCTTTGGACCGCCGCACAAGCATTGATACTCGGGATTGTCGAAGGCCTGACCGAGTTTTTACCCATCAGCAGCACCGGGCACCAGATTATCGTGGCCGACTTGCTGAATTTCGGTGGCGAGCGGGCGATAGCCTTCAACATCATCATTCAATTGGGCGCGATCCTGGCCGTAGTCTGGGAGTTCCGGCGCAAGATCCTCGAGGTGGTGAGCGGCCTGGCGACCCAGCCGAAGGCCCGGCGCTTCACCGTCAACCTGCTGATCGCCTTTTTCCCGGCGGTGGTGCTGGGGGTGATTTTTGCCGACCTGATCCATGCCTACCTGTTCAATCCCATCACTGTGGCCACGGCCCTGGTGATCGGCGGCATCATCATGCTCTGGGCCGAGCGCCGGCAGCATCAGGTGCATGCCGAGAGCGTGGATGAAATTACCTGGAAAGATGCGCTCAAGGTCGGTTGTGCCCAATGCCTGGCGATGATCCCAGGCACCTCGCGCTCCGGCTCGACGATTATCGGCGGGTTGTTGTTCGGCCTGTCACGCAAGACGGCCACCGAGTTCTCGTTCTTCCTGGCAATGCCGACCATGGTCGGTGCTGCGGTGTACTCCGGCTACAAATACCGGCACCTGTTCCAGCCCGATGATTTCCCGGTGTTCGCCATAGGGTTTGTCACCGCCTTCATCTTCGCCATGATCGCCGTCAAGGGCCTGCTGAAATTCATCGCCAGCCACAGCTATGCGGCGTTCGCCTGGTACCGCATCGCCTTCGGCCTGTTGATCCTGGCGACCTGGCAGTTCGGCTGGATCGACTGGGCGGCGGCCAAGTCATGACGGCCTCGCGTGGTGATTCGCGCTCTGGCAACGGCGTGCGCATCCAGCATCCACGGGCCAAGCTGCTGGCGTTTGTGCTGTTGTGCGGGCTGCCGCTGTTTGGCTCATTGTCCCTGTGGTGGCGGGGGATCTCGCTGATTCCCCTGGCCGCCTATGGCGTGGTCAGCCTGCTGACGTTCCTGGTGTATTGGCACGACAAGCGCCGAGCCCGGGTCGAGGGTCAGAGAGTCCCGGAGAATGTCCTGCACGCACTGGAGCTGGCCGGTGGCTGGCCCGGTGCCTTGCTGGCGCAGCAACTGCTGCGCCACAAGACCCGCAAGGTGTCCTACCAGGCTCTGTTCTGGTTGATCGTGGCGCTGCATCAGGTGTACTGGATCGACCGGCTGTTCCTGGAGAACAGCCTGCTGACGCTGCTCTAGAGCAAGAGGCCGGTCTGGACCCGCTTGGGCAACTTGCTTGCCACCAGTTGGTGGGAGCGCTGCAGCAACGCCTTGAGTTCCTCGGCGCCCAGCGGGTAGGGCGTTTGCATGATGATCCAGTGCGCTCGGGCCAGATAGGGCGCCGGGGCGATGCCCGGCCGATCGACGTGACCGAGGAACAGTTGCTGATCGACCTTGAACGCCAGGGAGTCGCCCCGCAGGTTCTGCACGGCGAACATCTTGTTGCCGGCGATCGAGAAGACTCGTACGCCACCCCACTTGTAGTCTTCCCGCGCACCTGGCAGGGCCAGGCAGAATTGCGCCACTTGCTGCTCATTCAGGGTTCCGGCTTTCACAACAGTCGTTCTCCACAGCGTTCGAAGGATTCGCTCAGGTGTTCGATCCAGGCCCGTACGGCCGGCAACACCCCCCGGCGGTGAGGATACACCGCTTGCAGCCAGCCGCCGGGCAACGACCACTGCGGCAGTAGCTGGACCAACTGACCGCTGGCCAGTTCTTCCTCGCAATACAGCATCGGCAGCATGGTACAGCCCAGGCCGGCGAGGGCGCAGGCTCGACGGACAATGAAATCGTCGATACCCAGGCGTGCCTCCAGGGCCAGCTCACAGGCGTTGCCTTGTTGGTCCAGTAGGCGCAAGTGCACCAGGCGATCGGCTTCCAGTGCGCCAAGTATCGGCAGGCGCCGCAAATCTTCGGGATGCTCCACCGGGTTGTCCCGCAGGAACGCGGGAGTGGCGACCATCGCCGTCTGTGCCGGACGCAGGCGACGGCTCACCAGCAGCGGATCCTCATCGCCCTGTTCGCGTACCCGCAGGGCCACATCGATGCCTTCGTTGATCAGGTCGACGCGGCGGTTGAGCAGCAGCATCTCCAATTGCACCTGCGGGTACTTCTCCAGGAAGGAACTCACCAGGGGTGTCATCAACTCATGGGCCAGGCCTACCGGGCTCGACACTCGCAGACGACCCCGGGGTTCACTGGCCATGCTGGCCACGGCTTCGTCGGCCATTTCCGCTTCCAGTAGCATTGCCTGGCAGTGGCGCAAGTAACGCTCGCCTACGGCGGTCAGCTTCAATTGGCGGGTGGTGCGTTGCAGCAGTCGCGCCTTCAGGCGCTCCTCCAGTTCGGCAATGCGCCGCGAAAGGCGCGACTTGGGAATGCCCAGGAGGCGCCCGGCCGCGGCAAAGCCACCGGCTTCGACTACTTTGGCGAAGTAATACAGGTCGTTGAGGTCTTGCATGGGAGTAGGGCTCTATTGTCCTGCTGATAGGACGAACTATCGCATTTATGCTGACTAATCAGCTATTGGTTTCACCTGTAGGATTGCCAGCATCCGATCGCTCAGTGGCGGTCCTCACTTGGAGATTCCTGATGAAACTGTTGCATATCGATTCGAGCATTCTTGGTGACAACTCGGCCTCCCGCCAGCTGAGCCACACCGTGGTTGAAGCCTGGAAGGCCGCGCAGCCGGGCGCCGTGGTGACCTACCGTGACCTGGCCGGCGATGCGATCAATCATTTTTCCGCCGCCACCCTGGTAGCAGCCGGCACCGCCGCCGAACTGCGTGATGCTGCACAAAAGCACGAGGCCGAACTCAGCGCCCAGACCCTGGCCGAGTTCCTCGATGCCGATGCGGTGGTCTTGGCTGCGCCGATGTACAACTTCACCATCCCGACCCAGCTCAAGGCCTGGATCGACCGCATCGCCGTCGCCGGCCAGACCTTCCGTTACACCGAAGCCGGTCCCGAAGGCCTGTGCGGTGGCAAAAAGCTGATCGTGGTCTCCACCTCCGGTGGATTGCACGCCGGTCAAGCCACTGGTGTTGCCCATGAGGACTACCTGAAAGTGCTGTTCGGCTTCCTCGGCATCACCGATATCGAATTCGTTCGTGCCCACGGCCTGGCCTACGGTGAAGAGATGCGCAGCAAAGCCATGAATGACGCTCAGGTGCAGATCAGCGAACAGCTCTTCGCTGCCGCGTAATACTTGTGTAAAGACGCTTCCAGACGCGGTAAGCACCACTAAACTCTGTACTCTGCTCACTGTTTTAAGTGAGCAGGGTGCGGAGTTTTTTTATTGGTGTTTTTCAGTGTTTCTGGCCCAGGTTATGCAGAGCAGGGAGTAATGCCCCCTTTCTGTGCATCCATGGTGACAGGCCGTTACCGCTTCAAGGCCTTGGCGGCAAGGGATGGCTGGGGGAAAGCGCTTTCTCGATCTAGCAGCAAAGGTGGGCGAGTGATGAAACGTCTTTGTGCAATGTTACTGATTTGCCTGCTCAGCAGCCTGATTTCAGTGCAGGCCGCACCTGCGCCACACCCGCACTGGAGCGTCGGTTTCCATGAGATGAGCTTTCTCGATCCCCTGGACTTGCAACCGATGCGCGCAATTGCGTTCTATCCGTCCACCGGCATCGAACATGCCAGTAATCTCGAGGGTTATCAGATCGCCGCGTCCCGGGATGCGAAGATCGCCATCGGCCGTTTCCCGATGCTGATGCTGTCCCATGGCAACACCGGCACGCCCCTGGCCCTGCACGACCTGGCCACGTCCCTGGCACGTAAGGGTTTTGTCGTGGTGGCGGTGATTCACCCCGGGGACAATTCCAAGGATCACAGCCGCCTGGGGACCTTGAGCAACCTCTATGGGCGGCCGATCCAGATCTCCGAAGCCATTACCGCAACCCTGGGCGACCCGATGCTGTCACCTTTTGTCGACGCCGATCAGGTCGGGGTGATCGGTTACTCCGCCGGTGGCGAGACGGCCTTGATCCTCTCCGGGGCCATGCCGGACCTGGGCCGGCTGCGGCGCTACTGCCAGGAGCGTCCCGATGACGGCGATGCCTGCAATACCCGGGGCGAACTGATTGTCGACCGCGACGACTTGCAGCCAGTAGCCGATCCACGGGTGCATGCGCTGATGCTGATGGCGCCCCTGAGCTTGAAGTTCGGCCGTCATACCCTGGCCGGGGTGCATGTGCCGGTGCTGCTGTACAGCGGTGATGGTGACAAGCTGGTGGCCCTGGACAAGAACGCCGCCGCCCTGGCGCGCAAGCTGCCGGTGGCGCCGGACTTCAAGTTGCTGGCCGGTGCCGGGCACTTTGTGTTCATGGCGCCGTGCACCGCTGAGCAAATGGCCGCCATGCCGGCCCTGTGCACCGATGCCGATGGCGTCGACCGCGAGGACATTCACCGCAACCTGATTTCCGAAGCCGGAAAGTTCTTCGCCCATACCCTGAGCAGGCCGAGCCGGGCAGGGATGCAGACCGCGGATCAGTGACTCAGGCGCCGGCCCAGCGCTTGAGCAGCAAGGTCAGCCCCAGGCCGCTGACCGAGAGCAGAGCGGCGCCGAAGAAGATCCAGGAATACCCCAGGTTCAGCGCTACCGCACCCATCAACGGGCCGGCGATCGCCAGCGCCAGATCGAAAAACACCGCATAGGCACTCAAGCCGGCGCCGCGGCTGCTACTGGGCACTTGCTTGATGGCTTCCACCCCCAGTGCCGGGTAGACCAGCGACAGGCCGAACCCGGTAAGCCCGGCGCCGATCAGTGCCCAGGCAGTGGAGGGTGCGAGCCAGAGCAGGATCAGCCCCAGGGTCTCGATGCACATGCAGGCAATCGCCGAGGAAAAGCCACCAAAACGGCTGATGCAGGAGATGAACAGCAACCGCGAGAAGATAAAGCACACCCCGAATACCGTCAGGCAATAAGCGGCGCCAGTCCAACCGCGGCTCAGGTAGAACAGGGTAATGAAGGTGGTCAGGGTGCCGTAGCCGATGGAGGCCAGGCTCAAGCTGGCACCGAAGGGCGCGATGCGTCCGAACACCGCCCAGAACGGCAAGCGCTCACCGCGAATCACTGGCACCGAGGGTTTGTTGCGGATCAGTATCAGGGCCAGTAGCGCCAGGCTCGACAGGGCGATGCCGAGGCTGGCAAAACCGTATTGCTCGACCATCACCACCCCAAGCGGTGCACCGATCGCGATGGCGCCGTAGGAGGCGATACCGTTCCAGGAAATCGATCGTGCGGTATGTTCGGCACCGACCTGGCCCATGCACCAGCTGATGGTGCCGACCCCGATCAATCCCTGGGCCACGCCCAACAGCACACGGCCCCCGAGCAGGATGCTCAGGCTCAGCAGTGGCAGGCTTTCCAGCAGCCCGGAAACCAGTGTCAGCACACCGCTGAGCAGGATCCCCAAGAGCCCGTAGATGATCGAGCGCTTGGTGCCCACCGTGTCCGACATGCGCCCGGCCATGGGCCGGCTTAGCAGGGTCGCCAGGTACTGAGAACCGATGGTCAACCCCGCGACTACTGCACTGAAGCCCAATTGCCCGTGCACATACCCCGGCAACACGGCAATCGGCAGGCCGATGCAGATAAAGGCGATAAAGGTATAGAAGACGATGGAGACGATCTGCAGGGTGATCGCCATGGAACTTTGAGCGGGCGTTTGTGGCTCGGGCATGAAGGCTCGTTCGCGGGCGGCGGTTAGAGAGGTGCATCATCGCGTGCCACGAAAATAAAAGGAAGCAGGCTAACGATCTATTCCCTGTCGGCCCGGCAGTGGCAATTGCCCGATACCGTGCGAGGTTGACGAACCTGCAAGCCAGCTCTTGCCGCCAGTGACGGCGATGACCGATGTACAAGGTTCAGGGGGAGGACCGCGCATACGAAAAAGCCCCGTCACACTGGACGGGGCTTTTCCCTTGACGCTTGTAGCTTGAAACGTGCCGCTGCTTTTAGAACACCACACCCTGGCTGCGCAGGTAGTCGTCGTAGGTGCCGCTGAAGTCGATCACGCCACTTGGGCTCAGCTCGATGATGCGGGTGGCCAGGGACGATACGAACTCACGGTCGTGGCTGACGAAGATCAGCGTGCCCGGGTAGTTTTCCAGCGCCAGGTTCAACGCCTCGATGGATTCCATGTCCAAGTGGTTGGTCGGTTCGTCCATCACCAGTACGTTGGGCTTTTGCAGGATCAGCTTGCCGAACAGCATGCGCCCTTGCTCACCACCGGAAATCACCTTGACCGACTTGAGGATCTCGTCGTTGGAGAACAGCATGCGGCCCAGGGTGCCGCGAACCACTTGTTCGCCTTCCTTGGTCCAGCGGCCCATCCAGTCGAACAGGTTGGATTCGTCTTCGAAGTCCGAAGCGTGGTCCTGGGCGTAGTAGCCGACCTCGGCCGCGTCGGTCCATTTCACGGTGCCTGCGTCCGGGGTCAGTTCGTTGACCAGGGTGCGCAGCAGGGTGGTCTTGCCGATACCGTTCGGGCCGATGATCGCTACGCGCTCGCCAGCTTCAACCTGGAAGCTGAAGTCCTTGAACAGCGGCTTGCCGTCAAAGCCTTTGGCCATGCGATCGACGATGACCGCCTGGCGGTGCAGCTTCTTGGTCTGGTCAAAGCGGATAAACGGACTGACGCGGCTCGACGGCTTGACTTCGGCCAGCTGGATCTTGTCGATCGCCTTGGCGCGGGAAGTGGCCTGCTTGGCTTTCGAGGCGTTGGCCGAGAAGCGGCTGACGAACGATTGCAGCTCGGAGATCTGGGCTTTCTTCTTGGCGTTGTCCGACAGCAACTGCTCGCGGGACTGGGTCGCCATGGTCATGTATTCGTCGTAGTTGCCCGGGAACAGGCGCAGCTCGCCGTAGTCCAGGTCAGCCATGTGGGTGCAGACGCTGTTCAGGAAGTGACGGTCGTGAGAGATGATGATCATCAAGCTCGAACGTTGGGTGAGGATGTTTTCCAGCCAGCGGATGGTGTTGATGTCCAGGTGGTTGGTTGGCTCGTCGAGCAGCAACACTTCCGGATCGGAAAACAGCGCCTGGGCCAGCAATACGCGTAGTTTCCAGCCTGGCGACACTTCGCTCATCGGGCCGTTGTGCTGCTCGATGCCGATACCCAGGCCCAGCAGCAACTCACCGGCGCGGGATTCGGCGGTGTAGCCGTCCATTTCAGCGAAGTCGGTTTCCAGTTCAGCAACGGCCATGCCGTCGGCCTCGGTCATTTCCGCCAGCGAGTAGATGCGATCGCGCTCGGCCTTGACCTTCCACAGCTCTTCGTGACCCATGATCACGGTGTCGAGTACGCTGAATTCTTCGTAAGCGAACTGGTCCTGGCGCAGTTTGCCCAGGCGCACGTTCGGCTCCAGCATGACTTGGCCGCCCGACGGATCGAGGTCGCCACCGAGGATTTTCATGAAGGTCGACTTGCCGCAACCGTTGGCGCCAATCAGGCCGTAACGGTTGCCACCGTTGAACTTGACCGAAACGTTCTCGAACAACGGCTTGGCGCCGAACTGCATGGTGATGTTAGCTGTGGAGATCAATTACTTACCTACCAATGATTTAGCGCTGGGCCGAATCCACAGAGCGCGATCTGGAGCCTTCCAGGTCGGGCCGGTCTGGGTGTGGAACTGAGCCAGCGGGCGTACGTCGAGCGCAACATTCCGGCATCGAGGCCAGGTTGCCGAGCAAAAGGTGCGGGGTGCATGTTGGAATTTGTGCGCATTGTCGCATATGTAAACGAGCAGTTGTATGACGCTCTGGCAGGGAATTTAGCTCGGATGGCCGATACTCGATCCGCCGCTGGCCACGGCCCTGGTGTTCAGCAGCCGCTGCATGAACTGCTGCAAGTGCAGCGCAGCCTCGACAGGCGCGGCCTGGAGCAGGCAATGAGGCGCGTCGATGGCCACGACTCGGGCATCCTGGCGCAGGTGCAGGACCAGGGCCGAAGCAGAGGAAGGCACCAGGCGATCGCGACGGGCGCGCAGGTACAGCAGCGGCAGCTCCAAGGTGGCCAGGGCCTGGCGTACATCCACCACGATCACCGCCTGCAGCCGGGCCTGCAACACCTGCGGCTGCACCTGGGCAATCGCGGCGGCCAGCGCTGCGCGCAAAGTTGGCGTGGAAAAACCACCCAGCAGCAGAGCGTCCATCGGCCAGAAAGGTAGGCGCTGCAGCGGCAGGAACTTGAGTAGCGGGCTCAGGGGCGCCAATCCGGGCCGTGGATTGCAGACAAAGCTGCTGCACAGCACCAGCCCCATCAGCCCGCTCGGGCACTTGGCGGCAACACTCACCGCTACCGGGCCGGAAAAGGATTCACCCAACAGGACAAAAGGCCGATCCGTCGGTAATTGCGCCATCACCCGGGCGACCAGGGCCGGGTAATCCAGGGGCTGATCGCTGGGGTAGCGCACGACCTGTACCGGCCAAGCCGGGTCCAGGGCTTGTAGCAAGGGCTCGAACAGGCTGCCGGTGCCGTCCATGCCCGGTAGCAGGATCAGGGTCGGGCTCAGTGTTAAGTCCATCGGTTCTGCGATCCTTGCCGGGGAGGAGGGGGAGGTCAGCGGCATGCAGGATACCTCGGTAATCACGGCCAACACAGCTGGCCAGTACGGGGTAGAGCCGTCGAGCGACTTCCATTGAGCTGAATCAAAGCCTGGCGCAATACACGCATATTCCTACAGAAGCACCACAGCTTTTCACAAATTTGAGTTAACCATTGGTTACAAACTGTGGCTAAAATGCCAGCAGACGGCCAGACGCCGAGGGTCGGGTCGGCGACGAAGACCGTAGCCGATTACGTTTTTTTCAACGCAGACGCTGCCACTTGCCTTTGGCCCTCCGGGCTTTCAGGGGCGCAGCATGTTCTCTTCTGACGTGTGACATTTCCGTGAAACTCATCATTGCCGCTGTATACGTTCTATCCATTGCCTACGTACACCTGCGGGGGCGCGTGCGCCATAAACTGGGTCGCCAACTGAGTGATCACTCAACCTTTCTGGCCCCCATCAACTGCTTCCTCTATCTGTTTTCCAAGCACCCCAACCGGCCTTATCTGGATCCAGCCGACTTCCCCGAAATGAGCACGCTGCAAGAGCACTGGGAAGAGATCCGCGCCGAGGGGCAGAGCCTGTTGCAGGCCGGTGAGATCAAACGCTCCGACCAGTACAACGATGTGGGTTTCAACTCATTCTTCAAGACCGGCTGGAAACGCTTCTACCTGAAGTGGTACGGCGACAGCCATCCTTCAGCGATGAAGCTGTGCCCGCGTACTACCGAACTGGTGCAGAGCATCGGTTCGATCAAGGCGGCGATGTTCGCCGAGTTGCCACCGGGCTCCAGACTGGTGCGTCACCGCGACCCGTATGCCGGCTCCTACCGCTACCACCTGGGGTTGTCCACGCCCAATGACGAAGGCTGCTTCATCGAGGTCGATGGCGAGCGCTATCACTGGCGTGACGGCGAAGCGGTGATGTTCGACGAGACCTATATCCACTACGCGGAAAACACCACGCAGCAGAACCGCATCATTTTGTTCTGCGACGTCGAGCGGCCGATGAAGTATCGCTGGGCTGCGGCATTCAACGGCTGGTTCAGCCGCACCGTGATGTCCGCTGCAGGTGCACCCAATGACGCCGGTGACAAGACCGGGGGGCTCAATCGCGCCTTCACCAAGCTGTACAAGATTCGCCTGCGGGGCAAGGAACTGAAGAAGCGCAATCGCACTCGTTACTACCTGGAAAAGTGGGCGATCTTCGCGGCGCTGCTGTTGTTGTTCATCTATATCTGACGCTGCCGGTGTCGCGGCTTTCTCGTTGGTTCCTGCGGTTGCAGCAACTGGCTTGCCAATGATGGCTGCGCGGGGGCGATGCAAGCCTTGAGGGCCTGTTCGCCGGCAAGCCGCCCGCCATGGCAAAGACCCCGTGGACTGCACACCTGGCTCCTTGCAGATACCGGGTGTTACATGTTCTGAAGGATTATTTAATTAACAAAGCCGAACCCTGGGCGTAGCGTGGAATCGTATTCGATACCCCGTCACGCCTCAGGAGGCTTGTCATGAACAGTCTGGTTCGCGGCTTAGCGGCCATCATCGCGTTGGGTTCGGCCACCGGCGCAGCTTGGGCTGCCAACCCTGGAGCGCTCCCACCCAGCCAGCTCCCCAGCACCTTGCAGCTGGCACAAAATCTGCCCAACAGCGGCAACAACGATCCTTACAGCAACCCGATTCGCCGAGCCAATCCCAACAGCATGCAGGGTACCCAGCCCAGCAACCCGGGTATTCGGGGCCCCGGTACGGCCCCGATCAGCCGACCACCGACCTTGGAAAATGGCGGCATCGGCAACGGCTACCCACGCGGCGGCGTCCAGCCACCAGCCCCCGATCCCCGGGTGCACAACCCTCGAGACGACGACAGCAACCGGCGCTGAGGCGCTTGCGTGGGAAGCCCGCAGCGGCCTCGTACGCGGTTGCCAGGGAATCTCTTGATCGATAAAAGGAAGCGAACATGCTGGGTAAAACTCTCTTCGCCACCTTGTGCGCCAGCATTGTGCTGGGCAGCACCGTGCCGGCTTCGGCCGCCAGCTCCCAGTCGTATCCCAGTGAGCAGGGCAGCGTGCGCCTGACACCGCTGGCCCACGGCTTGAACCATCCCTGGGCCCTGGCTTTCCTGCCGGATCGTCAAGGCATGCTGGTCACCGAACGGCCAGGGAACCTGCGCCTGGTCAGCCCGCAAGGCCAGCTTTCGGCGCCCTTGAGCGGGGTACCGCAAGTCTGGGCCAATGGTCAGGGCGGCTTGCTGGATGTGGTGTTGTCACCGGACTTCAAACAGGATCGCATGGTCTATCTGTCCTACGCCGAAGGCGGTGGCGCAGGGGGCACCGCCGGCACCGCGGTGGGGCGCGGCCGGCTGGCCGAGGACCTGAGCGGGCTCAAGGACTTCCAGGTGATCTTCCGCCAGGAGCCGAAGCTGTCCACGGGCAACCACTTCGGTTCACGCTTGGTGTTCGACCGTGATGGCTACCTGTTCATTACCCTGGGGGAAAACAACGACCGGCCTACCGCCCAGGACCTGGACAAGCTCCAGGGCAAGATTGTGCGCCTGTACCCGGACGGTCGGGTACCGGAGGACAACCCCTTTGTCGGGCAGCCCGGGGTGCGCCCGGAGATCTGGAGCTATGGCCATCGCAACCCCCAGGGAGCGGCGCTCAACCCCTGGAATGGCACCTTGTGGGAGAACGAGCACGGGCCCAAGGGCGGTGACGAGGTCAACATCATCGAACGTGGCAAGAACTACGGCTGGCCCCAGGCGACCCACGGCATCGACTATTCCGGCCAGCCAATACCCGAGGCCGGCGGCCAGACTGCACCGGGCAGCGTGGCGCCGCACCATGTCTGGGAGAAATCCCCCGGCATCAGCGGCATGGCGTTCTATGCCGGTGAGCGCTTCAAGCCCTGGCAGCACAACGTCTTCATTGGCGCCCTGGCCAGCCGCGAGCTGATCCGCCTGCAGTTCGATGGCGATCGGGTCGAGCATGAAGAGCGTCTGCTAGGCGACCTCAAGGCGCGTATTCGTGACGTGCGCCAGGGGCCGGACGGCTACCTCTATATCCTCACCGACGAAGACCAGGGGGTGCTGTACAAGGTCGGCCTGGAATAACCCGTCCTGCAGGAGCCGGCTTGCACGGGAGCTGAGCTGCCAGCGAAGGTGTCGACGAGGAGGCTGCAGCGCTGCGCTCCTCTTCGCCGGCAAGCCGGCATCCTACGATGGGCGCGGCGCTACGCTGAGGATTACGGCGGCTCGCAGCTTGCTGCTGCCAAAGCTGCACATCTTGTCGAACTCGCCGTGGCTCACCGGCAGGTGCTGGCAGTCCATCGGCTGCCGGTGTTGGCTGTGGTCGACATCCGGATCATGCAAGTAGACGAATTCCTCGTCGCAGTCGGTCACTATCACCCAGTGCGGCGCCTTGGAGCGGGTCAGGCGGTAGCTGCTGATCAGTACCAGGGGCTGGCCGCCCTGCGCCAATAACCTCGGCAAGTCCAGCGGACCGCCCAGCACCTGCTGCACCTCGCTGGCATCCAATTCCTTGCAGAACTCGTCGTGGACCAGGCGCATGACGTCCTTTTTATGCTCGTCGCGCACGCCGTTGAGAAACAGCGGCCCGGCGCTGTTGACCTGCAGGCGCACGGCAAAGCCACGGCGCCAGGCGGACAGGGCCAGTCCCTGGGGGCTGCAGCCGCCATGCCCGGCGGTCATGAATACGGTGGTGGCTTCACGCCAGATCTGCAGTTCTTCGCGGCGCTCCAGCGGCCTTGATGGTTGCAGTGCCGCCATGGCCATCAACAGGCAGGCCGGACCGCAGGTGAAGTCGGTGGTCTGCTGGTAGTACGGCACGCGGATACTGCGGGTCTCGCGGTGCTCAAGGATGCGTTTCTCCAGGCGCAGGGCATCGGCATGGTCCTCGTAGTAGTCGTGGATCCGGGCGAAACGCCGATAACCATGGCGCTCGTACAAGGCGATTGCCGCCGGGTTGTCGCTGCGCACTTCAAGCCGCAGGTAAGCGCAGTCATGGGCCAGGGCACAGGCTTCGATCCGTTGCAGCAGGCGTTTGCCCAGGCCCAGGCCCCGGGCGTCCTCGGCAATGGCGATGGAGTACAGGCGCGCCAGTGAGGTGCCACGATGAAACAGCACCAGGGCATAACCCAACAAGCGCTTCTGGTGTTCGGCCACCAGCAATTGCCCGTGGGCGCGGTTGATCATCCACTGGAAGCTGCGTGGCGTCAGCCGGTCGCTGGTGAAGCATTGCTGTTCCAGGCTCACCAAAGCCGGCAGGTCGGCTGGGGTTGCAGTGCGAAAGACAAGATCCATATAACCGCCGTAAAAGTTGCGTAACGGAACGAGACTTCGGAAAAAGTTCGTGCTTAATAGAAAGGGTCAGGTTCTTCAGCGAGAGCGAACTTTATGTCAGCGGTACAAGGTCATTGGCGAGAAGTATCCGAGCAAAGTTTGCCGGCGACAATCACTTCGACAGGTTATTTTACTCAAGTCGATAAGATTTCCAGCCAGGTCATCATCATTGTCGAGCGCAAGGAAGACTGGGCCTCCTACTTCCCCAGCGAAGACATGCTCACCGCCCAGGAATACCTCGAGCAAAGCCGCGAAAGCGAGCCGGGGAAAAGGCTTCAAGTGATCAACCTGTGCCGCAGCTACAAGTACCTGGGGCACGGCTACTACTGCTCGCTGCTGGCGGAAGCCCGGGGTCACCGGGTGATTCCAACGGTGCGGACGATCAGTGAACTGACCCGCAAGGCGCTCTACGGACTGGCCTTGGACGATCTGGATAAAACCCTGGAAAAAGCCCTGAGCAATCACCTTTACAGCGATACCGAAGGGTTTACCCTGACGCTCTATTTCGGCAAGACGCATATCGAGCCGCTGCAAGAGTTGGCTCGCCAATTGTTTGAACTGTTCCCTTGCCCAATTTTGCTAGTTGATTTCAAACGAACTAACAGTTGGCACATCGAAGGTGTAAAGTTTGGTGCGCTGCATAAGTTGCGCGAAGACCAGGAAGATCAATTCGCCAACTCCCTGGACAGTTTCAGTCGCAAGGTCTGGCGTGTTCCGCGCTCCAAGCGGCTGGCACGTTATGACCTGGCGATACTCCACGATCCCCAGGAAGCGCTGCCACCCTCAAACGCCAGGGCTCTGGAGAGTTTTATCCGGGTGGGCAAGGGCCTGGGGATCGATGTCGAGCTGATCGAGAAGAAGGATTACTCTCGCCTGGCCGAATACGACGCCTTGCTGATCCGCGAAACCACCAGCGTCGACAACCACACCTACCGCTTTGCCAAGAAAGCCGAAAGCGAAGGGTTGGTGGTGATGGACGACCCCGCATCGATCCTGCGCTGCACCAACAAGGTCTACCTCAGCGACCTGCTCAAGGGGCATCAGTTGGCCATGCCCGCCACCGAAATCCTCTACAAGGAGCGACCGGAAGACTTCGAACGGGTCGGCGAGCGCCTGGGCTTTCCCCTGGTGCTGAAGATTCCAGACGGTTGTTTCTCCCGCGGGGTGATCAAGGTTGAAAGCCAGCAGGCGCTGCTCGAGGCGACTGCCGAACTGTTCGAACATTCGGTGCTGCTGCTGGCCCAGGAGTTTTTCTACACCGAGTACGACTGGCGTATTGGCGTGCTCAACCGCAAGCCGATCTTTGCCTGCCAGTACTTCATGTCCAAGGGCCACTGGCAGATCTACAACCACAAGGCCAAGGGCCAGGACATCAACGGCGAGTGCCGCACCCTGGCGATCCACGAAGCACCGCGAGCGGTGGTGGAACTGGCAGTGAAGACCGCCAACCTGATCGGCGACGGCCTGTACGGTGTCGACCTCAAGCAGTCCGGCGACAAGGTGGTGGTGATCGAGGTCAACGACAACCCCAACCTCGATGCCGGCATCGAAGACGCCTACCTGCAGGACGATCTGTACTCCCTGGTGCTGGAGGAGTTCGTCCGCCGCCTGGAGCTCAAGCGCCGCGGCCAGGCCTGGTGAGGTGGCGTCGACCCACGGATATCCACCAGCCTCTGGCGGCGTGCAGGCGGTGCCTCGGCTGGCGGACACTGGCTGTGCCTCTGCGGATCGACAGTGCCACGAACGTGCGGAGTTTATTGCGCCTGCAGGGTCAGCACCTCAAAGCCGTCCCGGGTCACCGCCACGGTGTGTTCCCACTGGGCGGAGAGCCCGTTGTCGCGGGTAACCACGGTCCAGCCGTCCTTGAGTCCACGCACCCGGGCGCTGCCCTGGTTGAGCATCGGCTCGATGGTGAAGACCATGCCTTCACGCAACTCCAGGCCCGTGCCGGGCCGGCCGAAATGCAGGACCTGCGGTTCTTCATGCATCTGCCGGCCAATGCCGTGGCCGCAGTACTCGCGGACCACGCTGTAGCCTTTGGTTTCGGCCAGGGACTGTATGGCATGGCCGATGTCGCCCAGCCGGGCTCCCGGGCGCACCACCTTGATTGCCGCCCACAGGGCCTCGAACGTGGTGTCCACCAGGCGCCTGGCCTTGGGCGCGACGTTGCCGATCAGGTACATCTTGCTGGAGTCGGCGATGTAGCCGTTCTTCTCCAGGGTGATGTCGATATTGATGATGTCGCCGTCCTTGAGCAGCGCCTTGGGGTGGGGCATGCCGTGGCACACCACCTCGTTGATCGAGGTGTTGATGCAGTAGGGGTAGTTGTATTGGCCCTTGCTCGCCGGGCGCGCCTTGAGCTCATGACGGATCAGCTGTTCCACCGCGCTGTCCAGTTCCATGGTGGACAGGCCAGGGGCGACAAAGCCGTCGAGAAAGGTGAATACCTGGGCCAGCAGGCGCCCGGCTTCGCGCATCAGCGCCAGTTGCTCCGGGGTCTTGATCAGGGCCTGAGTCATGGGCGACCCCGGAGCAGATCAGGCTTGTTCAGCAGCAACCCATTGATCAGGTCGTTATAGGCCAGGTGCGGATTGAGCTCGGCCAAGAGGCCAATCTTCATCCAGAACTCGGCCTGGGCGTTGATTGAGCGATCCATCGCGGCACTGGCCACACGGATCTGCTCGTGCAGTTCATCGGAGATCTTGACGATGCCCATGTTGATTGCGGCTCTCTTGAGGAAATATACGAAGCATATATGTTTCGTATATACCGGCTCAAGTGGCAAGCTTCACGCAGCAACAGAAAAACCCGTTGCCTGGTGCTTGCAGCCGCCATCCGGATTGGTTAATTTCCACCCATGAGTTTTCCATCCTTGCGTTCCCAGCCAAGCATTATTACCGCCATTCCTTATTGGCGGGCTTGCTGACGACTGCACCCAACCCGCCCTGGAGGCGGGTTTTTTCTCTCTGTCTCCCGGGCTTTGAACACCGCCAGGAGATCCACCATGAGTCCACTCAGTCGTTTTGCCAGCATGGCCCCACCCAGTGCCGACATGGCCTTGCTGGCGCGCTATGTGAAGATGATTCTTGCCGCGCCGGTGTATGACCTGGCGATCTGCACGCCCCTGCAGGTGGCACCGGCGCTGTCGCAACGGCTGGGCAACCAGGTCTTGCTCAAGCGCGAAGACCTGCAGCCGACCTTTTCCTTCAAGATCCGCGGTGCCTATAACCGCCTGGCACAGCTTGGCAATGAGCAAAGACAACGCGGAGTGATCACCGCGTCCGCTGGCAATCACGCACAGGGAGTGGCCTTGGCGGCGCGTGAACTGGGCATCAAGGCGACCATCGTGATGCCCGCCAGCACTCCCGGGCTCAAGGTATTGGGCGTGCGCAGCCGAGGCGCCGAGGCGATCCTGCATGGCGAAAGCTTTCCCTTTGCCCTGGCCCATGCCCTGAGCCTCGCGCAGAGCTCGGGCGGGACTTTCGTCTCTCCATTTGACGATCCGCTGGTGATTGCCGGGCAAGGCACCGTGGCCATGGAGATCCTGCGTCAGCAGCAGGGAGCGCTGGACGCGATCTTCGTCCCGGTGGGCGGTGGCGGGCTGATCGCCGGGATTGCCGCCTACGTCAAATACCTGCGGCCAGAGGTCCGTATCATTGGCGTCGAATCCGAGCATTCCAATTGCCTGCAGCAAGCGCTGGCGGCCGGGGAGCGGGTGATCTTGCCGACAGTGGGCACCTTTGCCGACGGCGTTGCGGTGGCGCAGATCGGCGAGCATGGTTTCGAGATCTGCCGGCACCACGTGGACCAGGTGATCAGCGTCAGCAATGACCAACTGTGCGCTGCGATCAAGGACATCTACGATGACACCCGCTCGATCACCGAGCCTTCGGGAGCGTTGGCGGTGGCCGGAATCAAGGAGTACGTGGCGCAAAGCGGGGCCACTGGGCAGACCTTGGTGGCCATCGACTCGGGAGCCAACATCAACTTCGACAGCCTGCGCCATGTGGTCGAGCGTGCGGCGCTGTGCCCCCCCTTGTAGCTGGCGCTCGGCTTGCCGGCTGCGAAGGGCCTCAGGACAACAGGGGGCGCATGAAGCTGCGCTCGTAGTTGAGGATGAACTTCTTCTCCACCACCGAGGCCACCAGGGCCACGCTTTCGGCATCGGTCAAGGCCGCCTGGCGATAGGCTTCGTAATCTGCCAGTGACGCAAAGCTGAACAGGCAGTAGGCAATATTGCTGGCGCCCTCGGATGGCAGGAAATAACCATGGTGAGTGCCGCCCAAGCGCCGGACGACCGCGATCCAGGCCTTGGAATAGGCTTCGAACTCGGCCAACTGGTAAGGATCGATCACATATTTGACGTGGCAAGTAATCAAGGACAGTGCTCCTGGTAATGACGGCGGATTATTCCTGACGGGCGGGCTCGACCTTGTCGCTGGCGCTCCACAGGCGATAGCGCACCTCCACGTCCTTGGGGGCATAGATCACGATGGGCAGTTTGCTGTTGTAGCGCAGGACAAAGCCTTCACCGATCACTGCTACGAAATCCTTGCGGGTCTTGCCGTCGGGGCAGGCCATCAGCGTGCTCATCGGCCCGCTGACTTTTTCCAGGCGGTAGTAGGGGTAGCCCCAGCCTTCGAGGTTCTTCTCTTCCAGGTTGCCACCCAGGCGCTGCTGGTTGCAGTCCACGGTGAGGATCTTGCCGGCGAGGATCTCGACCTTGTAGCGATCTTCATGGGGCTGTTTGGGCAGGTGGATGACCTGGCGGGTGAAGCCGTCTTCGGCCTTGGGGTAGGGCGCGGTGTCTTCAAGCTTGGCGGCCAAGGCCGACACCGACAGGATCGAAAGCACAATTGCAGTGGAAAGGGGGATCAGACGCATAACGCCTCCTGGCTTGTTGAGCAGGGCATCCAGCCGTTTGGCTGGAGCCGAAGGTTAAACCCAACCCGGGCATTCTGCAGGGCGCGAAAGCGCCCATGCAAACCCGCCTATATCACCGGATATGTTGCAAGGTGGTCAAGGCTGTTTCTTGCACTTGGTATGGCTCGGAATTGCCAAGGCGTTGATTTGACAGGCGGCGACGCAACGTCGATCCAGGCACTCTTCCTGCTCCAGAACGTTCAGACCGCGCTGAGCAAGGCCCTGAAAATCACCGTTTGCAGGCAGATAGAGGGAGCCGGCTGCGGCCTTTGCCGGCGATCGCCGATTCAGGTCCAAAAGCCCGGTACTCAGAGCGAAATCGAATTTAGCAAGGGCGTAAAAGCGGCTTAGTCTGTGACTTGGCTCTGTCTGCAAGGACTATCAGGACCGAGCCGGATCACTACCGAACACGGACGTCAGTGCTGTGAAGTTGTTTGCCAATTGATTGGCCGTCTCGAAAAAAGGAGAGAGTCGCCATGTTTTTATCTACCCTGGAACTGCGCAACATCATTGAAAGCAGTTTCCTGCCCAAACGTTGCCAATGCACCCTGAGCCCTGACCTGTCGATGACAGTGAAAGTCTTCGGTGACCATGAGACCGACCGGGTCGACCTGGTGGTGACCGGCATCGACGCCGCGCACCTCAATGGCTGCCGTGAAATCAATGAACTGATTGCTGAATTACGTTACGACCTGGCCCACAACCCGGGGCATGTCACGGCCCTCAAACGGGCTCATTGAGGGTGCCACCATGGCGAGGGAAGCGCTTCCCTCGCCAGACTCAATACTGCACTTCGTGCCTCAATTCTGATTGCTGCAGGCGTCCGACAGCTTGCGGTAGGTGATCTCCTCGGGCTTGCCGGCATTGTCGATGTACTTCATGTCGGCGGTGATCACTTTGCAATCCTGGGTTTCAGGTTCGCTCATCGAGATCACCTTGGCCACGTGCACAGGCATTCCATAGTGATAGGGCACAGCTGTGGTGCTGTCCGCCTGGGCCAGGCCACTGGCGGCACTGAGCAGCAGGACAGCGGTCAAGCCGATACGCAGGTTCATGGCGCTTCTCCTCTACAGACTGAACGTCAGTTCAGCGCCCATCAGGCGTAGAACTTGCCGCGCAGCGCATCAGAAAGATCTGAGTTAGCGCGGTCGAGGACACTGTTGACCTGCAGGATTAACCGCCGATTAAGTCAGTAGGGAGCTAATGATTGTCCTGACTATCGCGCCCGCTTTCCCACTCGCGCTTCACCGTTCACTGTAGGCAATCCGCTGATGCCTGGGCAGGGCCAGGTTCAGCAGTTGCTCCAGTGACTGCTCCGGCGGCAGGTAGTCGTCGCCAAAATCGCCATCGGCCAATTGCGTCGGATGGGCCACCACTTCCACCACGCCCTCGGGACGAAATCCGTCCAGCAGGTCCTTGGGCGTGCATACCGTGATCATGCCAAATCCCGATAACCCGCAAATCCGCCGGTTCAGCGAGCTTTTGAACAGTCGCTTGAGCGGGCCGATATTGCCGCCGAGATTGCGGGCCAGGCGCACCGGCACACCCTGCTGGGCGGCAAAGCGCGCAACGATCACGCCAATCGGCCAGATATTGTGCACGTGCTGGTGCGAGTCGATATGGCTGGGGCGCAGCCCCTGATCAACACAGCGTTGCCACTGGGCCTGCAGCTCCTGCCTGACGGCTTCGCTGGCGGGGGCCGAAAGGCGCAAGGCCGAGCGCGGCAGGTTGAGATCGAACTGCCCCTTGGCGTCGCAAAACAACGGCTGGGTGCGGATCGCCGGGCTCAGTGGCTCGCCATAGGTCAGGTTGAAGTGCAAGCCGATGCGCCCCAGCAAGGCATGTTCGTGGGCCAGGCGGCAGGCATCCTCGAAGGCCGGCATGTTGGCCATCAGGGTGGCGGAACTGATCACCCCACGCTTGAAGGCGCGCAGGGTCAGTTGGTTGTAGTCCAGGTCGAGACCGAAGTCGTCAGCATTGACGATGACCCGGTGCACGCGTGGAACGGACAGGGTGTAGTTCATCGGTGAGCCCCTTGTGCAGTGCCGGCCTGGCGGCGTTCGCGCCAGGCTTTGAGGCGAGGTTTGAGGTATTGCCAGAGGCGTTCGGCGACGCCCGCCAGCAGGCCCAGGGGGCGCCAGGAGTAAAAGCTCCAGCGCTGGTGCTCCACCAGGCCGCTCATGCGTTCATGCAACTGGTGGCTGGAGCGACTGAGGCTGACCCGAGAGGCATCCACCCACTGCCAGCCTTCGTCCAGCCCCCAGCGAATCCACTCGTCCAGCAGCAACCGGCCACTGCCGAGGTTGGCGTGCTCGGCCAAGAAGGCGATGTTGTAGTCATACAGGCGACCGCGCTCCAGCAGGCCGAGACGATAGCTGATGCAGTGCCCCTGATGTTCGAGCATCACCACCCGCACGCAGCCCTCGGCGGCCAGCCCGCGCAACGCCGTCTGCATCCATTGCTGGCGTTGTTCTCCGGAGAAAATCCCCAGGCCGTCGGCGCCTTTCCAACTGGCCTGTTCCACCTCACTGAGCCTCTGCAGAACACTATCGATGCCATCCGCATCGGGCGCCATGCGCACCACTCGGGCATCGATTTCCCCGCAGCGTTTCTTCGCTCGCCGCAGTTCATAGCGCAAGGTGCCACTGGCTTCCCCACGGTCGCTGTCGACGATCAAGTGTTCCGGCGCGCGACAGCTCAAGGATTGCTCGCTGTACCAACTGGCCCGACGCCAAGGCGCGAGCAGGCTGGCGGCATTGACCAGTTCGTGGAACTGCAGCAGGTCGTGGGGCATCTGCCGGCGGATTTCCTGCAACACCTCGGGCATCGCGCTTTGCGCCGGGTCTGCGACCAGCAGCGCCAGGCGGTCACTCAGGGGGTGGCCCAAATGGCGTACCACCTGCAGGGGCAGTCCGGCCTTGCGCTCGCGGCCGCGGATCAGTGGCAGGCAGAGCAGCAGTTGCTGATCTTGCCAGCCCAGCAGAATCTGCAAGTGTTGTCGGCCATCGAGCGCCTGTTCGGCACCCTGCAACCAGCTCAGGCGGTTGAAGGGCGTGGCGTCAACGCAGCGTTGGCGCAGCTGTTCATAGGCCGCCACGGGGAAATCTGCTGCCGCAAGGCTTGCGCACCATTGCCACCGAAAGCTCACGAGAGGTCCTTATCAGTCTGGCTGGAAGAGACCGGATGCTGGGCCAGGCGCCCCCGGCGCAGATGATGCAGGCGGGTCTGGTGATAGGGGCGGCGGCGATGGAAATGCAGGCACCGCAGCAGGCAATAGACGTGCAAGGATTCACCGATCTCCTGAAAACCCAGGCGCATGTGCATTTTCAGCGCGGCTTCGTTGCGCACATTGACCAAGGCCCGGGTGGCCTTGAAACCACGCTCATGGTACTCGTCCCAGAGCATCTTCTGCGCCAGGATCACCACCCCCGAACCGCGAAACGGCGGCGCACATTCACCGGCGAACTGGTACAGGCAGCCTGGCGGCATGCGCATCCAGCAGCGGTATAACTGGTCATCGTAGTAATCGCGCTCGCTGACCCAGACCATCATCATCACGTTGCCGTCTTCATCCAGGTGCGCGCTGCCGCGGCTGCCCTTGTTCAGCAGGCCGCGAATGGCTGGCAGCTGGGCCTTGAAGTACTTGTCGAAAGCCGGCAGCAGGTCGGTGGTGATACGCACCTGGGGCCAGCGGCTGGGGTTGATGGGGCAGGGCACCGGCAGGGTCAGGGAACGCTCCAGGGTCAGCAGTTCCCAGTGGTAGAAAAAGAATCGTTCACAGAACACCCGCAGGCTGCCGCGCAGGCCCTTGCGGCGGATTTTGGCCAACAGGCCGGTCAAGCGATTCATAGGGTTTTCCAGGTCAAGGCAAACAGGGTTTCAGTGGGCAGTTGGAACTGCGCCCGGCCATCGCTGCACTGCACCGCTGCAGGGCGGCTGCGGCCATCGGGGCCCAGCAGTTCGAGGCTCGGGTTCGACTGGCAGATATCCAGTGCACCTGCCAGGTCAATGGTGTAGGCACGGGGCGTCTTGGCCACGCCCAACAGGCTGTGGCGCGGGCCGTCGCGCAGGGCCAGGGCATCCACCTCGAACGCCGGGTTATCGAGGCTCTGCACCTCGCCCAGCCAATGCTGCTGGATGAACTGCTGGGCCCGTGCCACCGGCTTCAGGCTAAAGCGCTGGGCATCTTGCTGGGACAGCATGCCCTTGGGGTACTCGGGCTCGTCGGCGGCCTGGAACCAGTTGAGCATGTCCAGCAGGCCGTCCTGGGAAGCGTTGATCACCACCGAGGCCCACCACAGGGCGGCGTAGTGGGTGTCTTGCTGATAGGGGCTGAGGTCCGGGCCGCTGGAGATATTGGTCTGGCTCAGCAGCAGCGCCTTGCGCGGCCGGCCGTGTTCGTCCAGCCCCACCAGGTCGGCTGCGGCGCGCACGCTGGCGCGATAACGGCGGGTGGCCAGCAGATCGCGAACCATCCACTCGTGCCAGGCCAGGGCATCGATATCGGCGCCGTGCTCGGCCAGCAATTGCCGGGCCCAGTCGATGCCCCGGCGTTGCCCGGCACCGACCCGGAACGGTCCATCGAGCAAGCGCGAGCTCACCGGCATGGCAATGCGTACACCCGCGGCACGGGCGTCAGGGTTGGCCTTGGTGTGTTCCAGCATCCGCGCAAAATACGCGGCAAACACCGCGTAGCTCGGGTAGTTGAGGTTGGGCTCGTCGGCGAATGCCAGGTAGTGCAAGCCCTGGTTACCCAACTGGACGCTGTCGGCCAGCCAGGCATCGAGTCCGGCAAAGGTCTGGCTGCCGGCCTCCAGCACTGCCTGGCGGCCGGTGCCCGCGAGCAAGGTGATGTCGCGGTCGATCTTGAACGTCTCGCGGTACAACCGACGGAAGGCTATTTCCCGCTGCGGCTCTTGCTTGATCACATCGACGAAGCTGTAGAAGTTGGCGGACCGCGGGCCCAGGGCCCGCAGCAATTCGAACGTCGACTGCGGGGGTTCGGCATAGGGCAGGGCGATCCCCAGGTGCGGGCTGGGACCGCGCACCTGGGGCTTGAGGGTCAGCTCGACCCGGCTCGGTGCCCACTGCAGCGGGTGCAGTTGGCGCAGGTCCTGGGCGAACAGGTTGGCGGTGCCGTCGAGCCAGAACCCGACCTTGCCCGAACCGCCCAGCGACAAGCGCCAGACTTCGTCCTGCTGGGCCACCGGCAAGGCGGCCTGGTCGAACTGCCCGTACTGCGGGTGTTCCACCAGCTTGAGCCGGACCAGTTGGCCGTCACTCAGGCGTGAGGCCTGGAGCACACTGACGCCGTCGTAATACTTGCCCGCCAGCACCGCCTGCTCGCCAGCCGCTACGCGAAAGTACAGCTCGACCCCGCTGGGGACGTCGGCACTGAAATGTACCTTGGCCGGTTCGAATTGGCCGCGAGTGGCGCTGTCGTGGTTGACCTTGAAGTTACGGAAGCTGTAGCCCGGGACTTGCAGCCGATAGTCACCCTGGGCGGCAGGCAGCTGGATTTCCCGTTGGCCATAAGGTTGATCGGCGCGGATTTCCAACTGTTGCAGCAACTGGCCGTCGGGGCCCAGCAGGTACAGCTGTTCCTGGTTGGCATCGCTTTGCCAGGCCGGGCTCCAGCGCAATTGCAGGGTGTCTGCGGCAGCGGCCTGCAGATACAGGCTGCCGTCGCGGATATCCGCCCATTGCATGGGCTCCGCGTGCAGGGATGAAGCCGCTGAGATCAGCATCAGGGCGAGCAGGGAGCAGGGTTTCATCAGGCCTTTTCCTTAGGACGCAATAAGTGACGCACGTAGACAATGTCTCCAGGTAGCAGGATCAGGGTGCGGTACCAGGCCACACCACTGAGGTGGCAATACAGGCCAAGCATCACCAGGCTCACCGCCAGGTAGGCGATGGACGAGGCCAGGCCGGCGCCGACGATGCCCAGGTGCGGGATCAATACGGCGTTGAGCGCCAGGTTCAGCAGGGCACCGCCGGCCAACAGCAATGACAGGGCCCCAGGACGCTGCTTGCCCAGCAGGTCCAGGCGCAGGATGCTCGCATAGCACAGGCCGAACAGCCCCGGCAGCAGGGCCAGCAGCGCGCTGTACGCCGGGGCGTATTCGGCGCCGAATAGGGTGACGATCAGCCACTGGCCGATCAGCGCCATGCACAGGCAGGCGCCGAGCATGACCGTGGCAGTCAGGCGCAGGGCCAGGGCGGTGAGTTGCTCGATGCCGGCCCCCTGTTGCAGCAGGCGCTTCATCAAGGGTGTGGTCACTGCCTCGGGAATGATCAGCAACAGCTCGGCGGCGGCACTGGCCATGGCATACCAGCCCAGGGCGGCCGGATCGAGCAGGGCACCGATAAACAGGTAGTCCGAACGCAGCATCAGTTGCTGGGACAGCACCCCGGGATGGCTCTGGGCGCTGTAGCGCAGCAGCTTGCCTTGTTCCCCGGCCTGCCAGCGCAGGCGCAAATCATGAAAACGCGCCAACCAGCACCAGCCGACCACCACCACCAACACGGTGCCGCCCAGCCAACTGATGAGTGCGGCGGACAGCGGCTGGTCGCGCCAGATCCACCACAGGCCGACGAACAACAGCAGCGGCACCAGGGATTCCAGCAGGCGCAGGGCATTGAAGGCTTCGACCCGGCCATCGGCGTTGTGCAGGGTCAGCAAGCCGCTCTTGAGCACGGTGATCGGCACTGCCAGCAACAACAGCCAGGCCAGGTCCCCCAGTTGCAGGCTGATCTCCCACTGGCTACCCAAGGTGTTGCTCACGGCCAGGCCGGCCAGGGTCAGCAAGCCGGCCAGCAGGCAGCCGTAGATCAGCACCTGGGTCAGCAACAGCCCCATGGGCCGCTGGCGCGCCGCCTCATAACCGACAGCGGTGTTGAGGCCGCCACTGGTGAGCGCGGCGATCAGGTCCGGCAAGGTGCTGAGCAGGGCGAACAGGCCGCGATCGGCGGGTCCCAGCAGGCGTGCCAGCAACACATTGCGCAGTAATCGCAGGCCGATCATCGCCAGCCGCGTGCCTATGCTCAGGGCCAGGTGCCAGAGGTAGCTGCCGCGCTTCATGCCCGCGCTCCCTGCAGCAAGCGCCAGGCCAGCAGGCCCGGGCGCCCGGCGCTGGCGTGGCTGACATCGATGCGCGGCAAGGCCAGCAGCGGATTGCCGTCGGCCTCGATCAAGCCGGGGCGCGTGCCCAGGGCGTAGCGATAGCCCAGCTCGGCGACTGCTGCGCGCACCTCGGGGCTGTGATCGCCATTGGGGTAGCAATACACCCCCAGTGGCGCCTGGCAGTGTTCCTGCAGGGCCGCGTGGGAACGGTGCAGGTCGCTGCGCAACGCTGGGCCGTCAAGGCGGGTGAGGATGCCGTGACTGGCGCCGTGGGGGCCAAAGCGCACCAGCCCAGAGCGTTCCAGGCGCTGGACCTGGGCCCAGTCCAGGCTGTGGGGGGCACTGGCGGCGGGGCAACTGTCGGCCAGGGCTTGCAGGGTCTCGGGAGCCAGGTTTTTCAGGCATTGCAAATAGCTCCCGAGTGCCCGGCTGCGAGCGTCGCTGTCGTCGGTTTGCAGCAAGCTGGGCGGGGGCGTCAGTTGCAGCGCCCGCAATTGCACCAGCAGCGGCTGTGCTGCGGGGCTGGCGCCGTGCTGCCACAGGGTTTCGCCAATCGACTCCCACCAGAAACCTTGCTGGCTGCCGATGAAATCGGTGGACAGGAAGATGCTCGCCGGCACTTCGTAACGCTCCAGCAGCGGATAGGCGACCTCGGCATTGTCGCGCCAGCCATCGTCGAAAGTCAGTGCCACTCGCGGCCGATCGCCACCGGGATACTCCAGCAAGTGCTGCAGCGGCACACAGTCGAAATGCCGCCGCAACCAGCGCAGCAGATGCTCGAAGTGATCCTGGCCAACGCACAACGGAGCCCGGTGGGGCTTGCGCGCGGCGGTGGAATCGGCCAGTACCCGGTGCAGCATCAGCACCACCCCGGCGTCGCTCAGGCGGGCGCGGCCGAGGCTGTGCAGGTAGGCGCTGCCGAGCAGGCGCTTGAGGGATTGTTTGAAGTTCATGTCAGCGGTTCTGTTGTGGGTTCCACAGGGCATAACGCCGCCCGCGGAGAAACTGCCAGAGGCCCATGCTCATGCCGGCCAGGGTCACCAGCACGAAGCCGGCGAGACGAAACACCTTGGGCAGGCGCCCGCGACTGTCCAGCAGCCCCAGCACCCCGGCACCGTAACCCAGCACCTGGGCGATCAGGCTCAGGCTGTAGAAGGCTCCGGCGTTCCACAGCCACAGGCTGCTGAGCAACAGTGGCAGCAACAACACCGGGGCCAAGCGGCGTATCAGTTTGTGGCTGATCAGGGCAATGGCGTAGGCGCCGTGGCGCAACGGGTTCATCAGCTCGCGCCGCTGGGCCAGGCTCTGCAGGCCGCCGACGGTGACCCGCAGGCGCCGGCGGTATTGCTTGCCGGCTTCGTCGACGCCCTGGTCGAGTACCTGGGCCTCTTCGACATAGACGATGCGCTTGCCGGCCACAGGGGCGCAGGTGCTAATGAAAAAGTCATCGTTGACCTCGGCGGGAATCCGCTGGAACAGCTCGCGGCGCAGGGCCAGCAATGCGCCGTCGGCGGAAACCATGCAGCCGGTACGGTTTTCCGCCTGGCGCAACCAGGCCTCGTAATGCCGGTACAGGCTGTCTCCCAGGCTCAGGTTGTGCCCCGGGTTGGGGATGATCATGTGCCCGCCGCAGGCCCCGACCTGCGGATCGGCCAGGGGCGCCAAGAGTTTGCCCAGGGTATCGGTGGACCACTGGTTGTCGGCGTCGGTGAACACCAGGATGTCGTTGCGCGCCAGCTCCACGGCGGCGTTCAGGGCTCCGGCCTTGCCCACTCTGGGCAGGTCGAGGACCACGATCCGCGAATCGCGTACGCCCAGGGCGGTGGCCACGGTGTCGTCACTGGAGCCGTCGCTGGCGAGGATGATCTGCAGGTCGCTGGCCGGGTAGTCCTGTTGCAGCAGGGTGCGCAGCTTGTGTTCGATGTGCGGGCCTTCGTTATGCGCGGCAATGATCACGCTGACCGACAGGGGCGGGCCTGGTTCCTGCGGTCGCGGTTTGACGAACAGGCTCAGCAGGGCCAACAGCAGCGGATAACCAACCCAGGCATAGAAGGGCAGTAACAGGCACAGCCAGAAAATTATTTTAGCCACGGTCAGGCCTCACAGCAGAACGGTTGAACAGACCCTGAATCAGTGCCACGGCCCCCAGGTGCAGACGCACCCAGTGCAGGACCCAGAGTTGCAGGACAAACAGCGGATCACGCTGACGCAGGCCTTGGCGCAAGGCCAGGACCAGGGGCACCAGCCCCCCCAGCAACGGGCACAGCGCGGCCATGGCCGGACGCCCCAGCAGCAGGCCGAGCAGGGCCAGCAGGCTGAGTGCCGCACAGGCCAGGCACAACAGGGGAAAACGCAGCAAACGCAGGTTGAGGCCACTGCCCTTTAGCAGTTGCACATGGCTGCCCTGGCGCCAGCGCTCCTTGCCGGCCCATTCGCCCCAACTGCCCTCGAACCCCCAATGCAGCACCTGGGGTTGCGGCTGGCTCAGTTGGCGGGCGCCGGCAGCGTGCAGGCGCAAGCCAAAGTCCTTGTCTTCGCCAGTGCGCAGTTGCTCGTCAAAGCCGCCGACACGTTCGAACCAGACCCGCTGCAGGCACAGATTGGGCGTAGGCATCCAGTGCAGCAGGCGGGCTTGCTGGCCGCCGGCCAGACTGCGACGTTGCCAGGCCCTGGCGAACCAGGGAGCGCTGGCAGGCGCTGCGCAGTCCAGAGCGAAGACCTCGGCGCGTTGTTCGGCCAAGGCCTGTTGCCAGAGTTGCAGCCAGTTCTCGGGGACCTCGATATCCGCATCGAGAAATGCCAGGCAATCGCCAGTGGCGATGGCCGCTCCGCGATTGCGCAAGGCCCCGATGCTGATCCCCGGGCAGAGCAGGACCCGCGCGCCCAGCGCCTGGGCCTGTTGCGGCCCCTGGTCGGTGGAACCGTTGTCGACCACGATCAATTCGCAGTCGACGGCGGCAGCCCTGGCCGCGCGGAGCACGCTGTCCAGGGTCCGGGTGATGTGACGTGCCTCGTTGTACATGGGCACTATCACGCTGATCCTTTGCATCTTTGCCTCCCTTGGCCAGATTGCGTTGTTGTCATGGACGCCTTGTCTCGGCGCTGTTTTTTCGGCCTTGCTCGGTGTTTGCCATACCGCCTGGCGCCGCTCGCAAGCGGCGCAGGAGGGAGGCTCAGGGACTACCGATCAGGTCGGGGCACGGCGCGTCGGGGCTTCTTCGGCTTGCAGCCGGAGCACGCTGGACAGGGCCAGGAAGATCCACAGGTACTTGTGGTTCGGCGCGCTGAGAAACAGCAGGAACACCGCCATGGCCAGCAGGCTCAAGCCCAGGTGGGTGGCGATATCGGCCTGCTCGCGCTGATCACGGGCGAGAAACCCCTGGCGCGCCCGCTCGAAATTGCGCAGGCCCATGAGCATCAGCACCACAAAGCTCAGGCCGCCGGGAATCCCCAGTTCGCTGAACAGTTCCAGGTAGGTGTTGTGGGCCCGGCGGAACAGGTCCGGCTCGTTCATGTTTTCCGAGAAGCTGCTGGCAAAGCCGGTCTGTGCGTAATGAATCGGGAAGGTGCCCAGGCCCGAGCCCAGCAGCGGGTTTTCGCGGATCATCTGGCCACCCACTACCAGGTAGGAGGTGCGCCGGCCCAGGGAGGTGTCTTCCGAGTGGGCACCGGACTTGAGCATGCCCAGGGACTTGATCCGTGCCACATAGTCCGCCGGCAGTGCGGCAATCCCCAGGGGCACGACGATCGCCACGGCGAACATGGCGAACCCCAGGTGCTTGGGTCGCAGGCCCTTGAGCCGGTCGCGGTAGTGCCAGGCGCCGATGGCGATGATGAACAGCACCACCAGCAGGCCGGAGCGCGAGTCGGTCTTGGTCATGCCGGCCATCAGGGTCAGGCTGATGCCGACCCAGAACAGCCGCACCGGCCAGTAGGGCGAGCGCAAGGCAAGGAAGATCGCCGGTGGAACCGCCATGGCGATCAACAGGGCGAAATAGTTGGCGTCCTGCAACAGGCCGATAGCCCGGCCGCCCACCTGGTACTTGGCGGAAATCAACGCGATCACGCAAGTGATTGCCACGCTCACCGCCAACAGCCGGCAGAGCATCAACAGGTTGATCTCGCGGGCGATCAGCAGGGTGACGAAAAACAGCACCAGGCCCACCGCCAGCTCCCGCAGGTTGTCCAGGGACACCAGCAGATTCTCGCTGTACATCAGGCTCAGCAGCAGGCACAGCAGGAACGGCCCGAGGGCCCGCCACAGATTGCTGCGCAAGCGGGTTTCGGGGATCTGCCGCAACAGCAGCTTGAACAGCATGATCAGGATCAGCGAGGCGCCCAGCAGCTTGGCCCCGGAAAACGCGCTGTCCTTGAACAGGCCCTCGAAGGGCACCAGGGCACAAATCCCCAGCAGGCCCCAGCCTGGGCGGCGATACAGCACGGCCAGGCCAAATAACCCGACCACCACCAGCGGCGCGAGAAACGGCCACGGGCTGGCAAGCAGCAGCAAGCTGGCCAGGCCCAACAGAAGTCCGAGGAGCGGGGCGGCGATCATACCGGGGTGGCCTCTCTGGCGACGCGGTACAGCTCATCCCAGCTGCGGGCCAGGGTGGGCAGGTGATAGTACTTGCGCTGGGTAACACGGGCGGCGCCGGCCAGTTCCTCGGCCAAGCCCGGATCATCCAGCAGCTCGCCGATGCGGCGTTCCAGCTCGGCACTGTCCAGGGGCTTGGCCAAGAGGCCGTTGTGCCGGTGTTGCAGCACATCGGGAATGCCGCCCACGGCAAAGGCCACTACTGGGGTGCCGGCCTGCATGGCTTCCAGGAGGATCATCGGCGTGCCCTCGGTGCGTGAGCTGAGCACCAATACGTTGAGGCGCTTGAGCCAGGGCTGCATGTCGTTCTGATAACCCGGCAACAGGATCCGCAACGCCAGCCCGGCGTCTTCGATGCGTTGGCGCAAGGCCTGGTTCTGCTCGCCGTCGCCCAGCAGCACGGCCTTGAGCCCGGGGCGCTGGTGGCACAGGGCAATCAGCGCATCGAGGAACAGGTCCGGACCTTTTTCCGCGCTCAAGCGGCCGACAAAACCCACCAGGGGTTCGGCTTCGTCGCGGCGCACTTCGGGCTCGCGCAGCGGCGGGCCATCGGTGCTCGCCGGCAGGATCAGCTTGGGCTCCGGCAGGCCGTTGGGGATCACCCGCAGCTTGGCCTCGGCCACGCCCGCCTGCACGTGCAACTGGGCAATGCTCTGGGCCACGCAGGCCACCCGGCGTACCTGGCGGCTGCGGCACAGGCGCAGGCTGATCCAGGTGTAGAGCTTCTGTTTCAGGCTGCGCGGGGTGAAACCGTGCTGGGTCAGCACCAGGGGCAGGTGCAGGCGCCGGGCGCAAACCCAGGCGAACACCTGGGCCTTGAAGTTGTGGGCGTTGAGCAGCCCAGGCTGGTGCCGCAGGTGAGCCAGCAACTCTTTCAAGCACTGGCAGTTGTGGCTCGGCACACCGGCCTTGGCAAAGCGCTCCAGCAGTGTTGCCGGAGCGTTGAGGAACACCACCCGGTGCTGCCCCGGCGTGACCAGGCAGTGATCCAGCAGCATGCGTTCGGCACCATAGAAGCCGCCGCTGTGGATCAGGTGCACGATGGGCTGCACGGCCCGGCTCAGGTCGTTCACTGTTTGGCCCAATACCAGGCCCAGCGCCAGGTCCAGCGTGGATAGGGATTGACCTGCTGCTCTTCAACCGCGTTGAGCACCATCAGCACCGGCAGGCCGAGGTGATCGCTGACCTGGGCCGGGTGCTTGAAGCGGTGGTCGAAGAACTCGTAGACATAGCCCAGGGCGATGGCCAGCAGCAGGCCGGTGAGCAGGCCCAGGGGAATGATCAGCATCGGTTTGGGGAACGCCGCTTCGCTGGGTTCATAGGGCTGGCTGAGAATCCTCGCGTTGGACAGTTCACCGCTGATCAGGCGTTCGCCGCGGCTTTCTTCGTAGCGCTGGGTGTAGGTGAAGAAGGCTTTGTGCAAGGCATCGATTTCGGTGTCCAGCTGACGCAGTTTGCTCAGCACTTCCTGCAGGTCGCGTACCCGGGTCTTGTACTCGTTGATCCGCGCACTCTTCTGGGCAATCACCGACTGGGTGATCTGCAGGTCGCTGCTGCGCTCGCGCACGCGGTTTTCCACCACCTTGAGGAACTGCGCCCGGGCCCGCACGATCTGCTCGCGCTGCTGCTGCATCGGTACGCTGTCGGCCCGGTAGGTGTCGGCCGTGGTGCCGAACTGGGTCACCAGGTTGGTCAGTTGCTCGCCCAGTTGCTTGATCTCGCGGTCTTCGTAGGCAACGTTGTCCACGGTGTTGGCAAAGGCGAAGGGGAAGGTGTAGTCGGTCAGGTTGGCCTTGCGCGCAGCCGCCAGGTTCTTCTGCAGGTAGTCCAGGCGGCGCTGGTTCTCCAGGGCCTGGTCGCGGTAGCCGTTGAGGGACTGCTCTTCAGTGTTGATGGCGTTCAGGCGGAAGGTGATTTCTTCCTTGGGGTCGGAGGCATGGGCCGCTTCCAGCAGGGCCTGGCGCTTGCCTTCCAGGTCATCCAGGCGCGACTGGTACTGAGCCTTTTTCTGTTCGTAGAAGGCTTCGGGCAGTTCGTTGGATTGCAGGTCCTGGCGATTCTTCAGGTAGTTGGCCAGCAGGCGCTCGACGAAGCGCGTGCCTTCGGCGGCATTCGGGCTGCTGTAGACCACCGAGATCACGTTGGAGCCGGGCAGGGTGCCGATCTTCAGGTCCTTGACCGCCTGGTCGGTGAAGGCATCCAGACTGGTGTCGCGTACCGGATCCACGGCCAGCCCGAAGAAGCCGCGCACGGGATTGATCACATGATTGCGCAGCGGATCGATCAGGCCGTTCTTGATCGGCTTGACGATCAGCTTGCTCAGCAGGCCCTCGCTGCCACCGAACTGGCCCTCGCGGCGCAGCTGGTCGATGGTGGTGCGGATCAGGGTCGGCGAACGCAGGATATTGCTCTCGGTCTCCATGTCCGCCAGCGACGGCGGGATGAACTTGTCGGAGTCCGGGGTGAGCATGGTGTTGGCGTCGGTCTGCGACAGCTTCTTGGACTGCACAATCACTTCGGCAGTGACCTCGAAGCTCTGCTTGAGCACCAGCGGCAGTAGCAGGGCGATCAGCGCGAAGCCCAGGAACACCCGTTTGATCAGGCGTCGATTGACAAAGAACACGAGCAGGAACTCGTGCAGGTAGTTTTCGATCTTGGTCATCAAGAGGGGGCTCAGTTATTTTTCGTTTCTTTGTTGTCGACGCGGTAGCCGAAGCTGAACCCGACACCCTGGAACATGATCACGTCAGCCAGCTGCTTGCTCAGGGCCCCGGCCTTGGCCAGGCGGGTCTTGGGCACGTAGAGCATGTCGTCTGGCTGCAGGTAGGCGAACTGCAAGGCCTTGCCGTCCAGCGCCGCATCGGCGTCATAGACCCGCGCTTCGACCTGGTTGCCCTTGCGCCGCATGATCACCACCGAGTCCAGGCGCGCGGTGGGTCCGGCGCCCTTGGCCAGGGTCAGGGCCTCGAGCACCGAGATCGGCCTGCGGATCGGGTAGGCTCCCGGCTGGCCGACTTCGCCCATGACGAACACTTCGTTGGCGGCGGTGGTCTTGAGCAGTACATCGACGCTCACCCCTCCCACTTCCTTGGCGTAGCGCTGGTTGATCAGGCTCTGCAGCTCGCTCAGGCTCTTGCCCTGCAAGGACAGGCTGCCCAGCAGCGGGAAACTGGCGCGGCCGTCGGAACCCACGACGATCTCGCGGCTCAGGCCGGTAGCGGGGTTGGTCAGGCTGGTGCGCAGATTGTCCAGCTGAGCCATGGCGTGGGAAATCGAGAAGGTGATCTGCGGCTTCTTCAAGACCTTGGCGTACTGCGTCTCCAGAACCTGGCGCGCCTGTTCCGCCGATAGCCCGGCAACCTGGATATTGCCCACGTAGGGCATGTCGATGCTGCCGTCGGGCAAGACCAGCTTGCTGCCCCCCAGTTCCGGGGCGGTGAGGAAGCTCACGTCGACCTGATCACCGGGCTGCACCAGATAGCGGCTCTGGCTGGTGGTGCCGATGTGGAAGATCACATCGAGTACGTCCTGCGGGCGCAGCACCTGTTCGATGGGCATGACTTCAGTGAGCTGGGCCTGATCGGCCGCGGCACTGAGAATCTGCACTGGCATCTGCTGCGGCTCGCGGTTGATGCAGCCACCCAGGGCCACCAGCAGCGACAGGCTCAGCAGGGAAAGTATGGGTTTGTTCATGGTTACACGTTCCTTGTGCCGGTCAGAGACGGTCATAAACCCACTTGGGCATGTAGTACTTGCGGGCGTTGAACACACTGCCGATCAATTTCGCTTCGGCCTGGATCAAGCGCTGCGCCGCGGCCTGGGCCACTTCCCAGCGGGTTTCCTCGCTGCGTACCACCAGCACCACGCCATCCACCTGAGTGCTCAAGGTGAGGATGTCGCCGCTGCTGTACACCGGGTCGCCATCGATGATCACGAAGCGGTATTCCTTGGCCAGGCTCTGCAACACTTCGCGCAGCAATTGCGGGGTCAGGCGCTCGGCGTATTGCTGGCGCCGGCCCAGGGGCAGGAAGTCGAAGTTCAATTCGTCGCGGCTTTCGATGCAGAAGGCCAGGGTCGGCGGAGTGTCAGCCAGGGCCAGGTCGAGAAAACCCGCACGGTCACCCAGGTCGAGGCGCCGGGTCAGGCTGTTTTCCGAGAGGCTGGTGTCCACCAGCAACACCCGGCCGCGGCTGGTGCGCGCCAGTTCGTTGGCCATGCTCAGGCTGCTGCTGGTGATGCCGCTGTTGCGATTGGCCGCCGTGAGCAGGATCACCCGCAGCTCCTGGTCGAGCACGGTCACCGCCAGGTTGCTTTCGCTGGGGCTCTGGATATTCAGACTGGCAAAGGTTGCTGCCGCCATTTCAACTTGCTCCGTGGCCATTGAGGACCTTGAAGGGGGTTTTGATCAGGATCTTCAGGTCGAGCCAGGGGCTCTGCTGGAAGATGTACGTCATGTCGAGGGTTACCCGACCGTCGAAATCCACGTCGCTGCGCCCGGACACCTGCCACAGCCCGGTGATCCCGGGGTAGATGCTCAGCCGGCCGAGGTGGTGTGCCTTGTAGGTCTGGGCATGGAACGAGGTAGGGCGCGGACCGACGATGCGCATTTGGCCGAGCACCACGTTGATCAGGTTCGGCAGTTCGTCGAGGCTGGTGCGGCGCAGGAAACCGCCAATCCCGGTGATCCGTGGATCGCGGTCGATCTTGAAGTCCACCGAGTCCGGGCCGTGCTTGTTCAGGTGGCGCACCGAGTCCTTCAAGGCCTCGGCGTTGACCACCATGGTGCGAAACTTGTACATGCCGAAGCGCCGGCCACGAAAGCCGGTACGCAGCTGCACAAAGAACACCGGGCCGGGGCTGGTGAACTTGATCAGTAGCGCCACCACCAGCAGCAGTGGCGACAACAGCACCAGCAACAGCGCCGCCAGCAGCGCCGAGGTCAGGCGCTTGCTGCGTGACAGGGTCCAGGAGCGACCGCCGTCGCGGCCGGTGATCCAGCCGTGGTGCTGCAGATCGATGGCGGCCTGGACCTTGCGCCGGAACGGATCGTTGCGCCGGTCGATGCGAGCAGGGGCCGGCACCTCGGTTGCAGGCGATGAGAAGGGTCTTTCCATATCCACCGGAAGTACATCCATTGCAAAAGGTTGGGGGGAAACGCGCAGGGGCGGGGCGTCGGTTCAGGACGCGCCGCGTTGGTAGTAGCTCAAGTACCATTGGACAAAGCTGCGCAAGCCTTCCTCCAGCGGCACCTGTGGCCCGAAACCGGTGAGGTTTTCCAGGGCGCTGACATCGGCGCAGGTGTTGAGTACGTCCCCGGGTTGCAGGGGCAGGTAATCCACCTGCGCCTGACGGCCGAGGAGTTTTTCCAGGGTCGCCACGTAGTCCTTGAGCTCCACCGGGCGCTGGCCACCGATGTTGAACAGGCGCCAGGGCGCCATGCTGGTGGACGGGTCTGGCTGTTCGCGGTTCCACAGCGGATCGCGCACCGGCGGCTTGCCCAGCAGGCGTGCCAGGGATTCGACGATGTCGTCGATGTAGGTGAAGTCGCGCTGGTGCATGCCGTAGTTGAACAACTTCAGCGGTCGGCCCTGGCTGATCGCATCGGCAAACAGGATCGGCGACATGTCCGGCCGGCCCCAGGGGCCGTACACGGTAAAGAAGCGCAGGCCGGTGGCCGGCACGCCGAACAGATGGCTGTAGCTGTGGGCCATCAGTTCATTGGCTTTCTTGCTCGCCGCGTACAGCGACAACGGGTGGTCGACGTTGTCGCTGACCTTGTACGGGGTCTGCTGGTTGGCGCCGTACACCGAGCTGGACGAGGCGTAGATCAGGTGCTCTACCGGGTAGCGCCGGCACATCTCCAGCAGGTTGAGAAAGCCGCTGAGGTTGCTGTCCAGGTAGGCCTTGGGATTCTCCAGGGAGTAGCGCACTCCGGCCTGGGCGGCGAGGTTGATCACCACCTGCGGGCGGACTTCGGCGAACAGCCGTTCCAGGCCCTCGCTGTCGGCCAGGTCCAGGCGTTGCAGGGGGAAGTGCCCCACTTGCTGCTCCACCCAGCGCACTCGGTCGCGCTTGAGCTGGGGGTCGTAGTAGTCGTTGAAATTATCCAGCCCGGTGACCTGATGCCCATCCTTGAGCAAACGCAGTGCGGTATGGGCGCCGATGAAACCGGCGGCCCCGGTGATCAGGATATTCATGCGTCGAGCGCCTCCGGAACGCGATACGGCAGACCGATGCTCAGGTAGTGCAGGCCGGCGTCCGCAGCTTGTTGCGGGCTATAGAGGTTGCGACCGTCAACAATCAGGCGATCCTTGAGCGAGTCGCGCAGCATCTTGAAGTCCACCACGCGAAAGGCTTTCCATTCGGTGCAGATCACCAGGGCGTCGGCACCTTGCAGGGTGTCGTCGCGGGTAGCGCACAGCAGCAGGTCGTCGCGATAGCCGTACAGGCGCCGGCATTCGGTCATGGCTTCCGGGTCGTAGGCATGCACCTTGGCCCCGGCTTCCCACAGCGCTTGCATCAGGTAGCGGCTGGTGGCTTCGCGCATGTCGTCGGTGTTGGGTTTGAAGGCCAGGCCCCAGAGCGCAATGACCTTGCCTTGGAGGTTGTCCCCCAGGTGTGCCTTGAGCTTGCGAAACAGCACATGGCGCTGCTGTTCGTTGACGTCGCGCACGGTCTTGAGCATGTGCGGCTCCAGCCCGTGGCTTTCTGCGGTGTGGATCAACGCTCGCAGGTCCTTGGGGAAACACGAGCCACCGAAACCGGCACCGGGGTAGATGAAGTGATAACCGATGCGCGGGTCGGCGCCGATGCCCTTGCGCACGGCGTTGATGTCCACGCCCAGGCGCTCCGCCAGGTTGGCCATCTCGTTCATGAAGCTGATGCGGGTGGCAAGCATCGCGTTGGCCGCGTACTTGACCAGTTCGGCGCTGCGGTTATCCATGAACATCAAGCGGTCATGGTTGTGGTTGAACGGTGCGTACAACTCAGTCAATTGCTGGCGGGGCAGGTCGTGGGCACAGCCAACGATGATCCGATCCGGACGCATGCAGTCGGCCACTGCCGAGCCTTCCTTGAGGAACTCCGGATTGGAGACCACATGCACCCGCAGCTGGGACTTGCCCAGGTCCGCCAGTTGTTCGGCAACAGTCTCGACCACCAGGTCAGCAGTACCCACCGGCACCGTGGATTTGATCACCAGGGTTTTGTCGCTGGACATCAGGCAGGCAATGAGCCGGGCCACCGCCAAGACATGGTCGAGGTCCGCAGAACCGTCTTCATTGGAGGGGGTGCCGACGGCAATGAAGATCACTTGGCCATGGCCTACGGCATCGCTGGCCTGGGTGGTGAAGTGCAGTCGACCGGCTTTTTGATTCTCTTCAATCAGGGTCGTCAGGCCCGGTTCGTGAATCGGTGGAATAGAACGTTGCAGCTGGGCGATCTTGTGGCTGTCGATGTCGACGCAGACCACGTTGTGCCCGACATCTGCGAGAGCTACTGCTTGTACCAGACCGACATAGCCAGTACCAAAAACGCTGACTTCCAAGGGAACGACCTCGTCCATGATGAGTGTGGGGTGAGGGCATAGCTCACCTTCCGGAAAACCGCATGCGACACATAGCCGCTACTGCGTTCTTTTTTTGACACTACCATAGGGTGGAGACGTTTAATTGACGTTTGTCGGTGTTGCATAAATGGCGCAGGTGTATTATTTATTTTAAAAAAACTATAAATACCTTATAAAACAACTAGTTATACCTATTGATGATGGTCGTCATAGAGACTGTCAAATACTTGTTTACTTGTTCAAAAAAAACAATAAATCCGACAAGCGGTAGAAATCTAAGACAAAAGGTTGATGCTTTTTGGCCATTATCGAGAGGAAAACAGGTATTGCCGATGTGTTTCCTGATCAGTCGGACAGTTTTTTTGGCGCTTACTGCCGGGTTGAAAATTGGCGGAATTGATCAGTTTTTCCACGGTTATGCCCGCATTGAATCGAGTGCTGATGGTGCGGGTTTTTCGACCCGCGAGTCAGACTAAAGTCGGGTTGGGACGGGTAGGGCCATCTGCCATCATTGTCGGCCTTCATTGATTCAATCAATTCAACTTGTGATCGCTGATTCGCAGGGTGAATTCCCCCTGGGTCATTCTTTACCTCGCGTCACTGATTTTCTGCTGGAGCCTGTTCATGCGTCCCCCTTTCCCTTTACTCAAACCGTGCCCGTTGCTGGGCCTCGGAGCTGCCGTCCTGTGCTCGGGTTTTACCCCCCTGGCCAATGCCGGAGGCTTCTTCGAGGACGCCAGCGCCAAGCTGGAGTCGCGTACGGTCTACTTCAATCGGGACTTTCGTGACGGTCACAGCAACACCGAGCAGGGAGCTTCCAAGCGCGAGGAGTCGGCCCAGGGTTTGATTCTCAACCTGCAATCGGGCTACACCGAAGGCACCGTGGGTTTTGGCCTGGACGCCTTGGGGATGCTGGGGATCAAGCTGGATTCCAGCCCTGATCGCAGCAACAGCGGCCTGCTGCCGTCCAGCGGGCACGACCCGCGAGGTTCGGCGGATCAGTACGCCAAACTGGGCCTGACCGCCAAGATCAGGGTGTCGCAGAGCGTCCTCAAGTACGGCGCGCAATTGCCGGATTTGCCATTGCTCAAGTACAACGACGGGCGCCTGCTGCCGACCATGTTCAATGGCGCGGTACTGACCTCCAGGGAGATCAAGGACCTGACCTTGACCGCCGCGCGCCTGGACCAATACACCGCCCGGGATTCCACCGATGCCCAAGACATCCGTGTGCATTGCAAGAACAAGCGCTATGCCTGCAATACCACCGCGGACCACTTCGACACCTACGGCGTGGACTACAAGTTCAACGACCGCCTGAGCGGCCAGTACCACTACGCCGAACTGCAAGACATCTACCGTCAGCATTTTGTCGGTTTGCTGGCGAACCAACCGTTGGGGCCTGGCGTACTGAAAGCTGACCTGCGCCTGTTCAAGAGCGCCGACAGCGGCGCCGAGCGAGCAGGCAGCATCGACAATCGGGCCCTGAGCAGCATGCTCGGCTATAGCCTTGGCGGGCACGTGTTCAGCGCCGGCTGGCAGCGTATGTACGGTGATAACTCGATGCCGTACCTGGATGGCAGCAACCCGTACCTGGTGAACTACGTCCAGGTAAACGACTTTGCCGCGATCCAGGAACGCTCCTGGCAATTGCGCTATGACTACGACTTCAAGGCCATTGGCCTCAATGGCCTGAGCTTTCTCACCCGTTACGTCAGCGGCGACCACATCAAGGTCCCGGGCAGCCTGCGCGAAGGCCGCGAGTGGGAGCGTGACAGCGAGCTCAAGTACGTGGTGCAGAGTGGCACTTTCAAGGACGTCAGCCTGCGCCTGCGCAACGCCAGCTACCGCAGCAACTACCAGAAAATTGCCCGTGACATGGACGAGACCCGCCTGATCGTCAGCTACAACTTTTCGATCCTCTGATCCTGCCGGCCTTTACCGGCAAGCCGACTGTTGCGCGGTTGCGATTGTCCCCGGCGGTTGTGGGCTTAGGCTTGCCAACCAAGGCGCTGCCGGCATCGGTGCACGTTTTGCGGGCCTTTCTGCCGGCCCGCGTGACACTGTGCCGCCGAGCCTACAGCTGGTGGCGGTAGGGCAGTTCGGGGCCGGTCTGGGTGCAGGTCAGGGCCGCGGCGCCCACGGCGAATCGCAACTGGGCGTCGATCTGCTCGCGGCTCAAGCGGTCCAGGCCCTGGGCCGAATCCAGGCGGTGTTCGGTCAACCAGGCAATCAACGCCGCCTGGAAGGTGTCGCCGGCGCCCACCGTGTCGGCCACCGTGACTTTTTGCGCGGCTACCGACCAACTGCCATGAACGCGACTGAAAACGGTCGCGCCCTGGCTGCCCCGGGTCAGGAACACCAGCTTGGCACTGTGCTCCAGCCAACCCTGGATCAGCGCTTCAGGCGCCTGTCCCGGGTACAACTGGGCCAGGTCTTCATCGCTGACCTTGATCAGGTCGGCATGCTTCACAAGCTCCCCAATGCGTTGGCGCCATAGCTGGATATCCGGCTGCGGGTTGAGCCGTACATTGGGATCGAGACTGATCAAGCGCCGGCCGCGCTCGCGACGGACCAGGGCCAGCAAGGTATCGGCGATCGGTTGCACCACCAGGGAGAAGGAGCCGATGTGCAGCCCGCGTACTCGCTGATCCAGCACCGGCAGGTGCGCTTCCAAGAGCAGGCGGTCGGCGCAGCCTTCGCCACGAAAACTGTAGTGGGGCGAGCCGTCGGCCCCTACCGCGACCATCGCCAGGGTGGTGGGCGCGTCGAACTCGCGCAGGTAGTCGGTATTCACGCCCTCGGTTTCCAGCACCTGGCGCAGGCGCTGTCCCAGGTAATCCCGGGACAGCCCGGCCAACAGCGCAACGTCGATGCCCAGTCGGCGCAATCCCACTGCCACGTTGAACGGTGAACCGCCGGCCAGCGCCTGGAAGTTCAGGGTATTGGCCCGGTTACTTGCCTGATCCACGCTGAAAAAATCGAACAGTGCCTCGCCACAAACCAGATACATAGTCATTCGCTCCTCAAAGGGTTGCCAGATGCTGTCGATAGCGTTCATACAGCGGCCCGTAGGCGCTCACGTGTTCGGCTCGGGGCCAGGTTTCACTGCCTGGATCGAGGTGCACGCAGCGCTCGCAGAGCTGCCCCAGGCTCAAGGCCGGATCCGCCTGGCGACCATGGCACCAGGCGGCCTGGATCGCCGCCCCGAGTGCCGCGGCTTCGACCTCGCGGGGACAGATCACTGGGGTATGCATGATATCGGCGACCATCTGCCGCCACAGCGGACTTTTTGCCCCGCCGCCAATCAGGCGGATGCTCTGGCTCTGCAGCCCACCCGCGCGCAGCAGGTCGAGACCGTAGCGCAAACCGAAGGTGGTGCCTTCCAGTACTGCACGGCACAGGTTGGCCTGGGTCAGGTTATCCAGGGTCATGCCCAGCAGGCTGCCCCGGGCATGGGGCAGGGCGGGAACCCGCTCGCCGTTGAAAAACGGCAGCAGGCACAGGCCTTCGGCGCCGATGGGGGCCTGGGCGGCCCGTTGATTGAAGGTCTCCAGGTCGAGCGCCAGCAATTCGCGCACCAGGCGGGTGGCGTTGGTCAGGTTCATGGTGCAGATCAATGGCAACCAGCCGCCGCTGGAGGAGCAGAAACTTGCCACCCCGGCCTGGGGGCTGACAGGCGGTTGCGCGGCGTAGGCGTAGACCGTACCGGACGAGCCCAGGCTCATGGTGATGATGCCGGGCTCGATGTTGCCGGTGCCGATGGCCCCGAGCATGTTGTCGCCACCGCCACTGGCCACCAGTGCGCGGGGGTTGATGCCCAGTTGCCTAGCGATCTGCGGCAGCACCCGGCCCACCGGGTGGTGGGCCTGGAGCAATTCCGGCAAAGCATTTTCCAGGCCTCCATCAGGGTCGATGTGGGCCAGCAGGGCGCGGTCCCAGTCCCGGCTGCGAATATTGAAGTAACCGGTACCGGAGGCGTCGCCGTATTCGCTGCAACTGCGCCCAGTGAGCCAGAAGTTGAGGTAATCGTGGGGCAGCAGGATGTGCGCGATGCGTTGGAACAGCAGCGGATGCTGTTCTTGGGTCCAGAGCAGTTTCGACAGGGTGTAGCCGGGAGCGATGGCGATGCCCAGGCGATCCAGGGAGCCTTGCTCACCCCCCAGGTAATCCAGCAAGCGCTGGTTTTGCCCGACGGTCTCGGTGTCGCACCAGAGCTTTGCCGGGCGCATTGCCTGGCCTTGATCATCCAGCAGCACCAGGCCGTGCTGCTGGCCGGCAACGCCGACACCGAGAATCTGCTGGCCATCGACGCCGCTGGCGTGCAGTGCCTGGTGAGTGGCGGTGATGCAGGCTTGCAGCCATTGCGCGGGGTCCTGTTCTCGGCGGCCGTTGGCGTCGCTGATCAGGCTGTGGCGCGCGCTGCCGTGACCCAGGACTTCACCGCGCTGGCTGTCGAGAATCAGGGCCTTGGTGCCCTGGGTACCGCAATCGATACCGAGGTACAGCGCTGGCGTGCTCATCATCGGGCCAGCACCTGCTGCAAGGTCGCGCTGACACCGTGCTCGCGCAAGCTGTTGAAGCAGCGCTCGAAGGCATCGACGAACGCTGTGGAGCGGGCAATCGTCGGGCCGAAGATATCTTCTACCCCCAGCAGTCGTTGGCTCAGCAAGGTGTCATCCGCTACCAGGGCCTGGCAGAACTCGGCCCGGGGATCGGGGATCCGGTAGCTCGCGCCGTTTTCATCGACGCCCTTGAGGTACAGGGCCCAGGCCGCCACCACCAGCGCCGCGCGCTCTAGATCACGGCCGTCGGCGATCAGGCGGCGGAGGGTCGGCACGGTGAATTTTGGCAGTTTCGATGAACCGTCGCTGCACACGCGCTCCAGTTGGTCGGCGATCGCCTGGTTGGAAAAACGCTGGACCAGGGTGTTCTTGTACGCGCTCAAGTCGATGCCCGGCACGGGGGCCAGTTGCGGGGTCACGTCCAGGTCCATGTAGGCGCGCATATAGGCAACGAACAACGGGTCGTTCATGGTTTCGTGGACGAAGCGGTAGCCCTTGAGAAAGCCCAGGTAGGTCAACGCCAGGTGGCTACCGTTGAGCAGCTTGATCTTCATCTCCTCATAGGGCGTGACGTCGTCGGTGAATTGCACGCCGACCTGTTCCCAGGCGGGACGACCATTGACGAACTTGTCCTCCAGGACCCACTGCGCGAACGGTTCGCAGACCACCGGCCAGGCATCGTCGATGCCGTGCTGGTCGTGCAGCTGCAGGCGGTGGCTGGTGCTGGTCATGGGGGTGATGCGGTCGACCATGGCATTGGGAAAGCTCACCTGGCTGGCGATCCAGTCATGCAGGTCGGCATCGCGCCGTGCGGCAAAGGCCAGCAGCGCCTTGCGGGTCACCGCGCCGTTGTGCGGCAGGTTATCGCAGGACATCAGGGTAAACGCGGGAGTCCCCTCTGCCCGGCGCTTGGCCAGGGCCGCGCAAAGGAAACCGAACACAGTGCGTGGTTGCTGGGGATGGGCCAGATCGTGCTGGATCTGCGACAGATGGAGCATGAACTCGCCGGTGCTGTCGTCGATGCAGTAGCCACCCTCGGTAATGGTCAGGGAGACGATGCGGATCTGCGGGCTGGCGAGTTTGTCGATCAGCGCCTGGGCACCGTCCTCGGCCAGCAGCATTTCACTGATGGCGCCGATCACCCGCACTTCGTGGGTCTCGCCGTCACCCAGCTCGAGCAGGGTGTACAGATAGTCCTGGCCCGCCAGGTCGTCCCGGGTACGGCGGTCGTCGGGGCGCAGGCCGGCCCCGCAGATGCTCCAGTCCAGGCCCTGGCCCTGGTTCATCAAGGCATCGGTGTACCAGGCCTGGTGGGCGCGGTGAAAACCACCGACGCCGATGTGCACGATGCCTTGGCGGGTGTCGGCGGCGGTGTAGCTGGGGATGTTCACTTGGGGCGGCAGCTGGCTGAGATTGAAGCGATTGAGTTTCATGCGAAATGCTCTCGGGGATCAGGCGGCGGCGCGCAGCGAACGGGGGACGGCGACACCTTCGGCATCGAATAAATGACAGTGCTCGGGGGCCAGCCGCAGGTTCAGCGACTCGCCGTAGCGGCTCGCCAGATCGCCGCGGATGCGCAGGGTCAGCGCTTCGCCGGTGGCGCTCAGGACGTGGCAGAAGGTATCGCTGCCCAGGCGTTCGGCAACGTCGGCGGTGACTTGCAGGCTGCCGGGGCCTGGTTCCCCCAGTTCCAGGTGCTCAGGGCGAATGCCCAGGGTCACCGGGCTGCCAGGCTTGAGCTGCGGGCTGCTCTGCGCCAGGCGCAAGCGCGCCCCGGCCGCCAGTTGGATCTCACAGCCCTGGCCGTCCATCTGGCTGACATTACCCTGGAGGAAGCCCATCTTCGGCGTGCCGAGAAACCCTGCGACAAACAGGTTGGCGGGGTGGTGGTAGAGCTCCAGGGGCGAACCCACTTGCTCGATCCGGCCACCGTTGAGCACCACCACCTTGTCGGCCAGGGTCATGGCTTCCACCTGGTCGTGGGTCACGTAGATCATGGTCGCCTGCAACTCCTTGTGCAGGCGCGCCAGCTCCAGACGCATCTGCACCCGCAAGGCGGCGTCGAGGTTGGACAGCGGTTCGTCGAACAGAAAGATCTTCGGATTGCGCACGATCGCCCGGCCGATGGCGACCCGCTGGCGTTGACCGCCGGAGAGCTGCTTGGGCTTGCGTTCAAGCATCGGCCCGAGTTCGAGGATGCGCGCCGCTTCCTCGACTTTTTTCTGCACCAGATGCTTGTCGACTCCGGCCAGGTCCAGGGCAAAGGACATGTTCTTGCGCACGCTCATGTGCGGATACAGGGCGTAGGTCTGGAACACCATGGCCAGGTCGCGCTTGGCCGGGCTGACTTCGGTGATGTCGCGGCCGTCCAGCTCGATGCTGCCGCCGCTGACTTCCTCCAGCCCGGCGATCAGCCGCAGCAAGGTGGATTTGCCGCAGCCCGAAGGGCCGACGAAGACCACGAACTCCTTGTCGTGCACCTCAAGGTCGATGCCCTTGATGATGGAGAAACCTTCGAAGCCTTTTTGCAGATTGTGGATTTTCAAATGAGCCATGGAATCTCTCCGGATTTCAATGATTACTTCACCGCGCCAAAGGACAGGCCACGCACCAGCTGCTTCTGGCTGAACCAGCCGAAGATCAGGATCGGCGCGCAGGCCAGGGTCGAGACCGCCGAGAGCTTGGCCCAGAACAAACCTTCGGGACTGGAGTAGGAGGCGACCAGCGCGGTCAGCGGGGCGGCATTGGCAGACGTCAGGTTCAGCGACCAGAAGGCCTCGTTCCAGCACAGGATCAGCGACAGCAGTGCGGTGGACGCCAGGCCGCCCTTGGCGATCGGCAACAGCACCCGGAGCATCTCCTGGACCAGGGTTGCACCGTCCAGGCGGGCGGCTTCGAGGATGTCCCGGGGAATGTCCTTGAAGTAGGTGTAAACCATCCACACCACGATCGGCAGGTTGATCAGGGTGTAGATCACGATCAGCGCAATCCGCGTGTCCAGCAGGCCCAAGCTCTTGGCCAGCAGGTAGATCGGCATCAGCACGCCCACCGGCGGCAGCATCTTGGTGGAGAGCATCCACAGCAGGGTGCGCTTGGTGTTGCCGGTCTCGTAAAAGGCCATGGAGTAGGCCGCCGGCACCGCGATCAGCAGGCTCAGGGCCGTGGCACTGAAGGCAATCACCACCGAGTTCCAGGCGAAGCTTGCGTAGTTGCTGCGCTTCTGGATATGCAGGTAGTTCTCCAGGGTCGGGGTGAAGATGAACTGCGGCGGCGTAGCGAAGGCGTCGATTTCGCTCTTGAAGCTGGTCAGCACCATCCAGAAGATCGGGAAGAAGATCAGGATCGCGATGGCCCAGGCCAGGGTGCCCAACAGCAGGCTTTGCAGGCGTCGGGATTGTTGCAGGGTCATGGCGCGCACCTCAGGGCTGGTCAGTCAGGTTTTTGCCGATCATCCGCACCAGGATGATCGCGGCGATATTGGCGATCAGCACGGCGATCAACCCGCCGGCGGAAGCCATGCCGACATCGAACTGCACCAGCGCCTGGTTGTAGATCAGGTAGGCCAGGTTGGTCGAGGCGTAGCCCGGCCCGCCATTGGTGGTGGTGAAGATCTCGGCGAACACCGAGAGCAGGAAGATCGTCTCGATCATCACCACCACGGCGATCGGTCGCGCCAGATGGGGCAGGGTCAGGTGCCAGAAGATCGCGATGGCCCCGGCGCCATCCAGGCGCGCGGCTTCCTTCTGTTCCTGGTCCAGGGACTGCATGGCGGTCATCAGGATCAGGATGGCGAACGGCAGCCACTGCCAGGAGACGATGATGATGATCGACAGCAGCGGGTAGTGAGCCAGCCAGTCCACCGGCTGGGCGCCGAACAGCTTCCACAGTGCGGCGAGGATCCCCGACACCGGATGGAAGATCAGGTTCTTCCAGATCAGCGCGCCCACCGTGGGCATGATGAAGAACGGCGAGATCAGCAGCACCCGCACCAGGCCGCGACCGAAGAACTCGCTGGCCTCCAGCAGCGCACTGATCAGCACCCCGAACACCACGCTGATCAGCAGCACGCTGCCCACCAGCAACAAGGTGTTGGTGGCCCCGGGGAGGAAACCCGAGTCGCTGAGGAAGTAGCTGAAGTTTTCCAGGCCGACGAACTGATTCTCGCCGGGGTAGAGCAGGTTGTAGCGGATCAGCGAGAAGTACAGGGTCATGCCCAGGGGCACGATCATCCACAGCAGCAACAGCGCCACCGAGGGGCTGACCAGGAACCAGCCGGGGTTGGCCAGGCGCCGCTTGCGGGATGCCGCCTGCGGTTGCACATGGAGCTTGGCAGTCGAGGTATTCATGAGGCTCACAACCAGTTGGGTACAAGAGTGCGCGACAGCGCGCTGGCATTGCCGGCGGACGGTAGGCGCTGGCTTGCCAGCGAAGGCGCCCGTCAGCCAGGCACAAGGCTCGGGGGCCCATTCGCCGGCAAGCCGGCTCCTACAGGAAGCGCCGGGTCACTTGGGGTAGCCGGCGCGTTGCATCTCCCGCTCGGTGGTCTGCTGCGCCGCAGCCAGTGCCTGATCCACAGTGGTCTGGCCGATCAGCGCGGCGGAGAACAGCTTGCCGACCTGGGTGCCGATGGCCTGGAACTCGGGAATGGTCACCAACTGGATGCCGATGTAGGGCACCGGTTTCAGCGTCGGCTTGCTCGGATCCGCAGCTTTCAGCGATTCCAGGGTGACTTTGGCGAACGGCGCGGCGCTCATGTAGGCCTCGCTGTAGGTGGAGGCCCGGGTGCCCGGCGGCATATTGGCGATACCGTCCTGTTCGGCCACCAAGGCCGCATATTCCTTGGAGGTGGCCCAGGTGGTGAAGGTCTTCGCCGCTTCCTTGGCCTTGGAACTGGCGGGAATTGCCAGGGACCAGGAGTACAGCCAGGCGCTGCCCTTATCGGTGACTTGATGCGGCGCGTAGGTGAAACCCACATGTTCGGCGACCTTGCTCTGGCTCTGGTCGGTGACGAAGGAACCGGCAACGCTGGCGTCGACCCAGATTGCGCACTTGCCGCTGTTGAACAGCGCCAGGTTCTCATTGAAACCATTGCTGGAAGCCCCGGGCGGACCGGACTTCTTCATGGTGTCGACGTAGAAGCTCAAGGCATTCTTCCATGCCGCGCCGGTGAATTCAGGCTGCCACTTGTCGTCGAACCAGCGCGCACCATAGCTGTTGGCCAGGGTGGTGATCAGCGCCATGTTCTCGCCCCAGCCAGCCTTGCCCCGCAGGCACAGGCCGTATTGTTCCTGCTCGGGTTTGTTGAGCTTGGCGGCGAACTCGCCGATCTGCTCCCAGGTTGGCCGCTCGGGCATGCTCAGCCCGGCGGCCTTGAACAAGTCGGCGCGGTAGTAGGTCATCGAGCTTTCGGCGTAGAACGGCAGGGCGTACAGGCTGCCCTTGACCGACAGGCCTTCGCGCACCGAAGGGAAAACATCGTTGAGGTCATAGGCGGCGGGCAGGTCCTGCATCGGCTGCAACCAGCCCTTGGCGCCCCAGAGTGCGGCTTCGTACATGCCAATGGTCAGCACGTCGAACTGTCCGCCCTGAGTGGCGATGTCGGTGGTCAGGCGCTGGCGCAGGACGTTCTCTTCCAGAACCACCCAGTTCAGTTTGATGTCCGGGTGCTCGGTTTCGAAGGTCTTGGACAGGCGCTGCATGCGGATCATGTCGCTGTTGTTGACGGTGCCGATGGTCAGGGTCTGGGCGCCGAAGGTGACGCTGCTGAGGGTTATGCAGGTGCTGAGGAGCAGAACTTTGGTGCAAGGTTTCATCGGTCACTCCTCTTCTGCGCCAGTGATGACGACAGAAGGACGATTATTGTTGTTATGTCTTCCGCCAGGGAGGAAGAATGTGGGCTGATTACAGCCCTCTAACGCGGCGCTGACAAATCATCCCTGACACTTCAATTGGTACTTTTTTGCACTGAGGCAGTCGGGGTGAGTGAGCTTGGCTGGCGGTTTTCGGGGCTTGGCTGGCATCAAAGGCGGTGCGGCAGGGGCGGATCCGTATTGGTTTTCAAGCCCAGGACGGGCCGTCACTTAGCCCAAAGCCCACTGGCTTTTTCCCGGCCACTGCCTAAGATGGCCGTCCTGATCCTTTCACCCGGGAAGCCGTTGGCCACGATGTCGGAAAAAGACACCATCTCCATGCAGCTGGTGCGCGAGGCCCTGCTGCAAAGCTGTGCGCCGGGCGCGGCCACCGATGAAGTGCTGAACAAGGTCGGCATCGATCCAGCCGGTTTGCAGCAGGGCACGGCCCGGGTCCCGGCCGGCGCTTATGCGCGGCTCTGGCGCCTGTTGGCGCGGCGTCTGGACGATGAGTTTTTCGGCATGGACCCGCGCCAGCTGAAATCCGGCAGCCTGGCCTTTCTCTGTCGTTCGGCCATCGCCCAGCCGACCCTGGCCACAGGCCTGGACTCGGTGCTGGGGTTCCTGTCGCTGATGTTCGAACGCCTGCCGGCGCAACTGGTGCACCAGCAAAGCCTGGCGCAGATCGTCCTGCTGGAAGAACCGCACGAACCGCGCCGGGCGTTCACCTATTTCACCTACTGGATGATCGTCCACGGGGTGGCCTGCTGGCTGGCCGGGCGGCGCATCCCGATCCTGGCCATCGAGCTGCGCTGCCCCGAGCCGGATTTCTGCGACGACTACCGGGTGATGTTTTCCGACAACCTGCGCTTTGATCGCCCGCGCACGCGGATGATCATCGCCGCCGACTGCCTGGACCTGCCGATCAAGCGCAGCGAAGAAGAACTCAAGCGTTTCCTGGCCCATGCCCCGGCCAATATCCTGGTCAAGTACCGCGATCCCGAGAGCCTGGCCAGCCGGATCAAGCATCAACTGCGGCAACTGCCCGGGGAACAGTGGCCGGAGAGCGAAAGCCTGGCCCAGAGCCTGTGCATGTCCGCCTCGACCCTGCGCCGACGTCTGGCGGAAGAGGGCCAGAACTACCAGGCGCTCAAGGACAGCGTGCGCAAGGAGCTGGCGATTGTCTGGCTGGCAGAGCCGCAGATCAGCTTTGCCGAGATTGCCGGGCGCCTGGGTTTTGCCGACACCAGCTCGTTCTACAAGGCCTTTCGCAAATGGTCCGGCTCCAACCCCGGGCACTACCGCAGCCTGATCCTCAACGACCCCAACCCCCTGTAGGAGCCGGCTTGCCGGCGAAGAGGCCCTGAAGCCTTGTGCCGCCCTGGCTGGCGCCTTCGCTGGCAAGCCAGCTCCTACAACGAACACGCCCGGGCCACCCTGGGCTGCGATGCCGGTGGGCACAGCAGGCTCTTGGCCAAACCGGTCACGCAACTTGATAGCTTTGACCATTGTCCCGCGCGGGCTCTAGCGCCAGTATTTGCCTGATTTTCATGAGGTTCCCATCCTAATAAGAACAGTGAGGGATTCTGGCAATGCGCAACTACCTGTCTGCCACCGAAGATTTCAACTATCAGCACACCGTCGATGCCGCCTTGGCGGGTTCGCTGTCGGCGCTCAACGCTTGTGTCGAATGCTGTGACCGGCATGCATTGCCCGGTCGTATCGCACTGTTCTGGGAGGGCCGGGACGGCAGCAGCGCCAGCTACACCTTCACCGAACTGCAGGACAAGGCCGCACGCCTGGCCAACTTCTTCCTGGCCCAGGGGGTAGGCAAGGGCGACAAGGTCGCCGGGCTGCTGCCGCGCAATGTCGAGTTGCTGATCACGGTGTTGGCCACCTGGCGCATCGGCGCGGTGTACCAGCCGCTGTTCACCGCTTTCGGCCCCAAGGCCATCGAGCACCGCCTCAACAGTTCCAAGGCCAAGCTGGTGGTCAGCGATGCAGGGAACCGGCCCAAGCTGGCGGAAGTCGCTGAATGCCCGACCATTGTCACCGTCGGCGGAGCCAAGGGCCAGGGCATCGTGCGCGGTGATTTCAGCTTCTGGGCTGAACTGGAGCAATACCCGGCCCAGTGCGAGCCGCTGCTGCTCACCGGCGAAGACCCGTTCCTGCTGATGTTCACCTCCGGCACCACCGGCCCGTCGAAGGCCCTGGAAGTACCGCTCAAGGCTATCGTTGCGTTCCAGAGCTACACCCGTGACGCGGTGGACCTGCGCCCCGAGGATGCGTTCTGGAACGTCGCTGACCCGGGCTGGGCCTACGGCATCTACTTCGGCGTTACCGGGCCCTTGGGCCTGGGCCACCCGATCACCTTCTACGACGGCCCCTTCACCCTGGAAAGCACCTGCCGGGTGATCAACAAGTACGGCATTACCAACCTCACCGGTTCGCCCACGGCCTACCGCCTGCTGATCGCCGGTGGCGAGCAGTTCGCCCGCTCGATCAAGGGCCGCCTGCGCATCGTCAGCAGCGCCGGCGAGCCGCTCAATCCTGAAGTCATCCGCTGGTTCGCCGAGCAACTGGACGTGGTGATTCACGACCACTACGGCCAGACCGAGCTGGGCATGGTGTTGTGCAACCACCACGGCCTGGAGCATCCGGTGCATGTCGGCGCCGCCGGTTTCGCCTCGCCGGGGCACCGCATCGTGGTCCTGGACGAGCAGTACCAGGAGCTCGGCGTCGGCCAGCCGGGGATTCTCGCCATCGACCGCAGCCAGTCGCCGATGTGCTGGTTCGCCGGTTACGCCGGGGTGCCGACCAAGGCCTTTGTCGGTGACTACTACCTCAGCGGCGACACCGTCGAGCTGAACCAGGACGGCAGCATCAGCTTCGTTGGCCGCAGTGACGATGTGATCACCACCTCCGGCTACCGGGTCGGTCCGTTCGACGTGGAAAGCGCACTGATTGAGCACCCGGCCGTGGTGGAAGCCGCAGTGGTCGGCAAGCCTGACCCGGAGCGCACTGAATTGGTGAAAGCCTTCGTGGTGCTCAGCGAGCAGTACCGGGCCACCGCGGAACTGGCCGAGGAGCTGCGCCAGCACGTGCGCAAGCGCCTGGCGGCCCATTCCTACCCCCGTGAAATCGAATTTGTCAGCGACTTGCCGAAAACCCCCAGCGGTAAATTGCAGCGCTTTATCTTGCGCAACCAGGAAATCGCCAAGGCTCAAGAGGCCGCGGCGTCCACCGCTTCAGCGTAAACAGGACTGAAATGATGCAGATCGAAAACAAGGTTTTTCTCGTTAGCGGCGGTGCTTCAGGGCTCGGCGCAGCCAGTGCCGAAATGCTTGTGGCGGCCGGCGCCAAGGTGATGCTGGTGGACCTCAATGCCGAGGCGGTAGCGGCCAAGGCCCAGCAGTTGGGTTGCCAGAGCGTGGTCGCCGACATCAGCCAGGAGGCTGCGGCCGAAGCGGCGGTGCAGGCCACGGTCAAGGCCTTTGGCGGGCTCAACGGCCTGGTCAACTGTGCCGGCATCGTGCGTGGCGAGAAGGTCCTGGGCAAGAACGGCCCGCATGCCCTGGCCAGCTTCAGCCAGGTGATCAACGTCAACCTGATCGGCAGTTTCAACCTGCTGCGCCTGGCCGCGGCAGCCATCGCCGAGAGCCCGGCCGACGCCGACGGCGAGCGCGGAGTGATCATCAACACAGCATCGATCGCCGCCTTCGACGGGCAGATCGGCCAGGCCGCCTATGCCGCGTCCAAGGGCGCCATCGCCAGCCTGACCCTGCCGGTCGCCCGTGAACTGGCACGCTTCGGCATCCGCGTGATGACCATCGCCCCGGGGATTTTTGAAACCCCGATGATGGCCGGCATGAGCGACGAAGTACGCGCTTCCCTGGCTGCCGGCGTGCCGTTTCCGCCACGCCTGGGCAAGCCCGTCGAGTACGCCGCGTTGGTGCGGCATATCATTGAAAACAGCATGCTCAACGGCGAGGTGATCCGTCTCGACGGTGCCTTGCGCATGGCCGCCAAATAAGGAGGATTCATCATGTCCATTGCTCAAGATCCGATTGTCATCGTCAGCGCCGTTCGTACCCCCATGGGCGGTTTCCAGGGTGAATTGAAAGGCCTCAGCGCCCCGCAGCTGGGGGCTGAGGCGATCCGCGCCGCAGTGCAGCGTGCCGGCATCGCGGCCGATGCGGTACAGGAAGTGCTGTTCGGCTGCGTGCTCGCCGCCGGCCTCGGCCAGGCCCCGGCGCGCCAGGCAGCCCTGGGCGCGGGCCTGGACAAGGGCACCCGCTGCACCACCCTGAACAAAATGTGCGGCTCCGGCATGGAGGCGACCATTCTGGCCCACGACATGCTGCTGGCCGGCAGTGCCGAGGTGGTGATCGCCGGTGGCATGGAAAGCATGTCCAACGCCCCGTACCTGCTGGACCGTGCCCGCAGCGGCTACCGCATGGGCCACGGCCGGGTGCTTGACCACATGTTCCTCGACGGCCTGGAAGATGCCTACGACAAGGGCCGCCTGATGGGCACCTTTGCCGAGGACTGCGCCGAGACCCACGGCTTTACCCGCGAAGCCCAGGACGCCTTTGCCGTGACCTCCCTGACCCGTGCCCAGCAGGCGATCAAGGATGGCCTGTTCAAGGACGAGATCGTGCCGTTGCAAGTGATGATCGGCAAAGAATCGAAGCTGATCAGCGACGACGAACAACCGCCCAAGGCCAAGCTGGACAAGATTGCCGCCTTGAAGCCGGCGTTCCGCGACGGCGGTACCGTGACCGCGGCCAACTCCAGCTCGATCTCCGACGGTGCTGCGGCCCTGGTCCTGATGCGCCGCTCCGAAGCCGAGCAGCGTGGCCTCAAGCCGCTGGCCGTGATTCACGGGCATGCGGCATTCGCCGACACCCCGGGGCTGTTCCCGGTGGCGCCGGTGGGCGCTATCGAGCGGCTGATGAAGAAGACCGGCTGGTCGCTGAACGAAGTCGACCTGTTCGAAATCAACGAAGCCTTTGCGGTGGTCAGCCTGGTGACCATGGCCAAGCTGGAAATTCCCCATGCCAAGGTCAACGTCCACGGCGGCGCCTGCGCCCTGGGCCACCCGATCGGTGCTTCCGGTGCGCGGATCCTGGTGACCCTGCTGTCGGCCCTGCGCCAGAAAGGCCTGAAGCGCGGTGTTGCTGCCATCTGCATCGGCGGCGGCGAAGCCACGGCCATGGCCGTTGAATGCCTGTAACGAGGACTAGCGATGTTGCCCAATGACGAACAACTGCAGATCAGTGACGCGGCCCGGCAATTCGCCCAGGAACGGCTGAAGCCCTTTGCCGCCGACTGGGACCGTGAGCACCGGTTTCCCCGGGAGGCCATCGGCGAAATGGCCGAGCTGGGCTTCTTCGGCATGCTGGTGCCCGAGCAGTGGGGTGGCTGCGACACCGGCTACCTGGCCTACGCCATGGCCCTGGAGGAAGTTGCCGCCGGCGACGGCGCCTGCTCGACCATCATGAGCGTGCACAACTCAGTGGGCTGCGTGCCGATCCTCAAGTTCGGCAACGATGCGCAAAAGGAGCAGTTCCTCAGGCCTCTGGCCAGCGGCGCGATGCTGGGTGCCTTCGCCCTGACCGAACCCCAGGCCGGTTCCGATGCCAGCAGCCTGAAAACCCGGGCCCGCCGTGATGGCGACCACTACGTGCTCAATGGCTGCAAGCAGTTCATCACCTCGGGGCAGAACGCCGGGGTGGTGATCGTCTTCGCGGTCACCGATCCGGCAGCCGGCAAGCGTGGCATCAGCGCCTTTATCGTGCCCACCGATGCCCCTGGCTATAAGGTCGCGCGGGTCGAGGACAAGCTCGGCCAGCATGCTTCCGACACCTGCCAGATCCTCTTCGAGGACGTCAAGGTGCCAGTGGCCAACCGCCTGGGCGAGGAGGGCGAAGGCTACAAGATCGCCCTGGCCAACCTTGAGGGCGGGCGCGTGGGCATCGCTGCACAATCGGTGGGCATGGCCCGGGCGGCGTTCGAGGCCGCACGCGATTACGCCCGTGAGCGGGAAAGCTTCGGCAAGCCGATCATCGAACACCAGGCGGTCGCCTTCCGCCTGGCAGACATGGCCACCCAGATCGCCGTGGCACGGCAGATGGTGCACTACGCCGCGGCCCTGCGCGACAGCGGCAAGCCGGCGCTGGTGGAGGCCTCGATGGCCAAGCTGTTCGCTTCGGAAATGGCCGAGAAGGTCTGTTCTGCGGCGTTGCAAACCCTGGGCGGCTATGGCTACTTGAGCGACTTCCCGCTGGAGCGGATCTACCGTGATGTGCGGGTGTGCCAGATCTACGAAGGCACCAGCGACATTCAGCGCATGGTCATTTCGCGCAACCTCTGACTTTTTAGCAGGAGCTGATTCATGAGCTACGAAACCATTCTGTTGGACATCAAGGGCCGGGTCGGCCTGATCACCCTCAATCGTCCCCAGGCACTGAACGCCCTCAATGCGCAGATCGTCAGTGAGGTGAACCAGGCCCTGGATCGCCTGGAAGCCGACCCGCAAATCGGCTGCATCGTTATCACCGGTTCGAAGAAGGCCTTCGCCGCCGGTGCCGACATCAAGGAAATGGCCGAACTCACCTACCCGCAGATCTACCTCGACGACCTGTTCAGCGACAGCGACCGAGTGGCCAACCGCCGTAAGCCGATCATCGCCGCGGTCAACGGCTTCGCCCTGGGCGGCGGCTGTGAGCTGGCGCTGATGTGCGACTTCATCCTGGCCGGTGACAACGCCAAGTTCGGCCAGCCGGAAATCAACCTCGGGGTGCTCCCGGGCATGGGCGGCACCCAGCGCCTGACCCGCGCCGTGGGCAAGGCCAAGGCCATGGAAATGTGCCTGACCGGGCGCTTTATCGATGCCGTGGAAGCCGAGCGTTGCGGGATTGTCGCGCGCATCGTGCCCGCCGATGAGTTGTTGGAAGAAGCCCTGAAAGTGGCCGCGCTGATTGCCGGCAAATCGGTGCCGGTGAGCATGATGATCAAGGAAAGCGTGAACCGCGCCTTCGAAGTCAGCCTGTCCGAAGGCGTGCGCTTCGAGCGCCGGGTGTTCCATGCGGCATTCGCCACCCTGGACCAGAAAGAGGGCATGGCGGCCTTCATCGCCAAGCGCGACCCGCAGTTCAAGGACCAGTAACGTCCAGGGCACGCGCTCAGCAAGCCAGTTCCAGAGGTACAGGAATCGCAGCCAAGGCTGCGATTTTTTTGCCTTGGAAGTACCTGTGACAGTGGGCCGCGCTGCGCTCAGAACGCTTTTGAGACAGTTCCTAGATTTATTCCCTGGTGCTTTTGTTATGGTCTGACGCCGGTTTTTTTTGCCCAGCATCAGTAGAAGGTCAGGCCTGGCACCCGTGTCGTCAGGCCAAACCATTCAGCCCTGCTACGCAAGCCTCGTCCCTGAATGGATTGGACGTGACCCGGCTGGACGACGTGAAAGGTTGTCTTTCAGGTCACCAAGGAGCGAATGCACAATGAATGACGCCGTTCGGATGAGGACCATTTGCACCGGCCAGGCGATCACCATGCCGGGCGGTGGTGATGTGCACCTGATCGCGACTCCGCCCAAGCCCTGCGTGACCATCGTCGTGCATGGGGTCAACGACTTGGCCGGTTGCTACGAGCGCATCGAGCGCGGCTTGTGTGCGGGGCTGAATGAGCGCCTGGACATGCCGTCAGTGCTGCCCAACGGCATGAGCAACCCGGGGTTCCTGCGCTCGGCCAGCTACAGCCTGCCCGAGGAGGATGGTGGCAAGGCCAGCAACCCGGATGCGGTGTATTACCGGCGCAAGTTCAGTGCCGCGGCCAATGGCGCGGACACGCGAAGCGTAGTGATCCCGTTCTATTGGGGGTTTCGCGAGGAAGAGGGGAAGATCATCAAGGATGCCCCTCACGGCGAGTGGATGGACCGCAATAGAAACCGCCTGGACAAGAGCGGGACCAAGGAAGGCGGCCAGTTCGCCAACGCCACCACCAATCTGCCGGACATGTGGGGCGAAGGCTTCAACGGTTTTCCGTTTGGCATCATTCCCCTCAATATGATTGGGGGCCAGCGCAGTCATCCGCTGTTTTCAGCTGCGGGGCGCCGTTACATGGTGCTGGCCGCCATGCGCCTGGCGATGTTGATCAAGATCATCCGCAAACGCTACCCGAATGACACCATCAACGTCGTCGGGCATAGCCAGGGCACACTGCTCAACCTGCTGGCGCATGCCTTTCTCAAGGATGAAACGGTACGCCCGGCCGACGGCGTGATCATGCTCAACTCGCCCTACAGCCTGTACCAGCCATTCAACGACAAGCTGCAGAACTGGCTTGGGCAACAAACCACCGGGGCACGGATCGCGACCCTCAATGGCATCCTGCAATTCATTGCCCACAGCCCTAATTCGGTTCCGGCGCTGTCGAGCGTCGCCCTGAAAAACTGCCAGGGTTATGGCGCCATTGGCGGGTCGGGCTGGAGCGGCGGGCCTGCGTCGCAAACCACCATCGATGGTGAAAAGATCTCGTTCAACGAGCGCGACAACCGCGGCAGTATCTACCTCTACTTCACCCCTCAGGATCAGGTCGTGGGCCTTTCCAACGTGCAGGGGATCGGCTGGCGCGGCGTCGACGATAGCGTTGACGGCCAGGCGGTGCGGACGCTGCTGCCGATACAGTTTCATCAGCGGATCTTTACCTTGCGCAAGCGTAATGGCGAAAAGGAAGCGATCGGCAAACATCTGCCTCCTTACGTCTACCCGTTGATCCTTGAGGGCGAAGCAACCTGGGAAGACAGCGGTTTAGGGCTAATGGACCGCAGTGGAAGGGGCACTCTCAAACCGGGTATGCGAGTACTGTTGACCGCGCCGTTATTGCCCGTGCCGACAGAGGCCGACTTCGCCACGGATGGCGTTGTAACCGCTCCGGGGGTGGAGTCGGACAGTGGTCTGTACCAGATCATGGATAATCTGGACCCCATCGATGCGCTGATTGGCCTGAGCAATGACAAGTCGCTGCTGATCAAGAAAGCCTGGAATCCCAAGGATCCGAAATATGCACGCCAAGAGACCCTGGAGGAGGCCGTAGCGTTCAAGCACGGCCGTGATCCCGTTAGTGTGAAAAAGGCCCGTGATGATCTCTACGAGATGTCCCAGCGCGCCCATGTGTTTACCTCACGGGCTCTGGGCAATGGCCAGGTACTGATTACCCGGGGAGAAACGCCGTACGAAGCCGGCTTGCGCCTGCAAGGAGACGAGTTTCGAGAAGCGCAGTCGTTTCACTCGGGCATCCCGAACAATCCGCAGCACAGCCGGCGGGTGCTGGCGTATGACGTGGCGATTGGGGCGGGGGAGAGCGTGGATGATCTGACGTTCTATGCGTATTTGTGTCGGGTGGCGGATTGGCGGTTGGATTGGAAAAGAACTCGAGCTAGTGCGAACTCTCAGTTTGATACAGAGCTAGACCTTCCCGATGAGGATGTGGAGAAACTCTATCGTCAAGAGGAGAGCAAGAGTCGAGACCTGATCGACTCCACAGTGGCGTATCGCACGAGTGGCGAATTGCCGGACATTGTCGGCAAGACCAAAATGCCCAGCTTGGTGGCCTCTCAGACCTGGAGTGAGTATCAACGCGGAAACCCCGTCCGTTCTGGAGGAGAAGTCTGATGCGCTGCATATTCTCGTGCTTATCCATTACCTGCCTGCTCATGAGCAGTCATGTGGGCCAGGCGGCCGAACTCCCGCTTGCAGTGACTCGTTGTTTTTCCAGCCCCGCCACACCCGTTTCTGCCTATGTCCCTGCCAAGGAGGCAGCCTCTATGTCTGCTGATACTCGTTATCGTGCCCCCGTTACTTCACCTCGCTTGGAAACCTTGGATGTCCTCAGCATTGGTGTAAGTCTGGATATATTTAGGCAAGGCCAGGCCTGGCAGGCTCTGCAACAACAAAACGCTACGCAGTTCGAAGCCCTGCACGTTGGCAGCATCTTGCCTATGGACCCCACGAAGTATCCCCAGACTTCCGATGATAAGGATATGGCCTATGACAAGCGGGAAACGGACGCACTGGAGTTGGGACTAAGGGACTTTATGGAGAAGTGGCCAATCCCCACCATCACTGTGGTTCGTGGCTGGAATCCTAAAGTACCGAATCTGCGTTTCACTCCTGAAAGGACTCAAGAAAGCCTGTCTGTCATGGTCAATGACATGCGAACACCTGCGGGGCTGCATTGGCATCGAATTCGTAATTTTCAGGACGGTATCGTCTGTAACGATACTCCCGAGGGTGTGATGGAGTTCCTGTTCCAGATATTTGAGCGCAATCCAGATCTTCCGGCGGTATTGGTTTACGCCAATGAAGGTTTCAGCATGTCATATGCGCTGTCAGCCAAAAAGGCTCCACTGATTGGTGGGCCTGGGCCACGTAAGCAAGGTGAACTCACCGACTCAATGGTTGCTCTGGTCATCGGACGTCCCGAGCGGGTCGAGTGGCTGCGCTACTACGCTCAGTTCGCCAAGACAAACAAAAACCCCATCGACCCCGAGTTCACCGGTTGGGGCTGGCGTAAACCCGCTGTGGAATTCCAACCCTCGGAGTTCATTCCCCAACCCTGGACCAAGCGGGCCTTTGAGCAATGGGATGCACTGCCGGTACTGGCCAAGATCCATCGCCCCGTCACGATTTCACTGCAACGCCCGGATAATGGCGAGCGCCTAAAGCCCGATGCCTTGAGCGCACAACTGGCCACAGGCTGGAAAAAGGCCACCGACGAACTCACCCCAAAACCCTCTCGTTTGTTCTACGACGCTGGCTTGAACAGGACGCCACTGGCCGAACTGATACCGGCCCTCAGCGTTGCCCATAGCGCCTTGGACCTGCTCGACTCGCGAGAAAGCTACGACCTCACCCAGCGCCTGGGGGACACCGGCGCAGCGTCTCCTTTCGTGGGCATTGCCTTGGCGACCATGGCCAGTTACCTGAATGCCGACACCAGCGTGGTGATGCCCATGCGTCGCCAGGACCAGGCAACGATCATCGCTGTCACCTCACCCACACCCGGTCAAAAGCCTGTTGGCAGTCACCATTTTGGCGTGACGCTGATGCCGCAGACCGCCAGCAGTGAAGACAACACCCCTGTAAAACCAGCCCCAGCGGCGGCATCGCGCATGCCGGTGGTGGAAGAGGATTACACGCTGGAAGAGTTCCTGGCTGAGTTGAGGCCTAAAGATAACTGGATGGATGATCTCTAGCGGCTGGTATTCAACCGTAGCTTTGATGGATACAGATCAAAGGCAGAGGACGCTTCCCTGAGAAGAGGGTCTCTGTGGCGAAAATAAAAAATCGCAGCCAAGGCTGCGATTTTTCATCTCAAGCTGCGGCGCTCACAGTTGGTAGTGCTTCAACTCCCGGGCAATCAGCATGCGCTGGATTTCGCTCGAGCCTTCATAGATCTGGGTAATCCGCGCATCACGGTAGTAACGCTCCACCGGATAATCCTCCAGGTACCCATAACCGCCATGAATCTGTATCGCCGAGGAGCAGACCTTTTCGGCCATTTCCGAAGCGAACAGCTTGGCTTGGGATGCCTCCGACAGGCACGGCTGGCCGGCGCTGCGCAGACGCGCGGCGTGCAGGATCAGCAAGCGCGCGGCATTGAGCCGGGTGTGCATGTCCGCCAGCAGGTTGGCGATGCTCTGGTGCTCGATGATCGGTTTGTCGAACTGCACCCGCTCCCGGGCGTAGGCCAGGGCCGCTTCAAAGGCGGCGCGGGCAATGCCCAGGGCCTGGGCGGCGATGCCAATGCGGCCGCCTTCGAGGTTGGACAGGGCAATCGCCAGGCCTTTGCCCCGTTCTCCCAGCAGGTTGGCTTGGGGAATCGTGCACTGGTTGAGGGTCACGGCGCAGGTGTCGGAAGCGCGGATGCCCATTTTGTGTTCGCTACGATCGACCACAAAACCCGGGGTATCGGTGGGCACCAGGAACGCCGACAGGCCTTTCTTGCCCAGCTCCGGATCGGTCACGGCGAAGACGATGGCCAGCTGCGCACGCTTGCCATTGCTGACGAACTGCTTGGCACCGTTGATCACCCACTGGCCGTCGCGCAGTTCGGCGCGGGTACGCAGGTTGTGGGCTTCGGAACCGGCCTGGGGTTCGGTCAGGGCGAAGCAGCCGATGGCCGCGCCACTGGCCAGGCGTGGCAACCATGCCTGTTTCTGCTCCTGGCTGCCGTAGTTGAGGATTGGCCCACAACCCACCGAGTTGTGGATGCTCATCAAGGCCCCGGTGGCGCCGTCGCCAGCGGAGATTTCTTCCACGGCCAGGGCGTACGCCACGTAGTCGAGATAGCTGCCCCCCCATTCCTCGGGCACCACCATGCCCAGCAGGCCCAGTTCGCCCATCTTGCGCACCAGGGCGTCGTCGATCCAGCCGGCTTTTTCCCAGGCCTGGGCATGGGGCGCGATCTCGCCTCGGGCAAAATCCCGGGCCATGTCGCGGATCATTACTTGTTCTTCGGTCAATTCGATGTCGTGCATGAGTTCAGCTCCCGCTGCCGTCAAAACCGCTGAAGAAGCTCGCTACCCGTTCGGCTTCAAGGGCCTCCAGGGTCGGCGGGTTCCAGTGCGGGGTCTTGTCTTTGTCGATGATCAGGGCGCGCACGCCTTCCATCAGGTCGCCGCGCTCGAACCACTGGCGGTCCAGGTGCAGTTCCAGGGCGAAGCACTGTTCCAGGCTCAACTGGCGACCCTGGCGCAGCATCTCCAGGGTCACAGCCATGGCCAGGGGAGAGCGGCTCTGCAACAGGTCGGCGGTAGCCAGGGCCCACGCGTGGCTGTCGGCCACCGTCACGCTGTGCAATTGCTCGACGATGCTGGGCAAGTCGGGCAGGGCGAAGAAGTGATCAATGGCCGGACGCAGGGCTTCGAGAGGGGCATTGGCCAGGGTTTGCACGGCCAGTTTGGCCAACAGGCCTTGCAGGTCCTTGAGCGGCGAGTTGCCCCACTGCAGGCGATCCAGGCGCTGCTCCAGCAGGCTCAGCTTGTCGCTCTCCAGGTACCAGTCGGCCAGGCCGCAATACAGGGCGTCGGCGGCGCGGATCTGCACGCCGCTGACGCCGAGGTAGGTGCCCAGTTCACCGGGAATCCGCGACAGGAAATAGCTGCCGCCGACATCCGGGAAGTAACCGATGGCCACTTCCGGCATTGCCAGGCGGCTGCGCTCGGTGACCACGCGCAAATCGGCACCTTGCACCAGGCCCATGCCACCGCCGAGGACGAAACCGTCCATCAGGGCCAGTATCGGCTTGCGGTAGCGGTGCAGGGTTAGGTCCAGGGCGTATTCCTCGACGAAGAAATCCTCGTGCAGGGTGCCGCTGTTTTGGTAGCTGTCGTACAGCGAGCGAATGTCGCCGCCGGCACAGAAGGCCTTTTCACCGGCGCCACGCAAGACCACGGCATACACGTCCGGGTCCTGGGCCCAGGCATCCAATTGTTGCTGCAAGGTACGCACCATCGACAGGGTGATGGCATTGAGACCGGCGGGGCGGTTGAGGGTCAGGTGGCCGATGCGGTTGCGCACCTCGACCAGCACTTCGTCCGGGGTGGCGTCGAGTTCCCGTGGCGCCTGGGATGAAACCTGAGCAGTCATCACTAACTCCCTGCTTTTATTGTTTTTTACATGAGGCTCGCGCGCGAGCATCGACGGATCGTAACAGTGCAAATTTGCCCAGTACAACCGTAAAAACTGCAGGTTGACTGTGCATTTTTACATCAAGGAAAAAACACGCTCTGGCCTGCCGGAAGTCGGCGGCCGTTCAGCGCCTCACACACTTGAACAGCACACTCTGGCTGGCCCGCAACTGTTCGGTGCAAGCCAATGACGCCAACTCGGCAAGCCCGTGCTTCAGGTCCTTTTCGCGGCGTGCCAGATAGAACCGGGGGGTGTTTGGCAGCAAGGAAAAATCCTCTATTTGTCGAGCCTGGCCAGCGCTGTAGAACTCCCCTGAGTACGAGCGTCGCCCCCAGTAGTAAAGCGGACCGGGTTCGCTTGCCTGGAGCACTGTCCAGGCGGTCGCCAGCGCCTGCTGATTGTTCGGCCGGGCGAACAGCGACCCCTCGATGACTGCCAGCAACAAGCCGACGGGGAGCAATAGCGCGCTGCCCAGCGCCGCAGCCCGGCCAAAACGGCCTGCGGTGGGCTGCCGGGTTGGCCAGGCCGTCGCCAGCAACAAGCTCCACGCTGGCAACGCCGGCAGGACGTAAGTCCAGAGGATATTTCCCGACAGGGTAAAAAACGCCGGTGTGACCAATGCCCATAAGGCCACGAAGCTGAAGTAGCGAAGCTGGGCCAGGTATTGCCGGCGCTGCAGCCATAACAACGGCAACCACAGGCTCCAGGGAAACAGCGCCAGCAGCAGGTCCAGCCAGATGCTGCCCGCGGGTCGTGCGTGGGCGCTGCCATACAGGTCGCCAGCCCAGTCGCTGACCACATAGCGCTTCCAGTGCTCACCCACGAGGAAATAGTCGAGGAAGCCAGGGCTGCGTATCTCCGCCAGCACGTACCAGGGCACGGCCACCAACAGCATCAAGCCCAGGCCCGGCACCCACGGCAGGCGCCAGAGCGCTTGCCATTGTCGATTGAACAGCGTCCAAAGCCCGGCCTGGGCCCCGACCAACACCAGGACCAATGGCCCTTTGGCCAGCAAGCCCAAGCCCAGGCCGAAAAACCCGGCCAGCGCCCAACACCGATCACCCCGCACCGTGCCACGCCAAAAACCATAGGTTGCCAGGAGCAGGGCAAAGCCCAGGGCCGGATCGGTCAGCACCACGCCGGCGCTGAGAAAACCAAGGGTGGTGCTGGAAAAGATGATTGCTGCATACAGGCCGGTACGCAGGTCGTGCTCCTCACGAGCAAATCGCAGGATGAGCAGGCAACTGCCCAGGTGAAACAACCAGGCGGGAAAACGCACCGCGAACTCGTTGACACCCAGCAGTTGCATGCTCAGCGCCTGACTCCAGAAGGCCAGCGGCGGCTTGCCCCAAAACGGCACGGCGTAATCGAACATCGGGGTGACCCAATCATCGAGTTCGAGCATCTTGCGGGCCATTTCTCCATAACGGGCCTCAGAGGTATCCATCAGCGGGTACAACCCGAGGCTGATCAGGCGCAAGCCGAGGATCGCCAGTAGCAGCCACCACAACGTACGAATGGAAAGTCGGCTCATCCGTTTTGCTCTTCTTTGCCAAGCTGCCGGGTCGCTGGCGCTGCCAGACGCTTGGAAAACCCGCCGAAGGTGCTGCTGAGCAGGTACACCGGGCGGCGCTTGACCTCGCTCAATGTGGCACCGATGTATTCGCCAACCAGGGCCACGCCCAAGGCCAGCATGGCGCCGACGCCGAGGATGAAATCATGAATATCCAGGCTGCCGGTACCGATCTGCTGGGCAATGTAGAGCAGGGTCAGGACAAAGATCGACGCACTGAGCAAGCTGAACCAGCGCAGGGGTTTGCGTGAAAAGGCCACGATGCCTTCGATCGCCAGGTCGACCAGGGCCAGCGGCCCCCACTTGGATTGACCGGCGCCACGGGCTACGCGGTCATAAGGCAACTCGATGGTCTTGAACCCCAGCCAGTTGACCATGCCCTTCATGAAGCGCGCACGTTCGGGCATGGCCCGCAGAGCCTGCAATGGCGCAGCGCCAATCAGACGGAAATCACTGACGTCCTGCGGGACCGCATATCGGTCGACCAGTAGCCCTAGCAGGCGGTAGTACAACCTGGCGCTGATGCGCTTGCCGGCGGTATCGCCGCGCCGATCGCTGCGTTGCATGTTGACGATGTCGCAACCGGCCAGCCAATGCTCGACCATCAATGGAATCAACTCCGGAGGATCTTGCAGATCGGCATCGATAAACAGGATGGCCTCGCCACCGGCATGGTCAATGCCCGCGGCCATGGCCGACTCCTTGCCAAAGTTGCGAGAGAGATTAAGGCAACGCACCTGTGGTGTCTGGCAGAGTTCGTCGAAGATAGTCAGGCTGCCGTCGTTGCTGCCATCGTTTACATACAGGACTTCATGGCGAATCTGTAACTTTCTCATGGCTGACATCAATCGGGCATGAAACTCCGGCAATACATGAGCTTCGTTATAACAGCAGATCACCACGCTCAAGAGGCGTGTTCCCAGAGCATTCACATCATCAGAACGTTTCATGCTTGAATGTCCAGGTTCGATTAATCCAGTAGCTGACAAGTGTCAGGCTTGCCGTGCTGAACATCTGTACCAGCAATGGCGACTGGGGCCAGCGATCCAGTAACAGCAACATCATCAGCGCGTTTCCCAGGTTGTAAGCGAAGGCCGTAAGGCAGAATCGCAGTATCTGGCCATGCCACGGAGCCTGCGCACCCTGGGCAAAGGTCCAACGCTTGTTGCCCTGATAGCTGATCAGCGTGCCGGCTACTGCGCCCGCCAGACTGGCGGGCAGTGGCGCCACAAAGTTGATCAGCAACAGGAACATGCAGTAATGACTCGCCGTGGCCAAGCCACCAACGATCAAGTAGCGCGGAAGTTGAATGGAGTGTTGTCGTTGAATGCTCTCCAGGAAACGCAACATCAAATGCTCCTGTATTTAACAGAGAAGGCTGTGGTGATCGGAATGGCGATTATGCTGCCATAAGCGGTCATTAATCGACGCCTGCCTAGTAAAAAGGCTACTTGTTTTTACGGTAAAATGTTTCAAGACTTATAGTTGCAAAAATGTTATTTGTTGTCGGCCGTGAAGGCACTTGCAAGATGTCAGGCTGGTAATAATAACTTGCCGTATTTAAATAACAGCAATGTTATTGGTTCGTCATTTAGTTGTTTTGTTATTTACTGGTCGGTGAGGGCATCAAGACTTCAAACCGGTGCAGGAACATCGGTTGCTGCGGGAACAAGGGCGCGTCTTTTGGGCGTCGCGGCTACAATGGCGCTCGACTTTGCAACGACGAGGCACCATGGACATTGATCTGGCCCGGACCTTCCTGGAAATCGTCCGCAGCGGCAGCCTGATCGCCGCTGCCGAGCGCCTGCACCTGACCCAGACGGCCATCAGCGCCCGGGTGCAGAATCTGGAAGGCCAGCTCAACTGCAAGCTGCTGGTGCGCAACCGCGCCGGCGCCAGGCCGACCGCCGACGGCGAGGCGTTTATCGTCTATGCCAATCAACTGGTGCAGACTTGGGAAGCTGCCCAGCGCGACCTGCCGCTGCTGGCGGGTTATCGCAACGTGCTGCACATCGGCGGTGAACTGAGCCTGTGCAACCCTCTGATGCTCAACTGGGTACGGCGTCTGCGCCAGGCGCTGCCCAACCACGCGGTGCGCACCCAGATTGCCGAAGGTACCAGCTTGCAGCGGCAACTGGAGCTGGGGGTACTGGACGCGGCGCTGGTGTTCCAGCCGTTGTATTCAGCGGGATTGCAGGTGGAGCAATTGCTCGAAGAAAAGCTGATTCAGGTACGCCTGGCAGGGCGCCCCGATCCCTATGTGTATATCGACTGGGGCGAGGACTTCCGTCGTCAGCACGATGCCGCCTTGCCGGAGCAGGCCAAGGCCGCGGTCGGTTTCAACCTGGGGCCGCTGGCTTTGCAGTTCATTCTGGATGCCGGCGGCAGTGGCTATTTCCGTACCCGGGTGGTCCAGAGCTATCTGGACAGCGGTGTGCTGGAGCGGGTGGAAAAGGCACCGGAGTTCAGCTTTCCCACCTACCTGCTGTACGCCCGCGAACGGGACTCGGCCGCGTTGCAGCAGGCCTTCGAGGTCTTGCGTGAGGTGATCGAGCATGACCACGACTGGTCCCAGCGCTGGTCACCGCTGGTATGACCCGAGCCCGGCCGCTCTGAGGCGCGCTTGCGCGGGCAGGCCGGCGTCCATGAGGAATATGCTGAGGGCGGTAGTTTCAGGGGCGTGACGACAGGACCTGGCCAATGCTGCGCCGCCGGGCGTGGGCTTCGCTGGCGTGGATCAGTTGTTCGAGGTCTTCGGGGGTGACGTCGAAAAACTCTTCCATCTCCGCCAGGGCCAATTTCAGGTCCTCGGCGGTAATCGCCAGGTTGTCGCTGGCGGATGCCAGGACCACGGGGACATCGCTCGACCCCTTGGGGTAGCGAATCCTCGTCAGGTTGTTGTAGGCCAGGGCACTGAATAACAGGCTGGCCGCCGCCAGCATCACCGGCCCCAGTTCCCGCCATTCCAGGGCCATGCTGGCCGGGTCCGCCAGCACCAGAGTCAGGGCCAGGGCTCCGGCCGGTGGGTGCAGGCAACGCAACCAGCACATCAGCACCAGGGCCATTCCGGCTGCCAGGCAGGCGCTGCCCAGGGTACGCCCCAGGACATGGGCCACCAACAGGGCCACCACGCCAGCGCACAGGTAGCCGCCGAGGATCGACCAGGGTTGCGCAAGGGCACCGGAAGACACCGCGAACAACAGCACCGCCGAAGCGCCAAGTGGGCCGATCAGGTGCAGTGCCACTGGCATGCCAAAGACTTGGGCGCAGAGCCAGACGCTGAACAGGGTGCCCAGGGCCATGCCGATGGCGGCGCGGCTCCATTCCAGGGGGCGGGTATTGATGGCGGCGGGCTTCCAGCGGGCAAACATTGGCAAAATGATCCATTTCCAGCACAGCAGGCAAAAAGAAGGGCTTGTCTGGAGCACCAGAAAGCCCTTGAACGTTCCAGCATTTGGGGGAGGAACCGGCACAGTCTGCCGAGGAATCCGTTGGCTTACAAATTCATAATAATGCTGTTTAAGTGCAATATTTTTGCACTTTACCTGGGCAGGCAGAACCCTACAAAGTCAGGCGCATGACACACCGGCGTTCTACGGGCAGTCCATGCCGGGCTTCATCGGCCAGGACCTGGCGCAAGCGCGGCGCCAATTGCTCGGCCTCCAGGGTGACAAAGCCCAGGCGTTGATAGAAAGGCTGGTTCCACGGCAGTTGGCGGAAGGTGCTCAGGGTCAGGGCATCCAGCCGCTGCTGCTGGGCATATTCGCGCGCCGCCTGCAGCAGCCGTTTACCAATGCCCTGGCCCTGGTAGCCACGGGCGACGGAAACCTCCCATACATGCAACTCGCGGTCACAGGTTTCGGCGTTGAGAAAACCGCAGTGCACACCGTCCACCGTCACCGCGACCCAGACCGGGTGGCGCTGGATGTTCTGTTGATGGCTGGCGACATCCGCCACTTCCGCCTCTGCCAGCCAGGCCAGTTGCGGATCCTCGCGGAACAGCTCGGCGGCTGAGGTTTCAATGGCGGGAAGAAAGGCTGCATCGGGCACTCGCGCCCGGCGAATCACAATAGTCATGGGCGCGAGTGTAAGGAGCCTGCGAGGGGCTGTGCAACGCTTTCAGGGTTGTGCGCTGACGCTCTTGGGCAGGTGCAGGAGGACGAAGTCATTCTTGTCGAAACGCCCGCTCAGCACCGGGGTCAGTCCCGCCAGGGGCGTACCCTGCAGGCTGGCCAGATCGCTCTGGTCGATGATCACCCAGGCCGGGCCCGGCACCTTGGCCAGGGCGGCGGGCTGATCGGTGAACTGTGGTTGCAGGTCCTGGTCCAGGTTGACCATGAACTTGATCGCCTTGGCGTCCTTGCCCATGCGGTGCAGGATCACCGGCGCCGGGTCCGCTTCGATCAATTGCATGGCCGCGTGGCTGAATGCCCGGGTGTCATAGAGCTGGTGTTCCACCGGTTCGAACACACCGATGTAACAGGCCCAGACCGCGGCCACCGCACTGTAGGCCAGGCCCACGGCGCGCCACTGGCGCTTGAACAGCAGCCCCAGGGACAGCAGTTGCAACAGGCCCAAGACCAGCAGCATCGGGGTGAGGTCAGTCAGATGTTCGGGAAACCTGCGGCGCAACACCATCAGCCCGACGATCAGCAACCCCGGAAGCAACAGCCACAGGCCCTGGATCAGTCCGCGCAGACAGCCCATGACTCGCCCCCGGCCGGCCTGGAACGGGTAGGCCGCGATGATTGCCGCCATCGGCAGCATCGGTAGCAGGTAGCGGGCTTTTTTCGCCTGGGGAATCGACAAGCCGATCATCACCACCAGGCCCGCGGCGGTGCACAGGCGCAGCAGTTTCAGCGCCGGGCCCTGTTCGGCGGAGCGAGTCAGTAACACCGCGATCCAGGCCAGGATTGCCAGTGGGAAGGCCAGGGCGTAGTTGCCCAGGGAGCTGGTGAAGTAATAGAACACGCCGCTGGAGCCTTCGCTGCCGTCCATGCGTCCCATGAATTGCATGCGGATCACATCATCGACAAAGACTTGGCCGCCGCTGAGCTTGGCCAGCCAGAGCAACAAGGCAACGCAGGCACCCAGCAGCAACAGGGCGCTGAAGCCGACGCTGAACAGGCGGCGCCACTGGCCGCCCAGCAGGTAATAGCTGCACAGCATGCCGGTGGGGATTACCAGGCCGATAGGCCCGCGAATGGCAAAACCCAGGACCAGCAGGAGGAATATCCAGCCCAGGTGGCGCCGGGCGCCAAAGTGGTCATGGGCATACCCCAGGTAGAACACCGCCAGGGACACGGCGGCGAGCATCTGGTCCAGGGATACCGCGCGGGTTTCACTGATAAAGGTGTTGCTGAGCAACAGCAGGGCGACGCTGAGCAAGGCCCAGGTCTTGGAATAGGGCGCCAGCAGGCGATAGATCAGGCTGACGATCAGCGCCGAGGCGATAGCCGTGGGCAACCAGGCGGTGAAGCTGGTCACCTGGCCCGAGGGCAGGGAAAACAGCCAGACCAACAGGGTCGAGGCGCTGGAATAGTCGGCGTAAGGCTGGCCATAGGTGGTGGGGAAGAACCCCGGCCCATGGCGCAGCATCTCCTTGGCGAAGAGCACGAACCGGGAGTCGAAACCGATCGCCGACTGATGGTCGGCGCCGGCACAGAACAGCAGCAAGGCCACCAACCCCAGCCCCAACGATTGCCAGAGAAGTGTGTTCGAAGGGGAGCTGGAGTGAGTGTTCATTCAGGCCTCTGTGGACCACTGCTGGTGAGGAATCGGCAGGTTGCGCGATTCGCCGCGACCAATCGGGAAGTAGGTGAAGCCATTGCGCGCCAGGCGCTCGGCGTCGTACAGGTTGCGGCCATCGAAGATCACCGGCGATTTCAGGCGCTGCTCGATCAAGTCGAAATCCGGCGCCTTGAACTGTTGCCACTCGGTGCAGATGATCAGTGCGTCGGCACCCACCAGCACCGATTCCGGGGTGCCCATGAGCATCAGCTTCGATTCGTCCGGGTACAGCTTCTGGGTTTCCTGCATGGCTTCCGGGTCGAAGGCACGGACTTCGGCGCCCGCGGCGAACAAGGCATCCAGCAGCACCCGGCTCGGCGCATCGCGCATGTCGTCGGTGTTGGGCTTGAACGCCAGGCCCCAGACGGCGAAAGTCTTGCCCGCCAGGTCGCCCTTGTAGAAGGCCTTGACCCGTTCGAACAGCTTGTGTTTCTGCCGCTCGTTGATGGCTTCCACCGCTTGCAGCAGATCACTGGTGCAATGGGCTTCCTGGGCGCTGTGAATCAACGCGCGCATGTCCTTGGGGAAGCACGAACCGCCGTAGCCGCAGCCCGGGTAGATGAAGTGATAGCCGATGCGGGTATCGGCGCCGATGCCCAGGCGCACCGATTCGATGTCGGCACCCAGGTGTTCGGCCAGCTCGGCGATCTGGTTGATGAAGCTGATCTTGGTGGCCAGCATGCAGTTGGCGGCGTACTTGGTCAGCTCGGCGCTGCGCAGGTCCATGAACATGATGCGGTCGTGGTTGCGGTTGAACGGCGCATACAGGTCGCGCATCACGTCACGGACTTCTTCACGTTCGCAGCCGATGATGATGCGGTCCGGACGGCGGCAGTCGGTGACCGCCGAGCCTTCCTTGAGGAATTCCGGGTTGGAGACGATATCGAACTGCAGGGCACGGCCGTCGAGGGCCTTTTCGATGTGCGCCTTCAGGGTGTCGCCGGTGCCCACTGGCACGGTGGATTTTTCCACCAGGATCGCCGGCTGCACGCGGTGGCGAGCCACCGCATCGCCCACCGACAACACGTAGCGCAGGTCGGCCGAGCCGTCGTCGCTGGAAGGCGTGCCCACGGCGATGAACAATACCTGGCCGTGCTGCACCGCAAGTTTTTCGTCGCTGGTGAAGTGCAGGCGCTTGGCTTCGAGGTTTTCCTTCACCAGGCTGGCGAGCCCGGGTTCGAAGATGCTCACATGTCCCTGTTGCAGCTGTTTGACCTTTTTCTCGTCGATGTCCATGCAGATGACATCATGGCCGACTTCAGCCAACACGGCGGCTTGTACAAGGCCGACGTAACCACTTCCAAATACGCTGATTTTCATGGGGTATTCCTGGGACTTGTCGCGGGTGCAGATCGAGAGTTGATGGTGATGACCCCAAGGATGACCAAGGCCACCCCGAGGGTTTTGGAAAGCGTGAACGGTTCGTTGAACAGCGGCAGGCTGGCGGCCAGCAGGTAGACCAGGGCGTAGCTGATGCTCAGCAGTGAATAGGCCCGACCCAGCGGCAGGTCGCGCAGGGCCAGCAGCCAGCAGAGCATCGACAGCGCGTAGGCGCCGATGGCCGCGACGACCACCGCCAAGGCGGCCAGATCGACGCTGCCGGCGGCCAGGGCCGCCAGCCACTGGTCCGGGGCGGGCAGGCGGGTCATGCTCCAACGCATGCCCAACTGGGCGCCGCTGACCAGGGCCACACTGCCCATGGCGAAGGCAAATCCCTTGGCCCGGCTCATGCGTGGCGACTCAACAGCAACACGCCGCCAATCACCAGGGCGACCCCCAGCCAATGACGCCGGTCGATGTGCTCACGGAAGACGAAATGCGCGATCAGGGTGATGAACACGAAATTCAGGCTGAGCATCGGGTAGGCCACGCCGACTTCCATGCGTTGCAACACCAGCAGCCAGACCAGCAGGCCCAGGCCCAGGCTGAACAGGGCCAGCCACAGCCAGGCCGAGCGCAGCTTGTCCAGCACCGAGGAGGGGCGATCGCGCCAGCTCTCCACGGCGAACTTCTGTGCCACCTGGCCCAGGCAGGTCAGCCCGCAGGCCAGGAGTAGCAGCAACAGGCTCATGGCTGACTCTGGGGAATGATGAAGATCACGATATTGCCTTGTTCGTAACGCTTGGCGTCCTTGGGCAGCAATTCGACTTCATGGGCTTCGTCACTGCTCTTGACCCGCATCACCACGCCCACCGAGCCCTGCTTGCGGGCTTCGGCGATCCAGGGCTGGACCTGGGACAGGTCGACCTTGCGCAGGGCCGTGTCTTCATAGGCCAGGCCGTACTTCAGCTCGCCTTCGGTGTTGTACAGGGTCACGTCGGGCCGGCGCAGACGCCAGGCCAGCGCGGATGCAGCGCCCAGGTCGTTGCTCAGCAAGGCCTTGGCCTGACCCAACTCGGCCACGTGATCGATGATGAACTGGTCGGGAATCTTGTTGTAGACCACCGAGTTGGGCAGCGCCGCCGGGGCCAGGGCCACCAGCAGGAAGCTGCCCAGGGCCGGCGCCGCCCACAGCGTCTTCGGACGCATGGCCTGCAGCAGGTTGCTGAAAATCCAACCGAGCAACAGCACATACACCAGGATCAAGTGCTGTGGCTCATCCACATACACCGGCTTCTTCATCTGGAAATACACCAGGGCCAGCAGGCCCAACAGCCCGGCCACCAGGTTGAGCACACCATTGAAGCCAATGATCCGGGTCTTGTCCGCGGCCAGGCGGTCCATCAGGGTGTTGCCCATCAACAACGCCAGAGGCAACAGGCATGGCAGGATATAGGCCGGCAGCTTGCCTTTGCTCAGGCTGAAAAAGGCCAGGGGCAGCACCAGCCACAGCAACAGGAAACCGCTGCTGCTCAAGCGTCGCTGCTGCCAGGCCTGCTTGAAGGTGGCCGGTAACAGCAGGACCCAAGGCACGCTGAAACCCACCAGCAACGGCAAGTAGTACCACCAGGGCGAGGCATGCTGGGCATCATCACCGGCAAAGCGGCGGATGTGCTCGTGCCAGAAGAAGAAACGCCAGTAGTCAGGTTCCTGGGAATGCACCGCCAGGGCCCAGGGCAGGCTGACCAGAATCGCCACCAGCACGCCAATGCCACCGTAGGTCAGCAGTGGGCGCAAGCGTTTTTGCCACACGGCGTAGGGCAGAGCCACCAGTACCGGCAGCAGCCAGGCAAGAAAACCCTTGGTCATGAAGCCCATGCCACAGGCCAGGCCCAGCAGCACCCAGGCGAGCACGCGGCCACGCGGGGTCTGGCAGTCGAAGGTGAACCACAGCGCCACCAGGCTCAGGTTGACCCAGAAGGTGAACTGCGGATCGAGGTTGGCGTAGCCGGCTTGCAGTGCGACCACGGTGAAGCTCATGTAGAGCAGGGCGCTGGCCAGGCTCTTGCGCGGATCGTTCCACAGGCGCCGGGCCAGCAGATAGGCCAGGACCACACTCAGGCCAGTGCTCAGGGCCGAAGCCACGCGCACACCGAACAGGTTGTCGCCAAACAGCGCCTGGCCGATGGCGATCATCCAGTAGCCGGCCACGGGTTTTTCAAAATAGCGGATGCCCATGAAATGCGGCGATGCCCAGTGCCCGCTCAGGAGCATTTCCTGGCTGATCTGCGCATAGCGGGTTTCATCGGGAATCCACAGGCCGTGGGTGGCCATGGGCAGCAGGTAGAACAGACCAAATGCGATCAACAGCAGAGGCAGGGCCCAACGTCTGGTCATGCGCCTTGCACTCCCAGCCAGCCTTCACGGCCTTCCAGGGCGCCGCGCACCACTTGGCCCACGGGCAGGCTGGCAATGTCGGCCGGGAGCATGTCCCCCAGGGGCTGGAAATGGATGTCGCGCTGCTTGGCACTGGCCAGCAGTTGGCGGAAGTCGTTGGCCATGAGAATCCCTTCTACTTCGGCGTGCACGGTATAGACGTTGAGCTTGTCCGGGCTGAACCGATCGAGGATGTAGCGGTTGAAATCGTTGGCGGCAACTACCGGACCGACCACTTCGTCGAAGGTCGGCAGGTCCACCGGAATCTGTGGCGCGCCCAGGCTGCCGTCCGCCAAACGTGGCTGGAACAGGCTCTGGCCGCGGCAATCACTGTTGTAGCGAAAACCGAATTGTTGCTTGGCTTCGATGACTCGCTCATCGGCGCGCCAACCGGCGGACGCCGAGCAGCTCACCGCTTGCCCGAGAATATCGTTGAGGCTGTCGACGCCACGGCGGATCTGTTCGATCAGCTGTGCCTGACTCCAGCGCCCGGTGTTGGCCTGCCAGCCATGGTGATCCCAGGCGTGCAGGCCGACTTCATGGCCGGCGGCCAGGGCCTGGCGCATCAGATGCCCCAGGTCGCGGCCAATAGGTTTGCCCGGCCAGGCAGTGCCGGCCAGGAGAATATCCCAGCCGTACAGGCCCGCAGCATTGGACCGCAGCATTTTCCAGAGGAACTGCGGACGGATCAGGCGCCACAGGTGGCGCCCCATGTTGTCCGGCCCGACGCTGAAGAAGAAGGTCGCCTTGACCCCGGCTTCGTCCAGCGATTCGAGCAGCCGCGGCACCCCCTCCCGGGTGCCGCGGTAGGTATCGACATCAATGCGCAGACCTGCCTGCATCAGCGCACTTCTTTTTTAGAGCGATCGGCAATTTCGAGCATCGCCTCACGCAGGAAGAAGTCCAGGGTGTTGCCGATGGTTTCGCTCATCTCCACGGTCGGCTCCCAGTTCAGCAGGCGCTTGGCGTTGTCGATGCTTGGCTTGCGGTGTTCCACGTCCTGGTAGCCAGCGCCATAGAACGCCTTGCTTTCGACGTCGCGGAAACCGGCGAACGGCGGGAAGTTGCTGCGCAGCGGGTGAGCTTCGAACTGACGCAGCAGCTCTTCGCCCAGCTGACGGATGCTGGCTTCGTTGTCCGGGTTGCCGATGTTGACGATCTGGCCGTTGCAGCAGTCGTTTTCGTTGTCGACGATGCGTGCGAGGGCTTCGATGCCGTCGGCGATGTCAGTGAAGCAGCGCTTCTGCTCGCCGCCGTCGAACAGACGGATCGGTGTGCCTTCCACCAGGTTGAGGATCAACTGGGTGATGGCGCGGGAGCTGCCGATGCGTGCCGAGTCCAGACGGTCCAGGCGCGGGCCCATCCAGTTGAACGGACGGAACAGGGTGAAGTTCAGGCCCTTGGCGCCGTAAGCCCAGATCACCCGGTCCAGCAACTGCTTGGATACCGAGTAGATCCAGCGCTGCTTGTTGATCGGACCAACGATCAGGTTCGAGGTGTCTTCGTCGAAGTTCTTGTCCTGGCACATGCCATAGACTTCCGAAGTCGACGGGAAGATCACGCGCTTGTTGTACTTGACGCAGTAGCGAACCAGTTTCAGGTTTTCTTCGAAGTCCAGCTCGAACACGCGCAGCGGGTTGCGGGTGTATTCGATCGGGGTGGCGATGGCCACCAGCGGCAGGACCACGTCGCACTTCTTGATGTGATATTCGATCCACTCGGAGTGAATGCTGATATCGCCTTCGACGAAGTGGAAGTTCGGGTGGCTGCGCAGGCGCTCGATGGCATCGGAGCCGATGTCCAGGCCGTAGACGTCGTACTTGTCGTCACGCAGCAGGCGCTCGGACAGGTGGTTACCGATAAAGCCGTTGACGCCGAGGATCAGTACGCGAGTACGACGTGGCTTGCGACCGGATTCAGCGCCGCGCAGCACCGAACCGTCCACCAGGCCCAGTTCATTGGCCAGTTGTGGGCCACCCAGGTACAGGCCGTTGGCGTTGCGCTGGCCCGAAGTGATCACCAGGGAGTCTTCGCCACAGGCGATGCGCAGTGGGTCGACGCTGATGACCCGGCCTGGGGCCTGGCCTTCGTTGCCCTGCATGACCTCGGCGCTCCAGACGATCAGCTTGTGCTCGCCCACGTCGCAGAAAGCACCCGGATAAGGTTGAGTGACCGCGCGCACCAGGTTGAACAGTTCTTCGGCCGGGCGTTTCCAGTCCAGCTTGCCGTCCGCCGCGGTGCGACGACCGAAGTAGCTGGCCTTGGATTCGTCCTGGGCGGTTTCGTTGATCTTGCCCTGGGCCAGTGCCGGCAGGGTGTCGCGCAGCAGGCTGGCGGCCGCGTCACGCAGTTTGTGGTGCAGGCTCAGCGCGGTGTCGCTGCGCTCGATGGCAACGCGTTCCTGGGCAATGATGGCGCCGGCATCGGCGCGCTTGACCATGCGGTGCAGGGTCACGCCCGTCTCGGTTTCGCCCTTGACCAGGACCCAGTTGGCCGGTGCACGACCACGGTAGTGCGGCAGCAGGGAACCGTGCAGGTTGAACGCGCCTTTACGGGCGGTGGCCAGCAGCGGCTCGCTCAGCAGGTTGCGGTAGTAGAAGGAGAACAGGTAGTCGGGGTCGAGCTTGCTGATGCGCTCGATCCACAGCGGGTGGTTGGCATCTTCCGGAGCATGCACGGCAATGCCCTTGCGTGCGCACAGTTGAGCAACCGAGCCGTAGAAGGTGTTTTCCTTGGGATCATCGGCGTGGGTAAAGACCGCAGCGATCTCATAACCTGCATTGAGCAGGGCTTCGATGCCTGCACAGCCGATATCGTGGTAGGCGAAGACGACAGCTTTATTGCTCATGGCGAAACCTGATCAGTATGGGTGGAAGATAAACCGTCAACAGTCACAGCAGGGGCAGGGGCCGCGGGCTGGCTGCGCAAGACTCTTTCGATGAAGAAACGCGGGCGGGCCCGCACATCGCTGTACATGCGCCCCAGGTATTCACCCAAGAGACCCATGCCAATGAATTGGCCACCGGTGAACACGAAGAGCACCGCGAACAGCACGAAGGTGCCGTCGCCGGCCCAGGTGGCGCCGAAGATCAACCGCAGGAAGATCAGCGCCAGGGCGAAGAGGGCGCCGATGCCGGCCATGCCGAAACCGATGATGCTCAACAGCCGCAGGGGCGTGGTGGTCATGCAGGTGATCAGATCGAACATCAGATTGATCAGGCGCATCGGGCTGTACTTGGAGTCGCCGTGTTCGCGCTCGGCGTGTTCCACCAGTACCTCGGTGGTGTGGCGGGCGAAGCTGTTGGCCAGGATCGGGATGAAGGTGCTGCGCTCGGTGCAGGCCAGCATCGCGTCGATGATGGTCCGGCGGTAGGCCCGCAGCATGCAGCCGTAGTCGCTCATGGCAACCCCGGTAGAACGTTGCACCGCCAGGTTGATCAGCTTCGATGGCCAGCGGCGTAAGGCCGAGTCCTGGCGATTGTTGCGTACGGTGCCGACCACGTCGTAGCCGAGTTCGGCCTGGGCCACCAGGCGCGGGATTTCTTCCGGCGGGTTCTGCAGGTCGGCGTCGAGGGTGATCACCACGTCGCCGCGGCATTGCTCGAAGCCGGCCATGATTGCCGCGTGCTGGCCGTAGTTGCGGTTGAGGATCACCGCCACCACCGGGCTGCCTTCGCGTTCGGCGGCGGCTTGCAGGATGTTCGCCGACTCGTCGCGACTGCCATCGTCCACCAGGACGATTTCAAAGTCGTGCTTGAGCAGGCGGCAGGCTGCTTCGGTGCGCCGCAACAGCTCGGGAAGGCTCTGTTCTTCGTTGTAGACCGGAATGACGATCGACACGAACTGAATCGGATAAGGTTTCAAAGGCTTCAGTCCAAGAGGTTTTCAATGGCACCGGCAACCCGTTCGACGTCGTCGAGGGTCATGTCCGGAAACAGTGGGATCGAGCATAGCCGCGCCGAGTTCCATTCGGTATGGGGCAACTGCACATGCGCAAAGCGCTGTCGGTAATAGGTATGCATATGGGTCGCAATGAAGTGAATGCCGGTGCCGATGTTCTGCTCCTGCAGGCCCTTCATGAAGGCTTCGCGGTCAATGCCGCAGCGTTCGGCGTCGATCCGCAGGATGAACAGGTGCCAGGCATGCTGCTGCGGGTACTGGGGCAGGTGCAGGGGTTGTACCGGCAAACCGGCGAGGCGTTCCAGGTAAGCCTGGGCCAGTACTTCACGCTTGGCGTTGATCTCGTCCAGGCGCTGCAGTTGCACCAGAGCGATGGCGGCGTTCATGTCCGCCAGGTTGTACTTGAAGCCCGGCTCGATCACCTGGGCCTGGGGCTTGCGGCCGTGGGTCAGGCGATCGTAGGCATCTACGCCCAGACCGTGAAACTTGAGCATGCGCACTCGGTTGGCCAGGGCTTCGTCATCGCTGACGAACATCGCGCCTTCGGCGCAGGTCATGTTCTTGATTGCGTGAAAGGAAAAGATTGCCGTGCCCTGGGCACCGATTGCCCGTCCACGGTAGGTGGTGCCAGCGGCGTGGGCGGCATCTTCGATCACCGTGATCCCGTGTTTGTCCGCCAGGGCGTACAACGGGTCCAGATCGAAGGCGGCGCCGGCATAGTGCACCGGAATGATCGCCTTGGTGCGCGGGGTGATGGCCGCCTCGATGGTCGCCGCGTCGCTCATCAGGGTGTCGGGGTCGACATCGACGAACACCGGGGTCGCGCCCAGCAGGCAGATCATGTTGGCGGTGGAGACCCAGGTTTGCGAGGGAGTGATCACCTCGTCGCCCGGGCCGATGCCCAGGGCCAGCAGGGTGATGTGCATCGCACCGGTGGCCGAGGACAGGGCCACGGCATGACGGGCGCCAACGCGCTCGGCGAAGTGCTGTTCGAGTTCTTGGTTTTTCGGGCCGGTGGTGATCCAACCGGAGCGCAGAACCTGCTCTACGGCAGCAATCTCTTCTTCGCCGATACTCGGGCGCGAGAAAGGAAGGAAAGCCTGGTTCATGGTTACCTCGGGTTTACACAATGCAAAAGCCGGAAATACGGGGTGCAGCGAAAGAACGGGTGATTCAGGGGGAGCGGGGAGGTCATGCAGTCATCTAGGCACATCCTGTTATCAAGCCAGCGTGGCGTTCCATGCAGCGCCTCAGTAAAGACTATGTTTGTGAAAAGTAAATGTGGATCAAGGTGTTATCTTTGCAATCTGAGAAAATGCTGCACTCGGAAGGCGGGCTGTCGGGGCTGAGATTAAGCGCAAAAATGTGAAACTAATATGAAAAATAAGGCAAAAGTCCGTTTTTCTGCCAACCAGACAGCAAGTGTTCAGTTTGTTTGTAAAGTTATTAATCAACTGAGCGCCGGCGACTGTTTTAGCGGGTTTCCAGCGGATAGAAAAGGGGGCGCCACCAGGCTTTTTATCAGTGCCCCCAGGTGCCACCCAGTGCAACCCTTGATCTCGGAGACCCTATGACTGTGTCGGCATTCAATGCCGCCGGTAGCGGCGCCACTGCCAACCCGCTTTGCCTGTACCTGGCACGCCTGGCACCTTCCAGCCAGTCGACCCTGCGCTATGTGTTGCAGGATGCTGCTGACCGCCTGGGTTACGAAGACCTCAACCTGGAGGACATTCCCTGGCACCAGTTGCAGCCCGAGCAGGTCACCGCGCTGGTAGCCACCTTGCGCCGCGACGGCTATGCGCCCAACACCTCGTCGCTGTACGTCAACGCTTTGCGCGGGGTGATGAACGAGGCCTGGCGTGCCAGCCTGATCAGCCAGGACCACCTGCTGAAAATGCGTTCGGTCAAGGCCATCAGCGGTACGCGCCTGTCCCGGGGGCGCAATCTCAAGCGCGGGCTGATCCAGGATTTGCTGGCGGTGTGCGCCGCCGACCCACGTCCCCAGGGCGTACGCGATGCTGCAATCATCGCGGTGCTCTACGGCTCGGGCATGCGCAAGTCCGAGTCGGTGAACCTGGACCTGGCCCAGGTGGATTTCGCCCAGCGCAGCCTGCAGGTACTGGGCAAGGGCAACAAGCAGTTGATCAAGTACGCCCCGACCTGGGCCTTCGACAAGTTGCAGGCCTGGCTGGAGCTGCGGCGCGCGCAATTGCCCGAAGGGCAGGGGGATGACCTGTTCCTGTTCAACCGGATTCGTCGTGGCGGCCACATCACCCGCGAGCGCATCAGCAAGCACGCGATCTATTACATTGCCCGGCAACGGGGCGCCCAGGTCGGGGTGCGCATCATGCCCCACGATTTTCGCCGTTCGTTCATTACCCGGGTGATCGAGGAGCATGACCTGTCAATTGCCCAGAAGCTGGCGCACCACACCAATATCCAGACCACCGCCAGTTACGATATGCGTGACGACAACGAGCGCCGCCGGGCCATTGACCGTTTCGATCTGTGAAGGCTCAGGCTCAAGGAGCGAGAACCGACGGCGACAGCTGTCCGGCGAGGTCCCAGACCTCAAGCATCCTGGCGTATTCGAAGGCATGACTCGGATCGCCCTGTAGCCAGTCTTCGAACGCCCGGCGCTCCTCCAGGCTGCAATCGGCTTCCCGCAGGCGCATGCACCAGTGGGCGGCCTGCATCATCAGGTAGTCACCTGTTTCGCCAGCGGGCTCAGTCATCGTTCAATCCTGGCTCAAGGTGGTGCTCAATTGGCGGGCTGCGCATCCAGCACATGGGCATGTCCCAGAGTGGTTACTCGCACGCGGCTGCCGGTCTGTGGTGCATGCAGCCCCGAGCTGCGAACCGGCAGCAGTTGTTCGGCACCGCTGGCCGTGGCAATGCGAATGCTCAGGGTGCAGGTGTTGCCGGCGAAATCACAGTCGCTGACCACTCCGACACAGCCCGTGCCATCCCCGGCTTCCGGAGCGTCGGCGCTCAGTTGCAGTTGCTCGGGCCGCAGCATGATCCGCGCCGGGCCCTTGAGTGAGTGATCGCGGACTGGCACCAAGCCCAGGTCGCAGTTGGCCATGCCATTGTCGAGCTGTGCCGGCAGCAGCACCGCGTCACCGAGAAACATTGCGGTCTGCGCATCTCGCGGGCGCTGGTACAACTCCAGCGGCGCCCCCGCCTGGATCAAGCGACCCTGGCGCATCACCGCCAATTGGTCGGCAAAGGACAGGGCCTCGGCCTGATCATGGGTGACCAGCACGCTGGTGATCCCGGCGTCCGCCAGCAAGCGGGCCACGGCCTTGCGCATCGAGGCCCGCAAGCCGGTATCGAGGGCGGAAAAGGGCTCGTCCAGCAGCATCAGCCTGGGGCGCTGGGCCAGGGCCCGAGCTAACGCTACCCGCTGCTGTTGGCCGCCTGACAGCTCGTGTGGCCAGCGCGCGGCCAGGCTGGCGTCCAGCGCGACCATGTCGAGCAACTCGGCGATGCGCGACTGTTTGGCCGCCTGCTTACCCGGCAGGCCGAAGCCGATATTGGCCGCCACGCTCAGGTGTGGAAACAGCGCACCGTCCTGCGGCACATAACCGATCAGGCGTTGATGGGCCGGTACCGCGCCACGGCCATCCACCAGGACCTGGTCGTTGAGGGTGATGCGACCGCTGTCGGGAAACTCGAAGCCGGCGATCATCCGCAGCAAGGTGGTCTTGCCGGAGCCGGAAGGACCGACAATCGCCGTGCGGCTGCCGGCCGGCAAGCTCAGGCTGATGTTGTCGACCGCCGGCACGCTGCCGAAGGATTTGTGCAGTGCATGGAGTTCGAGAGTGTTCATCGGCCCGCCGTACGTCTGGATTGATGGTAGAGAAGGCCGGTCAACGGCAGTGAAAGCACAATCATGATCAACGCATAAGGCGCCGCGGCGGCGTAGTCGATCTCGCTGGTCCTGGCCCAGAAGCCGGTGGCCAGGGTCCGGGTGCCATTGGGGGCCAGCAGCAGGGTGGCAGTGAGCTCATTGCTGATGGCCAAAAACACCAGGGCCGCGCCGGACGCCGCCCCCGGCGCGGCCAAACGCAGGGTAATGCGCCACAGCGCCTGCGCCGGGGTGCGGCCCAGGCTGCGGGCGATATTCTCCAGCTCCACCGGAGCCTGGGCGATACCGGCCCGCAAGCTGACCAGGGCCCGGGGCAGGAACATCAGTCCATAGGCCAGCAGCACGGTGATGCTGGTCTGGTAGATCGGCCGGGCGTACTGCACCGTGATCGTCACCAGCGCCAGTGCGACGACGATGCCCGGCAGGGAACTGGTGATGTAGTTGCAGCTTTCCAGCAGTCGCAGCAACGGGCCGGGCGCGCGAATCGACAGCCAGGCCATGGGCACCGCCGCGCAGGTAATCAGCAGGGCGCCGAGGCTTGCCAGCATCAGGGTCTGACGCAGGCTGGGCAGCAACTCCGGCACCTGCCAGACCTCGATACCGCCGGCCAGCAGCCAGTTGCCCAGGGTCAGCAGTGGTACCCCCAGGGCCAGGACGCTGGTCAGGATCGGTACGACCAATGCGCCGTACCGGGACCCGCCGCGCAAGGCCTGGATGCGCTGGGTTCGTGCAGCACCGGAGCCGACCCGGGCATAGCGCGCCTGGCCCCGGGTAGCGGACTCCAGGCTCAGCAACACCAGGCAGCACAGCACCAGAATCCCCGCCAGCATGTTCGCCGCCGGGCCGTTGTAGGTGGATTGGAACTGGTCGTAGATGGCGGTGGTGAAGGTATCGAAGCGGATCATCGCGTACAGACCGTACTCCGCTAACAGATGCAGGCCCACCAGCAGCATGCCGCCGCCAATCGCCAGCCGCAGTTGCGGCAGTACTACCCGCAGGAACACTGCTTGGGGCTTGAGTCCCAGGGACTCGGCAACATCCTCGATGGCCGGGTCGAGCCGGCGCAGGGACGCAGCGACCGGCAGGTAGACAAAGGGAAAATAGGCAATCACCGACACCAGCACGGCCGCAGGCAGCCCGTGCAGCGAAGGCAACAAGCTGACCCAGGCATAGCTGTGGACGAACGCCGGCACCGCCAGGGGCGCCACGGCCAGCAGCGACCAGGCACGTCGTCCGGGCAGGTCGGTGCGCTCGGTCAGCCAGGCCAGGGCCACGCCCAAGAGCACACACAGGGGCAGAGTCAGGATCAGCAACAGCAGGGTGTTGTACAGCAGCTCCGCCACTCGCGGCCGCAACACCAGCTGAGCGATGGTCGCCCAGCCGGTCTGGATCGAGATGCCGACCACAAAACCCAGAGGCAGCAGGGCCAGCAGCGAAACCAGGAGTGCCGCGCCCATCAGCCAGGGCGCCGAGGATTTACCCAGGGCGCGCCGCCGATAGCCGCTCAAGGCTGGCGCAGTGGTCGCGCTGACTGCGCCGGGACGGGGCAGGGTCAAGTCGTCGGCCATGGGCTTAAAGGATTCCGGCCTGGGTCATCAGGTCAACGGCCTTTTTGCTGTTGAGTTTCGCTGCGTCGACCTTGGGCGCATCGAGTTCGGCCAGCGGTACCAGCTTGGGATTGGACTGAGCGCCCAGGCCCACCGCGTACTCATAGGAGTTGCCGGTCTTGAGCACATTCTGCCCCTGGGGGCCGGTGATCCACTTGAGGAATGCCTGGGCCTGTTCCTGGTGCTTGCTGGAGGCCAGCACCGCGCCGCCGGAGAGGCTGACAAAGGCGCCCGGATCCTGGTGCTTGAAGTAGTGCAGGGCGGTGTTCTTGCTGTTTTCGCCAGTCTTGGACTGATCGACGAAACTGTAATAGTGATAAATCACGCCGCTGTCGACCTGGCCGGCGTTGACCGCCTTGAGCACCGCGCTGTTGCCGCGATAGACCGCGGCATTGGCTTTCACACCCTTGAGCCATTCCAGGGTCGCGGCTTCGCCCTTGAGTTCCAGCACCGCGCTGACAATCGCCTGGAAGTCGGCGCCGGCCGGCGAGGCTGCCCAGCGGCCTTTCCAGCTCGACGATGCCAGGTCCAGCAGGGATTTAGGCAACTCGGCCGCGCTCAGCTTGGCCGGGTTGTAGACAAACACCGTGGAGCGGGCGGCAATCCCCACCCATTTGCCGTGGGCCGGACGATAGGCTGCGTCGATCTGCTCCAGGGTGGCGGGTGCCACCTTGGTGAACAGCCCGGCGTTATCCACCAGGGCCATGGCCGGGGAGTTCTCGGTGAGGAACACGTCAGCCGGCGAGGCCTTGCCTTCTTGCACCAGCTGGTTGCCCATTTCGCTGTCATCGCCGTTGCGCAGGGTCACCTTGATCCCGGTGTCCCGGGTGAAGCCTTCGACCCAGGCCTTGGTCAGGCCTTCGTGCTGGGCGTTGTAGACCAGGATGCCGTCGGCATCGGACGCGGCGTAGGCATGCCCAGCGGCGAGAAAGGCGCTGGCCAGCAATGCGCGCTTGAATAAGGAAGAGAGACGAACGGTCATCTGATTGCAGCTCCTGCGGTTGTTGTTGGAATGCGTCTGAACCACGGACAGGGTCCATCGGGACCACTAAAACAATGCGAATCATTTGCATATGTAATCTGCGCGCAATGTAGATATGCAAACAAGAAAAATTCGTCAAATTTATGGTGAATCCATGTCATTTCTGTTTTGATTCGTAGCCACCTATCAGAGGCTGCGCCCTCGCCGCACAGTCATTCGCCGGTCACTGAACAGAGCCGGCATTACCAGCAAAGGATTGCGTGCCATGCACGAAGATCGGCAATTGCCCGATTCGCTTCATGAACAGCTTCAGGCCCTGTGTGCCAATGGCGACAAGCTGGCCGAGGCAGAGCGCTATAGCGAAGCCCTGGTGCACTACCAGGCTGCCTGGAAGTTGCTCCCCGAACCGCAGAATGACTGGGAAGCGGCCACCTGGGTGCTGGCTGCCATCGCCGATGCGCTGTTCCTGTCAGGTCAATTCCAGGAGGCGCGCGCAACGTTGGAATATGCGATGACCTGTCCCGATGCACTGGGCAATCCCTTCTTGCATCTGCGCCTGGGGCAGGTCTTGTTCGAAACCGGCAATGACGACCAGGCGGCGGATCAACTGATGCGCGCCTATATGGGCGCCGGTGAGGAAATATTCGCCCATGATGATCCCCGCTACCTGCAGTTCCTGGCGACCCGGGCCAAGCTGTAGCCGGCGCCCGGACACTCGGGCCCGGCCTCAAGCAACAATGGACATGTAATCACACACTCAAAAGAGGCCGCCTTCTTGAGCGCCAAACTGTGCAACAACATCAGCGCCGTGACCTTTGTCAGCAAGTACAAGGCCGTCTGCCAACCGATTGCCGAGCAACTGGACCTGCCAGTGGAAAACATCCTTGGCCTGGCCGCCCAGGAGAGTCAGTACGGCACCGGGCGGATTGCCCGGGAACTGAACAACTATTTCTCCCTGCACGCGCCGGCACCTTTGCAACGCAGTGCCGAGTCGCCCCAGGGCAATGCCAGCATCAAGGTGGCAACCTTCGACTCCTTCCAGCAATGCGCCCAGTCCTTCGCCTTACGCTATGGCTCAGCGGTGCGCAGCAAGCGCGATCCCATGGCGTTCGCCCAGGCCCTGGTGTTCAGCGGCTATAACAGCGGTGATGCGGCCACGGGTGGACGCAACGGTTTCGCCAAGTACCTGGCGGACATCATCGTCGCGGTCAGAGGACGTTTGGCGTGCTGATCAGACAGGTGCGGGGCTGGATGTTGAGCCTGTCCCTGGCGAGCGTGACCCTTGCGGCCTGTGCTGCCGGCACCCTGCAGCCCGCCGAGGTCAAGGCGTCGGGGCTGACGCGTGAGCAGGCCCAGGCGGTGTTGCAGGTAGCCCTCAAGTACCAGGATTATTCATTGAACAAGCCCGGGGTGTTTGTCGATGGCGACCTGCAGGATGAGCACGGCCAGCCGCCACATCCGGGGTACTTCGACTTCAGCCTGGGCTACAACGCCCCCAAGGCCGGCGCCACCGAGTACTGGGGACTGTTCTCGGTGAGCATCGCCACCGGTGATGTCTGGGAAATCAACCGCTGCAAGCGCCTCACGGGCAGCGAGTTGCGCACCTTGCAGGCTCAGATCATGGCGCGTACCGGCAAGACCCTGGTCGATGAAGAACCCCAGCGCCAGGGCCTGGGTTGTGAGGATCAACAATAGGCAGTGGGCCAGCGGCCTTCAAGAGCCCTTGGTGGTTATGGGCGCTGCGGTTTCAGGTCGCGGCGGCCAACTGGACCACCGCGCAGTACGCTGCCGCGCCAGTCGCGGCGCAGGTGATCAGGCCAAGGCTGTCGGTCAGAGCAATGCCGGCGACGATCAACAGGAAAATGGACGCCGCCAGCGGCTCGCTGTAGACGAAGTGAAGGCAATCGGCAGGTCGCGGCTGTTGATCGAGGCGGTGACCCGCAACCGGGTGAAGAACCTGGCTCCCGATTGCGCCAGGCTCCGGCCGACCGCGTAGGTGTGATGGCGATGGTGCTCGAAGCGGTGGCCGCTGCACTAGGCCCCTAAGCGCTCGATGCGGCGCAATGAATGCCCGCGCTTGGCCCAATCCTTGATGCCCGCGCTCTATGACGTTCCTTGATCGGCTTGGGGGAGGGAAGCAGCCAGCGTCTGCTGCTACCACGCTGGGCCGCGTATCACCTGAGCACCTCGTGGTTCAGAAGCGATAGCCAACGTTGACCATCACCGCTGCCGTGCCGAGCACCACCAGTTCGCTGGCTACCGGGCCGTAATGCACGCCGATCGCCGGAATCAGCACCGGCGCCACGCCAAGGTGGTTCAGCGGGATCTTGTCCTTGTACTCACCCTTGTAGCCCTGGATCAGGCCGCCGCTGAGCTTGGCATACACCGGCCACTCGGCGTTTTCCCAAGCCTTGCCGACATAGGCGTAGTAGGAACGCTGGGAGAATGAGTTACGAAAGGTGCTCACCCCCCACAATTCGCCATCGGCGTAGTTGCGCTCAAGGCCGATCAGGTCTTGATGGTTGTTGTGATCAGGATCATTGCTCCAATGATTGGTGTAGACGCTGGTCTGCACGAGCCAGTAGTCCTGCTGTTGATCGGCTTGCGCGCTCTGCAAGGCGCTCAGTGACAGCAAGGCCGCGCCGACGGTCGTGCAAACAGTGCGGCGTTTCGGGAGAGACAGGCGCAGGGCCCAGGGTCGAATCATCGGTTTCATCGCATTTCCCTGCCGTAGTGGCAGTTGTGCCCCCTCGGAAATCAAGGGGGCAAAAGGGGGCGCACGCTAACATTTGTCTATTCAGTGAATCAATGAAGGCACTGTGGCTTTGTCTATATCCATATCAATACGCTGAATCAGGTAGGAGTAGAACGGATTGGACGTTAGGCGCATCAGCTCATCCATGGGCACCACCAGCACCCCTCGTTCGCCGCGGGCGGCCACGGTGCCCAGATGCACGCCGAAATCCTCGTTGGCGGCGGGTTGGGTGCCATACAAGCCGTCGTCCGAGGGGAACGGTAACGCCACATGCGAGAGGGAAAATACCCCCGGCGGGTAAGTCAGTTCCAGTGGCAGCCGACGGCTGTCCAGGCTCAGGGCCGCGGTGCTGACGGCTTCCAACCTGGCCGTGCCGGTACCCTCATTCGTCAGCACCTGGGTCGCGTAGTTGCGCGGTGGCGCCGGCAACAGATTGGCCAGGGAAGTGACGCTGGCCGGGTCCAGCAGGCCTTCGAAGTCCTGGACCCGATTGAGATCGAAAATCACCAGTTCACTGCCATTGGCCGGTAGCTGGCGGTACAGCCCACTGACCAGGGCCGGGGTACTGACGGTGGCGTCGGCCAGGGACTGGAAGCTCAGAATCGGCGGTAGCCGGGTCAGGCGCGGGTCGCCCACCAAAGCCTGCAACTGGCGTTGCAGGGCATCGGTGAGCAGCCAGGACTGACGCGCGCCATTGACCGGAAAGGAGTTGTACTTGAACGGGTTGTATTCAGGACGCAGGTTCAGCCAGGCGGCCTTGCTGAACGCGGGAAACACCGCGGGCCAGCCGGCCAGCCCGGCAAAACGCGCGGACTGAGCGACGCCGATCATCGGTGAAATCAACACCAGTCGCTGGGCCTCTGGCAATTGCGCATCGCTCAAGGCATCCAGCGCGTACTTGACCGCCAGGGCGCCACCGTTGGAGTAACCGACGATGTGCAACGGCGCGGGGGCCGGCACCTCGGCCCGCGCGGTGCGCAGTGCCAGGCGCGTGGCCGCCAGCCATTCCTGCCAGTGGGCATCGGTCAGGCCCGCCGGCACTGTGCCGTGGCCCGGCAAGCGCAGGCCGATGGCCAGATAACCGTGTTCAAGGTAGCGCTGGGCGATGTGGCGCAGGCTGTAGGGCGAGTCGGTCAGGCCGTGCAGCAGCACCACCACCCCCCGTGGCGTACCAGGCGGGCGCAGCAGGTAAGAGCGGTTCCAGTCTGTGGCAAACCGCGGCGGATAGACCCGGCTGTCCGCGCGGTAGCGGTTGAAGGGTGGCACCTGGGCAGGGTCCAGGGTGTCGGTGACCTCGCGCTTGACCTCGGCGAACACCTGATCCTCGGCCTTGAGCCAGGTCGACCAGTCGGCGTTGTCGAGCTGTTCGACGCTGAGTTCGTGGGGCACCCGCAGGTGCCAGGGTTGCAGCGCCGGGCCACGCTCAGTGTCGTAGATCCGCCAGGCCAGCAGGACCAGGATCGAGACGCCAAGGGTCAGCGCGCCACGCTTGAGCAGTTGAGACAGGGCAGGTGCTATCACGGGGTATCAACTCTTGCAGATGACATGGAGCCGAGCAGCGATACCCGGATCAGAACGCTTCTGATGCGTCATGACCCGCCAAGAATAACAGGCTCCTGCATCGACCCCCGGGCGCTCTGCAGGAGCGGCCGGCTACCAGGTATCGACAAACCCCTGCTCGCGCTCGGTCCACGGCTTCGCCTGGGGCGCGGCCTGCAATCCGCGAAGCAACCAGCAACGGCTGTCGAAGGGGTCGATCACGGCGTCGATCTCCAAATAGCTGGCCATGTTCAAGGCCTTGCCCTGGGCGTAGGCCTTGGCCAGCAGTTTATCGAACAGCGCCTGGCGCGATTGCGCATCGGGCTGGGCCGCCAGCTCCTTGGAGAAGCCCAGGCGAACGGCGCCTTCCAGGCCCATGGCGCCGAACTCGGCGCTGGGCCAGGCGACGGTGAACAACGGGTTGTGGAAACTCCCGGCGGCCATGGCCTGGGCGCCGAGGCCGTAGCCCTTGCGCAGCACCAGGGTGAAGAACGGCACCGTGAGGCTGGCGGCACTGACGAACATTCTCGACACATGGCGCACCGTGGCTTGCTGCTCCGATTCGGGACCGACCATGAACCCCGGGGTGTCGCACAAGGACACCAGCGGCAGGCCAAACGCCTGGCACAGGCGCATGAAGCGCGCGGCCTTGTCGCCGGCCGCCGAGTCGATGGCCCCGCCCAGCACTGCGGGGTTGTTGGCGAGCAGGCCAAAGGCACGGCCCTCGATGCGGATCAGCGCGGTGATCAGCCCCGGGGCGAACTGCCGCCGCAGTTCCAGCACGCTGTCGCGGTCGGCCAGGGTTTCGATCACCCGGCGGATGTCATAGACCCGCAGGCGGTTTTCCGGGATCAGCTGGCGCAGTTCACGCTGGTCCGCGCACAGCCAGTCCTTGAGCGGCCCTTGGAAGTAGCCCAGGTATTGCTTGGCCACCCGTACCGCCTCGGCTTCATCCTGTACCAGGACATCGATCACCCCGTTGGGCCCTTGCACCGTCACCGGGCCCACCTGTTCCGGGCTGAAACGGCCCAGACCGCCACCTTCGATCATCGCCGGGCCGGCCATGCCGATCGAGGCATTGCGGGTAGCGATGATCAGGTTGCAGCAGCCGAGCAATGCGGCATTGCCGGCAAAGCAGCGGCCTGAGGCGATGCCCACTGTTGGCACCCAACCAGAGAGCCGGGCCATGGCGGCGAAGGTGTGGCAGTCCAGGCCCGCGACCCCGACGAAGTCGCTGTCACCGGGGCGCCCGCCACCGCCTTCGGCAAACAGCACCACCGGCAGCCGCCATTCCTGAGCCAGGCCCAGCAGGCGGTCGGTCTTCTTGTGGTTCATCACTCCTTGAGTCCCGGCGAACACGGTGTAGTCGTAGGCCAGCGCCAGGCACCTGGAGCCTGCGCTGTCGAAGTGCTCGGAGTTGATCGTGCCAATGCCGCCCACCAGGCCATCGGCCGGGCTCAGGGCCTGCAGTTCCTCGGCGCTGCGCCGGCGGCGTTGGGCGGCCAGGGCCATGGCGCCGTATTCCATGAAGCTGCCGGGGTCCAGCAGGTCGTCGAGGTTTTCCCGGGCGGTGCGCTGGCCATTCTTGCGGCGCTTGGCCACCGCCTCCGGACGCTGCGCGTCCTGCAGCAACCCGTGGCGTTCGCGGACCTCGGCCAGGTCGCTGCGGATCCATTCAAGGTCCAGCGGCTCCTCGCTGCACTGGCTGTCACCGAGCACTTCGGCCGGTTCCAGAAACAGCAACGGCTGCCCCTCGCTCACCGCGTTACCAACCTGCGCCGCCAGGGCCCGGACGATGCCGCTGCACTGAGCCTTGACCTCGAACTCCATCTTCATCGCTTCCAGCACCGCGACTCGTTGGCCACGCTGCAACTGGTCGCCCTCGGCCACCTCCAGGCTCACCAGTACGCCGGTACTTGGCGCACTGACTGCCAAGGTGCCAGCGGGTGCCTGAGTACCAGCGCTCGGAGTGTCCCGGGCCGCCAGCACTTGCTCGAAAAACAGCGACCGGTGACGCTCGGCGCCGCTTTGCAGCAACTGCGCCCAGTGCGCTTCGACGAACCCGGTACTGAGCTGATACCCGACCACCGCCGGATGCCGCAGCAGGTTTTGCAACAGCCCCAGGTTGCTCGCCACGCCTTCCAGGCGGAACTCGCAGAGTCCGCGATAGGCACGTCCCAGGGCACTGGGGTAATCCGCGCCATGGGCGATCAGCTTGGCCAGCAACGAGTCGTAGCTGGGACTGACCGGATACCCGGCATACCCATAACCGTCGACCCGCAGGCCCGGGCCACTGGGCGCTTCGTAAGCACTCAAGGTGCCAGCCACCGGGCGCGTGCCGCCGTCGGCGAGCTGCTGCTCCAGGTTGATCCGCACCTGCAACGCATAACCCTGGGGCGCCGGTGGCGTGTCCAGCCCCAGGCTCGCCAAGGACGCGCCCGTCGCCAGCCGCAGTTGGCTATGCAGTAAATCGACGCCGGTGATGGCCTCGGTCACCGTGTGCTCCACCTGGATTCGTGGGTTGGCTTCCATGAAATAGAAACTCCCCGGCCGGTCCTGGTCGAGGAGAAATTCGAAGGTGCCAATGCCCTGGTAACGCACCCGGCTGGCCAGTTTCAGCGCGGCAGCGATCAACTGCTGGCGCAGGCCATCGGACAAGTCCGGGCTGGGGGCGATTTCCACCAGCTTCTGGTGACGGCGTTGCAGGCTGCAATCGCGCTCCCACAGATGGCTGACCGCGCCACTGCCGTCCCCCACGACCTGGATTTCAATGTGCCGTGTCCGTTGCAGCAACTGCTCGACATACAAGGCACCGTTGCCGAACGCGGCCTGGGCCTCGGATTGGCAGCGGATAAAGGCCTGTTCCAATTGCCCGCGCTCGGTGACAGCCCGCATGCCGCGGCCACCACCGCCGGCCAAGGCCTTGAGCATCAGGGCGCGGTGCTCTTCAAAGAAGGCCGCGGCCTGTTGCAGGGTCACTTGCTGATTGATCCCGCCGAGCACTGGCACTCCGCAGTCCTCGGCCAAAGCGCGGGCCGCCGCCTTGTCGCCAAACAGTTGTAGCACCTCGGGCGCAGGACCGATGAAGGTCAACCCGGCAGCTTCGCAGTCCAGGGCGAAATCGGCGTTCTCCGCCAGAAAGCCATAGCCCGGATGAATCGCCTCGCAGCCCTGCGCCAGGGCGATGCTGATCAGTTGCTGGCGATCCAGGTAGGCCGCGACGCCACGGCCATTCAGCGCCAGGGCCAGGTCGGCCTTGCGCGTATGCAGGCTGGCGTGGTCGTCCTCGGCGAACACCGCGACGCTGCGAATGCCCAGGTCGGCGCAAGCCCGGGCGATACGGATGGCTATCTCGCCACGATTGGCGATCAACAGGCTCTGGAACATGGCAGTCAGTTCTCACAATAGGGAAGGGCGACTCAAAGCTGGTGTTCCAGCTCGTTCTTCTTGACCTTGCCGGTGGCGGTCATGGGCAGGGCACTGACCAGGCGAATTTCCGGGACCTTGTAGGCCGCCATTACCGCATGGCACCAGCTGGCCAGGGCCTGCGGGTCCTGGGGCGCGTCCGGCTTGAGCACCACAAAGGCCACCGGTTGCTGGCCGCGACGCTCATCGCTGCGGCCGATCACCGCGCAGGCCAACACCTGCGGGTGCTGGCCGAACAGTGCTTCCAGCTCGCTGGGAAACACGCTCATGCCGTTGACCTTGAGCATTTCCTTGCGTCGCCCCAGGTAGCGGATAAAACCCTGTGCAGTGATCTGCCCCAGGTCGCCGGTGTGCAGCCAGCCGTCGCGCAGTACCGCGGCGGAGTCCTCGGGACGTTGCCAGTAGCCCTGCAACAAGGACGGGCTGCGCACGCAGAGTTCGCCTTCGCTACCCAGGGGCAGCAGGGCGCCGCTATCGAAGTCGCAGACCTTGAACTCGGTGCCCGGCACCGGTAGGCCGACAAAGGTCGGCGGGCTCTTGAGGTCGAAGTCGTCGGCCTGCAGGCCGGCGGTGAAGGTGTCGCAGGTGTGGGTTTCGGTCATGCCGAAGCTGAATTCGAACAGCGTGCAGCCGGTCAGCGTGCGCCAGCGCTGGCGATAATCCGGGGTGAGCTTCTTGACGAAGGAGATGCAGCCGGTAGCCCGCAGGGAACTCAGGTCGAAGTCGGCGACGGCGGGGTGTTCCAGCACTTCGGCGGCGCTGTCCACCAACAAGCCGCAGTGGCTGACCCGGTAATGGGCGATCGCCGCCATGAACCCCAGGGCCTCCCAGCGGGCCAGCAACACCAGGCGGCAGCCGGCGTAGACAGGAAACAGCAGGCCAGCGTTTTCCCCGGCGATCCAGAACTCCGGGAGAAAATTCAGCATCACGCTGTGCGGTTCCAGCCCCAGGGCCACGGGTACGAAACTGGCGCAGGTGTAGAGCATGTCACCGTGGCTATGGATGCAGCCCTTGGGCATGCCGGTGGTGCCGCCGGTGTAGTTCAGGGCGGCGATGTCCTCCAGGGCAGGGCGGTGCGCGGGGGTGACTGCGCGACAATCCTCCAGGGCCGGATAGAAATCGATTACCCCGGCATCCAGGCGCTTGGGTGCCAGCAGCAGGTCCGGCACCGGGATGCTCGGGTTCGTCGGGCAGAGCTCTGACAGGCTGCTGGCCAGGACCTGGCGCAAGGCACAGGATTGCTGCACGGCTGCGACCAGGTCCAGCAGCTGGTCGAAGCACAGGATGACCCGCGCGCCGCTGTCCTTAAGCTGGTATTCCAGCTCCAGGGCCCGCGCCAGTGGGCTGACCGGGGCGTACACCGCGCCGCACTTGAGAATGCCCCAGAAGCCGATGTGCAATTGCGGGCAGTTGGGCATGTACACCGCGACCCGATCACCCGGGGCCACCCCCAGCTCGCTGAGCAGCGCCGCGCAACGATCGGAGAGCCGGTCCAGCTCGGCAAACGTCAGCTGGTAGCCATAGAAGTCCAGGGCCACCGCAGCCCCTTGCCGCTGCGCCCAGGTCCGCAGGTATTCGGTGAGCGGTTGCTGGCCATGGGGATACTGCGGGGCACGCGGCGTCCCTGCGGGCCAGGCCGCTTGTTGCAAGGCGCGAAGTTGTTGCTGATAGGCTGCAAGGTCCACGGTGTCTCCTGCTTATTGTTATCGGCAGGGCTATCTTAGGCAGCGTCCGACGCCCGGCAGAACCGACGGTTATTCATCGAGATTCATGAATGCGCTACATGGTTCTACCGCTCGCAAGCGGCTGCTAGCCTGCTGCGGGTCGAGACTGCGAGGGCACAACCATGAACTCACCGCATGAATGGTCGGGGCTGAGCCGGCTGGACCTGAACCTGTTCCGGGTGTTCGAGGTGGTGTACCAGGAGCGCAACCTGACCCGCGCCGCCTCGGTGCTGCACCTCAGCCAGTCGGCCATCAGCCACGCCCTGGCGCGGCTGCGGGTGCAACTGGATGACCCGCTATTCGTCCGCGAAGGTTATGGCGTGGCGCCGACGCCCCTGGCCAAGCAACTGGCGCCGGGGATCCAGGACGCCCTCAGCGGTTTGCGCCGCAGCCTCAACCCGGCCCAGGCCTTCGACCCCTTGCAGGACCGGCGGTGCTTCACCCTGAACATGCCGGAGCAGCTGGAACCGGTGATTCTGCCGAGGATCCTGGCGCACCTGAATCGACTGGCCCCGCACCTGGAAGTGCGCAGCACCAGCGTGCACTGGGCCGACCTGAAACTGGAGATGATTGCCGGGCGCATCGACCTGGCGATCGAGCTGTCGCGCCTGACCGATCCACAGCTGCAACAGCAGCTATTGCTGCAGGATTCCTTCTGTGTGATGGCCGGGCCGGGGTTTCACGGCGAGCTGACAGCGGAGCGCTACTTGGCCTCCGAGCACGTGGCGGTCACATCAAGGCGCCGCGGCATCTGCGTCGAAGACCTGGCCCTGGGGCACCTGGGGGTGCGGCGGCGCATTGGCCAGCACTGCCAGCACTTCCTCACGGCTGCGCAACTGGTGGCCCAGGGCGACGGGCTGCTGACCCTGACCCGCAACAATGCGCGACTGATCAATGCCGGGCTGCACAATCAGATCCTCGACATGCCCCTGACCCTGCCCGAGGTGTGCCTGAACCTGTACTGGAGCAAGCCGATGCAGAACGAATCGGCCAACCGCTGGTTGCGCGAGCAGCTGCTGGCGCTGGCGGGACGGGACTGAATCGCCTCCGGCGCTTGTGCCCGCAAGGTCCCTGGGGTGTAATCCCGCGCCGAGCCCACCCACGGAAGCCGCCACATGCATGAGTCCGCACGCCAGATTGTCAGCCTGTACCAGCGTCACGCCGAGGCCTGGGATCAGGCTCGTCAGGCCAACCCGGCGGCGTTCCAGCGCGAGCAGGTCTGGCTGCAGCGCTTTCGTGAAGTCATGGGGGAGGGCCGGCAGGTGCTGGATCTGGGCTGCGGTTCCGGCTGGCCAATAGCAGGCCACCTGATCGATAACGGCTACCAATTGACCGGCGTCGACAGCTCGTCCGCGCTACTGGACCTGTGCCGCCAGCGCTATCACGGACAGCGCTGGATCAACGCCGACATGCGCAGCCTGGCCCTGGACCAGAGCTTTGACGGAATCCTCGCCTGGAACAGTTTCTTTCATCTGACACCGGACGATCAGCGCGAGATGTTTGCGCTGTTCGAGCGCCATGCCGCGCCGGGATGCGCGCTGATGTTCACCAGCGGCCCGGCGGCCGGCGAGGCCATTGGCGAGTTCCAGGGCGAGGCGTTGTACCACGCCAGCCTGGACCCGGGGGAGTACTGCACCTTGCTGGACACCCATGCCTTCGAGGTGGTCCAGCAGGTCAGTGAAGATCCGCAATGTGACGGACTGACGGTGTGGTTGGCACGAGCGATTTACTGAGGTTCAGATCCCGCCGTGTTGCTTGGCGATGTCCCGCAGGCAGATGCCCAGTGCACGTAGCTCAAAGGAACCCGAGGATGAACGCCGGGCGTCTCGCCAGCGATTGCATGACCGCGTCGCTTGCATTGATGAACCGCTTGCGCTTGAGCATGTCGTTGGCCTGAAGCCGGTTATCTCAGTGCATCATCATGCTGTGGTCCGGCGCATTCAGCGCCCGGGCTTCGGCTTGCACCTTGATGGTTTCCTTCTCGCCCTTGGCGTTTTCCACAGTCAGGGTCAGTGGCACTTTGTCGCCGGCTTTGATCTGCCCGGTCAGCTCCATGAGCATCACGTGGTAACCGTGGCTGTCCAGGCTGACTTTCTGCCCGGCCGGCAGGGCCACGGCGTCCACTTGCTGCATGCTCATCACATCGTTGTGCATGCTCGACTGGTGGATCTGCACGTTCTTGGCCACGGGCGATTGCACCGCGATCAGCTTGCTGTCAGTGCTGGCAGTGAGGTCCATGAAGGCGCCGCTGGCGTGCTGGCCGGGCACGGTGGCACGGACCCAGGCGTTATCGACCTGGGTCGCGGCGCTGGCAGTGCCGGCCAGGCCCAAGAGGGAGATCAACAGCAGAGCGTGCTTGATACGGGATGGGCGTTGTGGCGAATTCATTAACAAACCTCCATGACAGTGAGCAGATCTTGCGCGCACTCTTGGGCGTTGAGGGATTGGGACAGGCCCAGGCGCAGGGTGCCCCGGGAGTCGAAGACGAAACTGGTGGCGGTGTGGGACAGGGTATAGGTCGAACCGCTGGGAATCTTTTCGTAGAACACGCCGAATTCCTTGGCGGTGGCCGCAGTCTGTTCCAGGGTGCCGTACAACGCTTCGAAGCTCGGGTCGAATGCCTTGACGTAGGCATCCAGCACCTCAGGCGTGTCGCGCTCCGGGTCGAGGGTGATGAACACCACTTTCAGCCGGTCGCCATCACGGCCCATCAGCTTCTTGGCCTGCGCGGCACGGGCCAGCGTAGTGGGGCAGACCGCCGGGCACTGGGTGAAGCCGAAGAAGATCATCGGCATCAGGCCACGGTAGCTGGACAGCGACTTGGTTTCGCCCTGGGAATCGGTGAGTTTGAAGGTCCGGCCGAGAATCTGATTGCTCAGGTCCTTGCCGTATTTGAAGGACAGTCGGGGACTGTTGTCGCAACCGGCGAGCAGGCCCAGGCCGAGGACCCCGGCGCTGGTGAGCAGGGTGCGGCGAGTCAGCAAAACACTCATGAAATAACGCCCTTTGAACAGCCAGACAGGCAAAAAACCCGCGCATGGTAGCAAACAGACGAAAGCCACGGCGGGCTAATTAGACCAATGCCTGCGGCTATCGGTCGCAGTCCGGGGCTGGCGGATTCAGCCAGGTTCGCGCTCGGGAGCCTGTAATTGACGCAGCCACAAGGCGATGTCTTGCACCGCATCCGCCATGCGACTGCGGCCATCGGCGTCCATCAGGCGGTGGTCGAGCCCGGGATAGAAGTGAAACGCCAGGCCCGGTCGGCCCGCTTGGCGCAGTTTGCTGATCATGCTCGTTACCGCCGGGACCGACACCGACTCATCGGCCGCCGATTGAATGATCAAGGCCGGGGTCCGAGTCGCTTGCAGCAACGCCAATTGATCCAGGCGCAACACCTCCTGCCACCAGCGGGCACCATGCCCGCTCACTTGCAGGCCTTCCGGGGGCTGATCGCGCACTTGCCGGGTAAACGCCAGCAGGCTCGCGCGCGACTCGCTTTTCTGCGCCGCCGACAATGGGCTGACGGCCACGCTGTGCAACAGGTCGTCGAGGAACCATTGGCCGCCGCCATTGAAGGCCACGGTGGCGTCGATCCAGTTCGAACGGGCCGCCAAGGCATGAGCGATGACTGCACCTTCGCTGCCACCCAGGGCGACGATGCGCGTGTAGGCGTGGCTTTTGCGCAGTTGACCGATGACCGCCAGCAGATCCTCCACACGTTGGCTCGGGCTGTCGTGCTTGAGGTAGGACGCTGGGCAATCCGCGCGCTCGGCCTCATTGCTGTAGGGCAACCTGGCATCGAGGCCGTACTTCTCCACGGTCAACACGTCCGCCTCGGGCATGGCCTGAGCCAGATGCCGATAGACACTGGGGATACGCGTCACGCTGTTGCAGTCCGAACCCTGGATGATCAGCAGCAAGGCCTTGGCTGATCTGGCCTCGGTGCGCTGCAGCAGGTAGTAGGCGATCTGTGAGCCGTCGGGCCGGGCCTGGCGCTGCTGCGCGGGCGTCGGCAATAGCGTATCGGCCTGGGCCAGAGCGGCAAGGATCAGCCACCCTGCTGCCATCCAGCGCACGCCGCGCTTCAATTTTCCACCGCCGCCATCTGCACCAGTGCCCGGACGGCCGCACGGGTGGCCAGGGTCAGGGGCTTGGGCAAGCGATCCAGTTCGAACCAGGCGATAGCGCTGTGTTTCTGCGGCTCACAGTTACGTGGCTGCATGGCCGGGGCTGAAGCCAGGTACACCGGCGACACCCAATGTTCCTGTCGCTCGGGGTCAATCTGGTCCACCACGCACAGCAGGCTGACGCCCTGCAGCGTCAGCCCTAGCTCTTCGAGGATTTCCCGGCGCATGGCCTGTTCCACCGGTTCCAGCCAGTCGACCTTGCCGCCGGGCAGACCCCAGCAGTCGGCTTCGGGATCGCGCCGGCGCTTGACCAGTAGCAGTTGACCATCGCGGACGATGGCGGCGCCGCACCCCAGGCGAGGCTGTTGTGGCATGGCAATTCTCCTTGGCGGCGCAGGTGTAACAGGCGCTGGAGGTTGCCCGGCGGCCTGCTGAGCGATCCGACACTATCGACTGCCGAGGATGACAACAGAGTGTTGCTTTGTTGCTTATTTGTAATTTTCTTTATAGCGCGCGAAGCCTGCGCCGCCTGTTCAATGGCGCAGCAAAGTGGCCGCGATAACCACCAGGGCCAGGAGGATCAGGATCCCCCCGGTGACTCTTTCCAACCAGGGCAGGACTCGAGAAAAACGCTCACGCACCGTCGCATTGCCAATGGCCAGCGCCACCAACAGGTCCCACAGCAGCACCACGCTGAACATCCACAAGCCGTAGATCAGCTTCCAGGCGGGGCTGGTCTGGCTCCCCACCAGAGACGCCAGGCTGACATAGAACAAGGCGTTTTTCGGGTTGAGGATGCCCGATACAAAGCCCATGCCCAGGCCGCGCCACCAAGTGGCAAGGTTCAATGCCCGGGTTTCGCCGGGACTGGCCACACCGGCCAGGGAACTGCCGCCGGCGTGGCGGATGAACAGCCAGCCCATATAGAGCAGATAGCCACACCCGGCCAGCTGGATCACCAGGAACAGCTGGCTGTCCGGGCGAAACACCGAGACCCCGCCGAAGGCCAGGACAATAAACAGACCGTTGGCCAGGGCGATCCCCAGGCAGGCACCGGTGGCTGGCTTCCAGCCTGAGGCCATGGACATCCGTGCCACCAGGAAAAAGTCCGGGCCGGGGGAGAGCAGGGCGAGAAAGTGCGCGGCGGCAACCAGCAGAAACTGTTGAATCATCGGTAAGACTTCCAGAGACCTGAGTGGCTGGAAGTCTGCTGCGCCCGGTGATCCGGGTATTGAAGAAAATTGCGCGGTCCTAGGCTTTGTACAGCCCCGGAGTGACACCGACATGGGCCTTGAATACCCGCTGAAAGTGCGCCTGGTCGGCAAATCCCAGGCGCTGGGCCAGGGCCGCCGAGGCCTCTCCGGCCTGCAGCGAGGTCCGGGCCTGGATGATCCGCTGGTTCAACTGATAGGCGTGGGGCGTCATCCCGGTCGCGCTGCGAAAAGCGCGGATCAACTGATAGCGGCTGATACCGGCCAACTCTGCCAACTGCTCCAGGGGGCACAGGGCCTGCGGGTCCTGCTGCAGCAGATCCATGACCCGGCGTACGCCGTTGCTGGCCCGGGCCGGATCGGCCGCCAGGGCAATCACCGGTTGGCCGCGGGCTGGGAAATCACCGATGAACTCGATCAGCGCAGCTTCCTTGTCCTGCCAGCTGGCGCTGGAAAACAGCAATTGGTTGAGTTGGCTGAAGCGCCGGTACAAGTCGTCATTGTGGCTCAGCAGCACCTGGCACAGCGGCGTCGATAGGCCCTGCCGCGACTCCTTGCGGATGTCCTCGACCCAGCGGGCCTGCAGATGCAGCATCTGGTAGCTCCAGGCGCTGTCGGCCTGGGGGTTGCAGGCATGGGCGCAATCGGCTGGAACAAACACCACACTGCCGGCCCGGATCAGGGTCGGCCCCTCGGCGCCACCGCTGAACACACTGACCCCACGGTCCACGGCACCGATGGACACCGTCGGGTGGCTGTGGGCCTTGTAGTTGGCGCGGCTGTCACAGGCCCGGCGACTTTCGACGTAAGGCAGGTTCGGGTCACGCCAGAATTGCGCTGTGGGGGTCATGGTGCAGGTCTGCGGTAAGGGGAGCGGGAGGTAGGCTAACAGGCAAGACTGTACGGGGACCAGTGTGGGCCGGAGCAGGGTGCTCGCCGGCCAGTCGGCGCCCCTGGGAGTACGGCGGGGAAAAAATCCGGCTCGGTTAGAACGTTTATTTCTCCGGGTTATGTAAATAGCTGTTTTTCACATATCCACAGCAGACGCAATGACGCTGAAAAGCCATTTCCATCCGCTATGAAATACAGGTCGCTGCTACAACGGACATTCTCGGCTGCGCCACGCTGGAAAGCGGGTCGCGACAGCCGTCGCCGCTGCAGGACCGGCCCCTTGCCGATCCTGCGGCGCTGCTTAGAATCCGCTCCATTCGCTTCATCCAACTATCGATACTTCAGGGAACAAGATCATGCTGAACGCCATGCAGATGCCAATGAACAGCGCCATGCCGATGATGCCAATGATGGGTATGCCGATGATGATGGCGACCATGAGCTGCGAAATGCTCGAAGACGGCATGCAGTGCAAGATGATGCCGGCCGCGGGCATGGACATGGCGATGTTCAAGAACAGCGCCGAAATGCTGCAGATGATGATGAACTGCGGCATGCCGATGATGATGCACTGCGCCAACATGAGCATGCTGTGCATGTCCCAGGCGGCCATGGCCATGCCGATGATGAACATGATGATGCCCATGCCGATGGTGGGTATGCCGATGCCCTCGATGAAGTGCGTGATGGAATGCACCCTGGTGGCCGACGGCATGCTGTGCAAGCTGATGCCCATGGCCGGCATGAACATGGACATGATGCAGAACAGCTGCACCCTGATGATGAAGATGATGAACGATTGCAGCATGCCGATGATGATGAGCTGCAATGGCATGCCGATGATGTGCTGCACCTGCTAAGCCAGCAACGGCTTCACGCAAAAGCCCGGCGGGGATGACTCCCCCGCCGGGCTTTTTATTGCGTGGGCCGATCAGTCCAGGCGTTCGGGGTGGGTCACCACCAGATAGGCCACGGCCTCACTGTCTGCCGGGTTGCGATAGCGATGGGGCTGATCGGCATAGAACAGGATCGAATCGCCCGGCGACAGCAAGTAACGCTCCTCGTTGACGCTGATTTCCAGCACCCCCTGGGCCACCACCAGATTCTCCTGGACGCCCGGCCCGTGGCCTTCGGAGCGGTCTTCACCCAAGGGCGCGATGCGCAACTCGTAGAATTCCGATTGGCGTGCCACGTCGAAGGGAAACAGCGCACGGCTGACGAAGGCGCCATTGGCACTGACCAGGCGTTTGCTCTGGCTCGCCGTGAGCAGCGCCACGCCCTCGAAGGCCCGATGCTCGAGAAAGGCCGCCACCGAAACCTTTAGGCCCTTGGCGATTTTGCACAGCACCTTGATCGACGGCACGCTGCGTCCGGACTCGATCTGCGCCAGCATCGCCCGGCTCACGCTGCACTGGCGGGCCAGGGCATCCAGGGACAGGTGGCGTTTGCCACGCAAGCGCAGCAGGTTCTGTGCAACCCGCTGGCTGATGGGGTCTTCGTCCTGTGCATGCAGGGGCACGAGGTCCAGCAGCGACGAGGCATCGCCGGCCAGAAAGCGCGAGGGGTCCTGAGCGTTCACCCGTGGCAGGGCTCATTGCCGTGCTGGGCCTGGGCCCATTGCCCGGCCTGGCAGGCGGCATTGCGCGCATAGATTTCCCACATCAGTTGTGCCCGTTGCTGAGCCTGTTTGCGTTTGCGGTAGCGGGCCAGGTCGATGAGGTTGTCAGTCGGCTGCATGGTGGGCACTCACTGTGATGACGAGGAGTCTCGGGTGAGCTGAAGAGTACGTGGATTTTCATATAGCCATAAATAATCAATATTCATTTATTAATTCTTTCTGATTCTATAAAAGGCCGATTTCGACTGGATCCGACCAATAATTCAAAAATATTTTTAAATGTGTATTTTTAATTCGCTGGAAATGTGCTGCTATCGCGTACCTCCTGGCTGCCCGTGCGCAGCGGTAATTGCTCTGAAATTTGGCTGGAAAGGGATGTCCTGCCGTTTCTCGTGACTTCTCGATCACGGCCATTACCCGGCGATCTGCATCGCCCTACCTGCGAGGAATAACAATGAACAACCTGAATCGCCTGTTTGTCGCCAGTACGCTGATACTGGCTTGCGCTGCTGCATCGTCCGCAGTGGCTGACCCGCACTTCACTCCCGTGGCGAGTTTCCAGGGGCATGGCACCATTCGTTTGCAAACCCCCGCGACCCTCCAGCAGACAATCGTCTGCAACATCAACATCGATGGCTCGGTCAATCCGCTGAACAGCGCCAAAATCACTTCGGCCAGGTTCTCGGGCAGCTCGCCCTTTTGCTCACTGCTGGTGGCCAAGAGTCTTTCCTGGCCGATGTACATGGACAGCCAGCTCAGCGGTGGCATTTCGGAGATGGGGCTGGCCCTGACCGGGACCTCCTCGAACTGCGGAATCAATACCATCCGTATCCAATGGAACAATGCCTCCTCCAGCTTGAACGCCTCCAACCAGTCGCTGGGGGGCTATTGCAAGCTCATCTCCCTGGATGTGGCGATTTTGCCGTTGCTGACGGTGGTGAATTGATCCCCGGTCGCTGTTAGCCCAGTTGCACCTGCCCCGGGACCTTCGGTCCCGGGGTTCTCGACGCTGCCTGCTGTGCGCTGCAGGCGGGGCAAGTTCCAGGCTCTCTTAGCTTATGCAAAAAGAGAATTTCAGGATGGTCTGTAAAGATCGTTATGGTCTATATGAATCCCCTGATCCCTGCCCAAGGAACCGCCCCATGAACCTCTCACGACGCCTGCGCGAATTGCTCGTCAGTGCCTTGCTCGTCACTCCCCTGGCCCAGGCCGCCGAGCCACTGGAGCTGAACGTCGGCGACCAGAACTACTACAACATCCGTGCCTCGGTGGAGGCTTCCGGGGTACTCGAAGGCGCGCCCTACAAGGTGCAGTGGAAACATTTCCAGGCGGCCGCGCCCCTGGCCGAAGCCTTGAACAGTGGCGCCCTGGACCTGGGCTTTCTCGGTGATTCGGGCTTCCTGTTCCTGGCGGCCAAACAGGCGCCGGTGAAGCTGATCGGGGTCTCCCGGCAGAACCCGGACACCATCGCGCTGCTGGTGCCCAAGGACTCGCCAGTGAAAACCATCGCCGACCTCAAGGGCAAGAAGGTTGCCTATTGGCCCGGTGCCTGGAGCCAGCAACTGACCCTGCGAGCCCTGGAGCAGGCCGGCCTGCCGGAAAACTACGTGGACTTCATCAAGCTGATGCCGATCGACGCTGCAGCCGCCTTGCCGCAGGGTGGCATCGACGCCTTCCCGGTGTGGGAACCCTACATTTCCCAGCAGATCGTGTTCTCCGGCGCGCGCCCGATCCTCACCGCCAAGAACCTGATGCCTGGTCTCAGCGCCGTGGCCGCATCCACTGCAGCCATCGACAACAAACACGCGGCCATTGCCGACTTCCTGGTGCGCCTGAAAAAGGCCCGGGCCTGGGTCGACAACCACACCGACGAATACGCCGATCTCTGGGCGAAAAAAGCCAACCTCGACCAGAACGTGTCTCGGCACTGGCTGCGCCAGGCACACCTGACCCTGGGGCCTGTGGACCCACAGGCTGCGGCAGACCTGCAAAGCACCGCAGACTTCCTGTTCAAGGTCAAAGCACTGCCGGCACCGCTGGCCACCGCGTCGATCATCGACCCTTCCTTCCAGCAGGCCCTGGCGGACTGAACCGCCTGCCACTCCTTGTAGCAGCCGGCTTGCCGGCGATGGCTGAGCCCCGGGCATTGGTATCGCCAGGCAACGTGCCGGGCAGGGCACTGGAAGGTCAGCAATGAGTACTCAATCCTGCTCCTATAATCCTTCCAGGCAGCCAGGCGCCGCGTCCTGGCCCAAGGAAGAGTTGACCGGAGCGTGTATGACATTCAGCGAAATAGCCTACGAACAACATGGACCGGTGGTCGTCATTCGCTTCAATCGTCCTGAGCAGCGCAACTGCATCGGACCTGTCACCCACCGTGAACTGATCGAAGCCTGGACCCGCTTTCGCGAAGACCAAAGCGCCCTGGTAGCGATCATCACCGGCACCGGCGACAGGGCGTTTTGTGCCGGCGGCGATCTCAAGGCGGCGGCGCAACTGGTGCCCTCCAGCGCCGAGGAAATCGCCGCCCATGACCGTGGCGAACGCCCGGGCATCATCGGCCCCAGCCGCTGGACCGACCTCTATAAGCCGGTGATCGCCGCAATCAACGGCGTGGCCTATGCCGGCGGCCTGGAATGGGCCTGTTTTGCCGATATGCGTATCGCCGAAGAGCATGCCTCGTTCGGCGTCACCTGCCGCCGCTGGAACATTGGCCTGGCGGACGGAGGCACCCAGCGCTTGCCGAGAATCATCGGCATGGGACGGGCCATGGAATTGATTCTGACGGGCAAGGTGATCGATGCCCAGGAGGCGTACCGTATCGGCCTGGTCAACGAAGTGGTGCCTAGCGGACGCTCGCTCAAACGGGCGATGGAACTCGCCAATGTCCTTGCCGGCCTGCCACAACCGGCCATGCGCTCAGATAAGGAAGCCGCGATTCGAGGTTACGGGCTCCCCCTTGCCGAGGGCTTGAAGATCGAAGCCCAGTGCTTCAATCGATCGGTGCATCAGCCCGAGACCCAGGAAGGTTTGCGCCAGTTCATCGAGCGTGACCATCCCGATCGCTCGGCCCGACAGCCATCCAGGACACCGGGAATTGTCAGGGACTGAGTGCCAAGGGCACGCCCAAGTCGACCTCGGCTTGGTGATTGCCGGAATTATCCCGGATTGTCATCATGCGTGCCTTTCAACACTCAACAGGACAGGGATTGCCGCAATGCCCATTTATCTAGCAGCTGAAAGTGAACTGAATGTAGGCCAGGATCTGGTACTGGAGGCTCCCGCAGAGGAAGGCTCGTTGGTCGTGGTTTTTGAAGACGATGGGCACACCGCTTACTTCTACGCACTGGATACTGCCGTCGCCGACAACCCGATTCACGATGCGCTGCATATCTACAACGTTGCCGATGTATCCGACAACGACAAGCCATCGGTGGTGAAAATCGGCTGGTCCATCGACCACCGCAAGGCGGTGCTGCTGATCAACGATTATCCCCACGCGGTATTCGATTTCGACGCCAGGCAGGGATATTGCAGATCCGGCTTTCCACCGCAGATGGGCAAAGGCTGGTCCGAAGGCGGTCATCAATGGGACGACGCCGCGCTCAATCTGTTTGCTTGATGACAAGCCTGGCATTGCCAGGCTTTTTTCATGATTTCAATCGAAGCGGAAGGTGTTTTTCCGGGAAGACTTCAAGTTTTAGTTAAAACGCTTCAATCCAAACGCTGATTATCATCGTCAGTTTTCTGACTCAGACTTCGTTCGTGCCTCCACGCTCTCTGGAGCAAGAAACGAGCGGTCTATGCCAGTCAGTTCTGCAACACCCTGCTGCCAATGCTTAACGGACGCTGCGCTATGACGCGGTTGTCTGCCACTTCATCCCCAGCCGGTGCGGCCGTTCATTCAGCCTTGGCCTGTTGCCACCTGCTGCTGCAACTGACCCAGGAGCGCGCGCCGCAAGCCGCCCCCCCGGCCCCAGCCCCGCCGCTTGACCTGCGCCGGGCGGTCAGGGATTACGCACGAACCGCCGGCGTCGAACTACGCCTTGAACGCCTGGCATTGACCAGGCTGACCCCGAAGATGGTGCCCCTTGTCTGGCGCAACCGGCACGGCGATTTCATCCTGCTGGCCCGGCTCTCTGACACCCAGGCACTGGTGCAGCGACCTTCAGTGCAGACCCCTGACGTGATGGACCGTGCGCAGTTGGCCGAGCAGTGGAGCGGGGAGGTGATTCGTCTGCGTCAGGGCGGCCTGCGTTTCGATCTGTCCTGGTTCATTCCGGAGCTGCTGCGCCACCGGCGGGTCTTGGGTGAGGTATTGCTCTGCTCGCTGTTGCTGCAGGTACTGGCCCTGGCGACCCCGCTATTCTTCCAGGCGGTCATGGACAAGGTCATGGTGCACCGGGCGCTGTCGACTCTCGACGTGTTGGTGATGACCTTGGTGGTGGTCGGCCTGTTCGAGGTGCTGCTCAAGGGCTTGCGTGAATACCTGTCGGCGCACACCGCCAATCGCATCGATATCGGTCTTGGCGTCAAGCTGTTCCGCCATCTGCTCGGCCTGCCGTTGCTGTACTTCAAGCAGCGTCAAGTCGGCGCGATCATCACTCGGGTCCAGGAGCTGGACAGCATCCGCGAGTTCCTCACCGGTTCTCTGCTGACCCTGTGTGTCGATGTGGCCTTCACCCTGGTGTTTTTCGCCGTCATGGCCTGGATCTCATGGCCGCTGACGCTGTTGGTGATGTTGACCCTGCCGCTGTATGTGTTGCTGGCCTGGGTCAGCACCGGCCCGCTGGAGAAGCGCATCGAGCAGCAGTTCTACAGTGCCGCGCGCAACACTGCCTTTCTCAATGAGACCGTGAGCAGCAGCGAAACCATCAAGAGCCTGGCAGTGGAGCCGCGCATGCAGCGGCGCTGGGAATCGCAGACCGCGGAGATGGTCGAGGCCGGGTTCGCCAGCCAGACCCTGGGCAGCGCCATCAGCCAGGCGGTGACGCTGCTGCAGAAAGTCACCGCGGTGGCGGTGATTTGCTGGGGCGCGAGCAAGGTCATCGACCTGCAGATGACCATCGGCCAATTGATCGCCTTCAACATGATGCTGTCCCACGTCAGCCAGCCCATCGCCAAACTGATCGACGTCTGGCAGCAGTTCGTCCGGGTGCGGGTATCGGTGGACAAGCTGGGGGACATGCTCAACCTGCCGGTGGAGCAGGCCGAGGGCGACCGCCCCCCAGAGCAGCCGTTGCGCGGCGAGGTGCGCATCGAGCAGTTGGCTTTCCGCTACCGTCCGGAACTGGCGCTGGTGCTGCGCGGCCTGGACCTGCATATCGCCGCCGGGCAGACCCTGGGTATCGTCGGGCCGTCCGGCTCGGGCAAGAGCACGCTGACCCGCCTGCTGCAGAAGCTCTACACCCCTGATGCCGGGCGCATCCTGATCGACGGCCAACCTCTGGCCGAATTGCCGCCGGCCTGGCTGCGCAGCCAGATCGGCGTAGTGCTGCAGGAAAACTACCTGTTCAACCGCAGCGTGCGGCACAACATCGCCTTGCGCCATCCCACCGCGTCCCTGGAAAGCGTGATCGATGCTGCGCGCCTGGCCGGGGCCCACGACTTCATCCTGCGCCTGCCCCTGGGCTACGACACGGTGCTGGCCGAAGCCGGCAGCTCGCTGTCCGGTGGCCAGCGGCAGCGTATCGCCATTGCCCGGGCGCTGATGGGCGACCCGCGCATCCTGATCTTCGACGAAGCCACCAGCGCCCTGGACGACGAATCCCAGGCGCTGATCCAGGACAACATGGCAAGCATCGCCCAGGACCGCACGGTGATCATCATTGCCCACCGCCTGTCGGCGGTGCGCCATTGCCAACGGATCATCGCCCTGGAACAGGGGCGCATCAGCGAGTCGGGCAGCCACCAGCAACTGCTGGCCAACGGCGGTTGCTACTCGCGGCTGTGGGCCTTGCAACAGGCGCTGCGCAAGGAGGAGGCATGATTTTCGGCTCACTGCTGCGCACCTTGCGCCGTGCCCGTCAGCGCCTGGGTCAGGCGCCGGCGCTGCTCAAGCGCAACCGCGACGAATACGAATTCCAGCCCGGCTACCTGGAAATTGTCGAGCGTCCGCCGGCACCCTGGGCGCGGGCCACGGCGTTGCTGCTGATCTTCAGCATCCTCCTGGCCCTGGGCTGGGCGATCCTCGGCTTTCTCGACATTCATGCCAGCGCCGCCGGGCGCCTGATGGTCTCCAGCTACACCAAGGTGATCCAGGCCCACGAGGCTGGGGAAGTGCGCGCCATCCATGTGCGCGACGGGCAGCGGGTCAAGGCCGGCGAGGTGCTGGTGGCGTTGAACCCGATCGGCATCGACGCCGAATTGAGCGAGCTGCAAACCCAACTGGACTTCAAGCGTCTGGAGCTGGCCCGGGCCCGGGCACTGCTGACCCCGGAGCCATTGCACAGCTATCAGGTGCCTGCGGGGCTGGATGCACAACAGGCAGCGGCGGCCCGGGAGCAACTGCTCAGTACCTGGAAGGAAATCAGCGCCAACCTCGACAGCCTCAACGCCGAGATCGCCATCAACCAGGCCAGTCAGCAGGCCCGGGGCAGCGAGATCAGTGCCCTGGGCAAGCTGGCGAGCAATGTCCGCAAACGGCTCCATGCACGCCGGGCGATGGCCGCCGAGCAACTGATGCCCCTGGTGGAATTGCTGGAGCAGGAGAAGGAGCAACTGGACGTCGAGCGTTCACTGGCCCAGCAACAGGCCGAGTTGCAGGTGCTCAAGGCCCAGGCCAGCAATCGCCGGGAGCAGCGCGACAGCTTCCTGGCCCGGACCCAGCGCGAACAGCATGAAGCGCTCAACCGCAGCCAGCAGGACATCGCCGTGCTGGAGCAGCAGTTGATCCGTGGCCGCGACCGCCAGCGCCTGCAGACCCTGCTGGCACCGGTGGACGGGGTGGTCCAGCAACTGGCGGTGCACACCCTGGGCGGCGCGGTGCAGGCGGCGCAGCAGTTGCTGGTGATCGTGCCCGAGGGCGCCGAGCTGGATGCCGAGGTCATGGTGCTGAACAAGGACGTCGGTTTCGTTCGGGCCGGGCAGCCGGTGGAGATCAAGGTGGATGCGTTCCCCTATACCCGCTACGGCACCTTGCGCGGCACCGTGGCCCATGTCTCGGGGGATGCCATCAAGGACGAGCAGCTGGGGCTGGTGTTCCCCACCCGCATCCGCCTGGAGCGCGCGGCAATCGCCGCAGGGCAGGGCTGGATGCCCTTGCAGGCCGGCATGAGCGTGACCGGCGAGATTCGCACCGGTGAGCGGCGGGTGATCAATTACCTGCTGAGCCCGATTCGCGAGTATCAATCCGAAGCGTTGCGGGAGCGTTGAGCATGACCACTGCCTGCAACCCCGCCGACGAACTCTTGCCGACGTTGCTCGACACCGGCCTGCACTCCCTGGCCTGGGCCGCCCGGCGTTTTGATTTGAGCATCAGCGTGGCGCAACTGACGCACCGCCTGGGGCGGGTCGAGGGCCTGGCCGACAGCCTTGACCTGCGGCGCTGCGCCGGCTGGATCGGCCTGCGCGCCCGGGCCGTGAACAGCCAGGTGCAGCGCCTGGACCACCTGCCGTTGCCGGCCCTGCTGGAAACGACCAACGGCTGGGCGGTGCTGGACGCGGTAGAAGGTGACCAGTTGCGCGTCTACTGGCCGCTGCTGGGGCAATGCCAGACCCTGTCTCGGGCGCAACTGGCCCAGCTCTGGCCGCCCCAGGGCCAGGTGCTGTTGCTGGCCGAGCAGCATGTGCAGGCCAAGGCCCAGGGGTTTGGGGTGTCCTGGTTCCTGCCGTCGATCCTCAAGCACGGGCGGCAGTTTCGCAGCGTGCTGCTGGTGTCGCTGATGTTGCAAGGGGTGGCCCTGGTGACCCCGTTGCTGTTCGAGAACATCATCGACCGGGTGCTGGTCAGCCGCGGCCTGTCGAGCCTGCAGGTGCTGGGCATCGCCATGCTGGCCCTGGCGCTGTTCGAGCCGTTGTTCGGCCTCTTGCGTTCCTGGCTGTTCAGCAATGTGGCGAGCAAGATCAACGCCGAGTTGTCGGCGCGCCTCTACCAGCACCTGATCCAGTTGCCGCTGGGGTATTTCCAGGGACGCCAGACCGGCGAGATCATCGCCCGGGTCGGCGAGATGCAACAGATCCGCCAGTTCCTCACCGGCTCGGCCTTGACCCTGGTGCTGGACCTGGCGTTCTGCGGGATGTTCATCGCGGTGATGTATAGCTACGCGCCGTTGCTGACCTGGGTGGTGGTGGGTTCCCTGGCCCTGTATTTCCTGTTCTGGCTGTGTGTGGGGCCCTTGCTGCGCAGCCGCGCCTTGCGCGAGTACGAGTTGAATGCGGCCAACACTGCCTTCCTCACCGAGGCCGTGACCGGCATCGAGACCATCAAGACCGGCGCCATCGAAAGCGGCTTCCAGCAGCAGTGGCAGCGCCAACTGGCGGCCTATGTGCGGGCGGCGTTCCACACCCGCATCGTCGGCATCTGGGCCGGGCAGGGCATAGGCCTGATCCAGAAACTCACCTCAGCGCTGTTGCTCTGGTGGGGGGTGATGCTGGTGCTGGACGGACAGTTGAGCCCCGGCCAACTGGTGGCCTTCAACATGCTCGCCGGGCATGTGGTGGAGCCGATCCTGCGCTTGGCCCAGGTCTGGCAGGACTTCCAGCACACCCTGATTTCCCTGCGCCGCCTGGGCGACATTCTCGACACCGAGTGCGAAAACGGCAGCGGTGGCCTGGCTTCGGTGCCGGCGCTACAGGGCGGGGTGAGTTTCCAGGGGGTGCGCTTTCGTTACCAGGAAGACGGCCAGGAGGTGCTGCGTCAGCTCGACCTGGAGATCCGCCCGGGGGAGTTCGTCGGCATCACCGGGCCTTCCGGTTCCGGCAAATCGACCCTGACCCGGCTGTTGCAGCGCCTGTATGTGCCGCAGCACGGGCGGGTCATGGTGGACGGCATCGACCTGGCCATCGCCGACCCGGTGGCCCTGCGCCGCAACATGAGCGTGGTGCTCCAGGAAAGCGTGTTGTTCGCCGGCAGCGTGGCCGAGAACATCCGCCTGTGCCGGCCCCAGGCCAGTGATGCCGAGGTGCAGCACGCCGCCCGCCTGGCGGGGGCGGCGAGCTTTATCGAGGCCCTGGCCCAAGGCTACGAGACCCAGGTAGGAGAACGCGGCGGCCAGCTCTCCGGCGGCCAGCGACAACGCATTGCCCTGGCCCGGGCCCTGCTGACCAACCCCGGGATCCTGTTGCTCGACGAAGCCACCAGCGCCCTGGACTACGAGTCGGAAGCGGCGGTGATGGCCAACCTGCAGGGCATCGTCCGCGGCCGCACGGTGATCAGTGTCGCCCATCGCCTCAATACCCTGCGCCATGCCGACCGGATTCTGGTCATCGATCAGGGCCGGGTGCTCGAACAAGGCACACACCAACAGCTGCTGGCCCTGGACGGGCTCTATGCCCGGCAGTGGGCCCTGCAGATGAAGGACTGACCCCACCGACGGCAGGAGGATTCACCCACCAGTCATGTCTCCCCACCCCGCATTCCCCTAGGCAGCCTTTCGCAACGCGAAGGGCTTTGCTCAAAACAGACAAAGGATCACTGCAATGGCTTCCATGTCCAAGGACTTCACGCGCCTGCTCAATTCCCTGATCGATCAACAGATCAAGGCCGCCGGGCGCCAAACCGAATGGTTCAACATGAGTGCCGACGAGCGCGCCGCGTACATCGGCGAGGTCGGCGAGCGCCTGCTGGATATGCAGCAGAGCACCCTCAGCGTGCTGGCCGCCCAGCACTTTCAGATGCAGGACAACCCGGTCTCCCTCGGCGACCAGTTGCAGACCCTGCAACAACGGCGCAAAGAGATGAACGCCATCGCCGACACCCCGGCCACCAGCGCCTACAAGCAGCAGCTGGACCGCGACATTCTGTTGTACAGCCGGCAGGACGCGGCCGTCAGCCGCTATGACAAGACCTGGACCAAGGCCCTGGGCGTGCTCGGCTCCGCCGGCGGGAAAAAACCCGACCTGAAGGGCCTGACCGCCGATGGGCCGGCCAAGCAGGGCAAGCTCGCCAAGCGGATCAAGGGCCTGGAGCAGCAACTCGAGGTGCAGGTGGCCGACACCACCTTCAGCCAGACCTACGTGAACCTGTTCTCCGAGTTGCAGGCCTACAAGGAGGTCAGTGCCCGCTACGACGCCTTGCTCAAGGCCGCGCCCAAGCAGCAGGCCGCGAGCCTCGCAGCGCTGGCCAAGCCGCCCCGGGCTTCCGACGATCTGCCGGTGAATATTTCCCTGCTGATGATGGAAGAACGCCCGGGCTACATCCGCATGAACGTGGCGCTGGTCAATGCCAGTACCGACGGGCGCTTCAAGGACTTCTACCTGGACGGCGGGCGGCTGGTGGTGCCCACCGATGGGGTGCTGAACTTCTCCTTCGGCACCGCGGCCCGTTCCCTGGCCTGGCAGCAACAGTACCGGCTGAAGAACGAGCCGCCGTCCATGCGCTCACCGACCTATGCGCCGATCCGCTCGGTGCTGGTCAAGACCGGCTTCGTCGAGCAGTACTTTGCCCACCACCTGGTGTCGGAAAGCTCGTTGCGCGAAGGCTTCAAGGCCCAGGTCCTGAGTGACGGCCACACGCTGCTGCTGACCAGCGTCGATCGCAAGGTGCCCAACCAGGTCGGGGTCCAGGTCTCGGGCCAGTCGCCGAGCACCAGCTTCCGCCGCGAAGTGCCCCTGGGCAGTGCCTTGAGCGAGCTGATCAACCAGAACGCCGACATCACCAGCTTCCAGACCATCGGCCTCGAAGACTTCCGGCAGAACAGCTACCAGCCGGACCGCGACGGGGTCTTCGTCAACATCCACGAGCTGGAACGCTCGGTGGGCTTCACCGAGCGCCAGTACCTGCTGGAAATGCCCCAGGGCGGCGAGTTCCGCGCCGCCACGCCGTTTGCGCTGATGAGCGTCGACGGCGACAAGGTCAGCAGCAGCCACCTGAGCAAGGCCCAGACCAAGGCCCTGTACCAGTACAACGCGGCGTTTTTCGACAAGCTGGAACAACTGCGCGACGGTGGCACCGAGGCCAGCCGCCTGTTCGAAGGCAGCAGCGAGCGCGCGAACTTCATCCAGCAACTGAGCCGCCTGCTGGAGCGCAACCACATCACCCCGGCCGGGGTGCTGATGCCGCAACACATCCGTGCCAGCCTGCGGGATATCAAGGGCAACAACCTGAACAAGGTGCTCTGGGAGCAGTCCTTCGCCGCGTCGGTGTGGCAGAGCCGGGATAGCGACGGGCTGCTGTTCGGCCTGGCCGACAAGCTGGCCCAGACCCCGGCGCTGGCCAAGGTCCTGCAGGGCGGTTATGTGCAGAGCGACATTGCTCAGGCCAAGCTGTTGCTGGCACCGCTGTATGAGCAATGGCGGGCGCAGGCGTTCGAGACAGAAACTCAGCGGGTCGCCACTGCCAACGCCGAACAGCACCCTGGCAACCCCAAGGTGCATGTCTTCGATCAGGTGGCGGTGGAGCGCGCCCTGGACAGCAAGCTGCTGAACCTGTTGTTGCGTGGCCCCGCAGGGCTGGAGGCGGGGGATGCCCAGCTGCGCCCCGGGGTCGAGGCGCAGTTGGCCGGCGACCAGGGCCGCAGCCTGCGCAAACAGGCACTGTTCCATGCCCTGCGGCCGGCGGCCGACAGCTTTTCCAAGGCTGCGGCGCCGGTCAATGGCCACCCCGAGCTGGCACCGCCCACCGGCGCCGACAAGCTGGTGATCAACAACCGGCTGAATCAGCCCGACCCGTACCTGATCCTCAACACCCACCCGGAGCAGGCCCAGGCTGCTGGCACATTGCTGATCGAGGACGACAAGTACCGCAGCTACAACCAGTTCCGTCCCGACCCGGCGAATCCCGCCAGCCGCTACATGAGTGACCTGGACACGCCGTTCGTGGGCGGTATTTCCGGAACCACCCAGACCGTCAGCAACGTCTTGCCGGAATTGTTCGGCGGTGCCCTGAGCGTCAAGCAGTACTGGCAGTTCCAGATGGCCAACGCGGCCTTCATGATCCGCAACGGCTATCACTCGTTCTTCGAGACCCTGTATGTGGCCGCCCGTTATGAACCCCAGGGACCGGACAGCATTGGCCCGGACATGCTGCAAATGTTCGACCGCTACCGTGCCGAGGGCAGTACCCAGGCGCTGCAGGGCCAGTTGTACGACGGGGTGATGGAGCGCGTCCTGCCGATCGTCAATCAAGGCCTGCCAGCCAGCGAGGAGTTCCATGCGCCGCGTTTCACCCGCGTCGGGCCAATGCCCGCGCTGCTGGGGCAGGCGGCCAAGGACCTGCAACTCAAGGTCGGGCTGGCGTCGCTGGGGGGCGGGGCACCATCGCGCCAGGGCAGCGCCGACATTCAGCAGTTCAGCGCCGACCCTGTACAGTTCGCCAAGACCCACACCCTCAGTGCCGAGGCCCTGGTCAAGTCGGGGCGTTTGCCGGCCCAGGGCAATGTGCAGTTGGTCAAGGTGGCGCCGAACCTGTACGAGCTCGAATACACCGAGCATGGTGCCAATGAGATTGCCGCCGCCGGCAACAGTGCGCCGGCGTATTTTCTCGGCTACAACGGCCCCAACCAGAGCAATGACGCGCCGGCCTATGTGGACATTCCCAAGCATGGCGCCGAGGGCAGCTTCCTGTTCACCGGCACCCTGTCGGGCTGCTCGCTGGTGGTGACCAGCCTGGACGCCAACACCTTCCGGGTCTACCACGACGGTCGGGTCAACAGCTCGCTGCTGTACGACAACGTGGTGATGGCCGTGGACTACAAGGACTATCAGGTCGCCGGCACCGCCGAGGGCCTGGCCGCAGCCTACATGCAGTATGTGGACGGCCAATGGCAACTGGTGTTCCAGCGCCAGGAGTACCAGCGTGAAGGCCAGATGGTCTGGCCGAAGTTGCGCGACGGCGCAGAACCCCTGGCGATCCAGACCGCCGACACCCAGGTGACGGAACGCAACCGGAGCGAGTTCGCCGCCTACCGCGAACAGGTGCACCAGAACCTGAAGAAAGTCGCGGCGCAGTTCGGAGTATCGGCTGACGGGGTGGCCGACGGCGTCTACCGCGACGGTGCGTTTGCTCCCGAGCATCCGGCGATCGCCGCCTGGAACCAGCTGCGCGAAGCGGTGCAGGCCAAGGTCAGCGCCGATATCCAGCAACTCTCCGAGCAGCGCTATCAACTGCAGGAGCAGCGCCGCACGGCCGGCGACAAGGCCCTGATCGACCAGCAGATCAAGCAGATCAACCTGACCCAGGACTACTACCGGGCGCAGTACGATCCGGTGCTGCGCGAAGCCGGTTCGGTGGAAAAGACCTGGCTCTGGCAGCAGATCAAGGCCAAGGACGGCACCGGCGCGGTGGTGCGCACCGACGATACCGCGATCCAGGGCTCGGGCGAGGAGCGGGCCAGCAGCGTGGGCGAGCGTTATGCCACCGCCGAGGCCTACCAGCGGGGCGCGCGGGGCACGGCCTTCAGCGATGGCCTGCGGGATTTTCGCCAGACCAAGATTCCCGGGGTGGACGACAAGATGTCGTCCCTGGAGATGAAGCGGCTGTTCCTCGACGGCCAGCTCACGCCCCAGCAGCGTGGCGCCCTGAGCGGACGCATCAGCGAGACCGCCCAGGCCGAGTACATCGACAAGGTGCTGCGCCAGACCGCGGTGTTCAGTGAAGACTTCCGCACTGCCGGCAGTGTCTTCAGCCAACTGGCGCCCCAGGACTTCTACCTGTCGCTGGTGGGCGACCGCTCCGGTGGTCGTTGCTACCCCTTGGTCCGGGCCATGGCCGTGGCCCTGGCCAGTGGTGGCGAGGCGGGGGCCAACAGCCTGGTGCAGAAGCTGTTCCTGGCGTCCGCCGACCCGCAGGCCGGCAGCTCGACCTTGCTCAAGAACAGCCTGATCCGCCTGCACTCCAATGTCGACGCGGTGCAGGCGTCGACCGAGGTGGGGCAGCTCAAGCTGTCCGAGGTGGTGGCGCGGCTGGCCGCCAGCAAGGGCACGGCGATGTACGCCCTCAATACCCAGAACCATTCGATGATGGTGGGCAGCACCTCGACCGCCGAGGGCCAGCGCTACTATTTCTACGACCCCAACGTGGGGATCTTTGCCTTCGACTCCACCAAGGGCCTGTCCCAGGCCATGCAGCAGCACCTGGTGAAGCGCAACCTGGCCGCGCACTACGGCTCGTTCGGCAGCAAGTCGTTGCCGGCCTTCAACCTGATCGAGATCGACACCGGCAAGATGGCCGAGGTGCCGGTGGGCAACGGCCTGAACGTGGCCGATCTGTCGCGTCCCGAGGAGCTGGCCGGGGTCATTGGCCAGCGTCGCCAGGTCGAGCAGGCGCTGGACGCCCGCCAGCGGGTCAGTGAAGACCTGCGCCTGGGCGCGGCACTGACCACCTTCGACGCCGAGCAGTGGGGCGCGCGCTTCGAAGCCGCCAGCACCCGTCTGGCCCGGGAGAACCAGCTGGGCAGCCAGTGGATACCGATCATCGCCACCTCCGAGAAAACCCCGGAGGGTCGCTATCAGGTGCAGTTCATCAACCGTGACCAGCCTGAGCGCACGCAATTGCTGACCACTCACGATGACACCTTTGTCGAGTTCCGCCATTTCGTCGATGAGCACATGCGGGTGTTCAATGAGCACTTCACTCTGGAGCATGGCCAGATCCGGCCCCGCGCCGGGGTCGGCGAAGCACCCGCGGTGGATGGCCTGAACGCCGGCTTCGCGGTACAGACGCTGATCCAGTGGTTTGCCGACAAGAACCGCAAGGACGCAGGCCAGGGCACGCTGTCGCCGGACCTGGCCACCGCGTTGAAGATCCACAGCTACCTGGGCCTGGCGCAGATCGGCCATGGCACCGTGCAGGATGTGGCCAATGTCACCAAGCTGGTGCAGACCGCCTTGCGCGGCGAAGCCATGGCCGCCGAAACCTCACTCAAGGACTTTGCCTCGACCCTGGGGCACACGGTCAACGAAGGCGCGGGCCTGTTGTTTGGCGGGGCCATGGTCGGCCTGGATGCCTACGAGCTGGCGCATGCCGAGAACGATGTGCAAAAGGCCGTGTTCGGCACCCAGCTGGCGTTCGATTCGGCAAGTTTTGTCAGCGGCGCGGCGGGTATCGGTGCCGGGCTGATCGGTGCCTCGACAACAGCGGCGGTGCTTGGTGGCGCGGGGGTGATTCTCGGTGGCCTGGCGGTAGGGTTCACGGCACTGGCCCAGGCCTTTGGTGCGGTGGCCGAAGATGCCAAGGCAGTGGGGCGTTACTTCGACACCCTCGACAAAGCCTACCAAGGCAACGGCTATCGTTATGACGAGAAACAACAGGTGCTGGTGCCGCTGGCCGGGGCGGTGGTCAAGCGCCTCGACCTGCGGGCCAACGAGGTAGGTTTCGACAGCCAGTACATATACCGCACCCATCACGGCTCCACCGGTTCCGGGGCGATCAACTACTTCTTCTGGGCCGGGGACTTTCCGCGGATGATCCACGACCGCGCCCAGGCGATCGAGGTACGCAGCGGCATTGGCCACGGCGACAAGCCGCCCAAACTCGAACACGGTGACAGCAGGACGGTGATCCTGCCGGGCACGCCCAAGTCCTACATCAGCTACGAGTACATGATCCTGCCGGGGGCCACCACCCGGCATGACACGGGTTTCGATGTGATTCGCAAGCTTGAGCAGGACCGGCGCTTCGACTACGACTTCTACATCTTCCCGAGCGAGGAGACGATCCGCCGCATTCACCAGGAGTACGTCGAGACGCCGGTAGAAGTGCTGCTCGATGGGCACAACCGGCAATTGGTGATACCGCAGCTGCCCAAGGAGCTGTACGGCTACCTGCGCTACGACATCCAGGGTGCAGGCGGCGAATACCTGATCGGCCTCAACGAAGGCACCGAGGTCAGGCTCAGCAACGAGGCCGGCAGTCAGCCGTCACGCTGGATCATCGACAGCAGCCAGCTTGAGAGCGACAGCATCAGCGTGGCGAAGGACCACTTGCTGGTGGGTGGGGTCAAGGTCAAGCTCGATCCGGCCCAGAGCGGGCAGGTGCTGCTGGTCAACGCCAAGGGCGAAGTGCGTGCGGCCGATTTTGCCAGCCAGACCACCTACGTGGTGAAGGAAGACGCCAGCCAATGGCAAGTGCCCGAGCACCGCATCGAACAGCACCTCAAGGAGCTGGCCCAGGCCCATCAGCTGCACGGCCAGTACGTGCTGGTGGAGAACTACAAGCACGGTGAGCGCAATGTCGGCCGGGCGTACTACGACGTCGCCAACGACCGCATGCTGTTCACCGACACCGATGTGCAACAGGCGCGCAACGCTCAGTTGGGGGCGGTCATCGGCGAGCATGCCTACTTCGTCGATGCCGAGAACGCCGCCGCCTGGCGCGTCGATATTGCCAGCGGCAAGGTCGATGCGCAGTTCGCCCCTTCGTTCAACCAGAGCGCCGGCCAGATCAGCCGGTTCTGGCAAGAGGGCGATGCGGTGTATCTGGCCCGCCGCTATCAGCTCAAGGAGCGGGAAGCCGAACTGAGCTTCCGTATCCTCGGTGACAAGATGGAGCTGGTGGGGGTGGTCGGCGATGAATCGCTACTGCAACTGTCGGCAAGCAACAGCCAGCATGGCAAGGACGCCAAGACCCTGCTCAATACTTTGCTCAAGGGCTACGAGGCTCAGGCCACCCAGCGCGACACTCCGGTGTACAGCCTGGGCGCGTCCCTGCTGGAGCCGACCGCGGCAGAGCTGATCACGGTGTTTGGTCTGGATAACGCCAAAGTCGCGCACCGCTACTGGGTGCGCAGCAGCGACGGCATCGTGATCAAGCCGAACCTGGCACCACCGGCCGGGCAAGCGCCGCGTGCCGATGCCCCGGGTCAGGCGCAAAGCGCCTGGCAGATTCCGGCGGATCTGGTGTTGGCGGGCAGCCTGGCGCAGCCCGGTGGCCAGGAAGTGTTTTATTTCTACAGCAAGGCGCAGCAGGTGCTGTTCCGCCAGGAAGGGCCGGGGCAGAAGGTGCTCGATGCCGGCCAGCCAAGCGCCTTGCGCCTGACCACGCCGCCCCTGGCCAATGTGCTCAATCTCAATGGCCATCTGCTGGCCGTGACCGAGGACGGGCGCGTGGCGCGGGTCGAGTCCTCGGGACGTCTGAGCTACGAAGCGGTCAACGAGCATTGGCTCAAGGGCCGTGCCAACTGGTGGCAGGACCTGGCCAGTGTCAACGGCAGCAACGCCACCCTGGCGGTATTCGGAGCCAAGGCCGGCGATGGCAAGACGGCGCTGGCGGTGTGGTACCACAACGGCCAGGTGGTGGTGGCTGCGACCGAGCTGCAAGGCAAGCCGCTGCAGTTTCTCGGCTTCGACAGCGCCAGCTCCAGCGCGCGGCTGTTCGAGCCCGAGAGCGGCAAGCTGTACCTGCAGGCACCGCTGAGCCCCGAGGCACTGCAAGCAGCCTTTGGCGGCGATGAGGTGCTTGAGGCCTCGGCGCAACTGCCCACGGCCACGCTGTTGCTGCCCGAGGTGCCCCTGCGCTCGGCCGTCCAGGTCGATGCCGGGGTGCGCCTGACCACGCGGCAGGGGGAAATCCTCTTGCGCACCAATAACGGCGATGTACAGCTGGTGGCGGTCGACAAGGGCTGGCAGCAGGCGCATGCGGGCAATCTGCCCCAGGCGCTGGCGGCAGTGACCGGCCAATGGGGCGCCAAGGGCGTACTGACCCTGCATGGCGCCGAGACCCAGGGCTGGTTCGATATCGCCAGCGGGCGCTTGTATGCCAGCAACGACATTCCTGCCGCCAGCGACTTGCGCTTTATTGGCGTGGAAGCCGGATCGCCGCGCTCGGCCTACGTCTACAGCCCGACCGAGCAGGCACTGTACAAGGTCAAGGAAGGGGCGGCGGTGAAGCTCGGCCACTACGGCAATGTCGAACGTATCGGCTCCTCGCTGCTGCTGCAGGGCATGGCGGGGGCTGACGCTCGGGATGACCTGGCGCCTCCCCTGATTGCCGGGGTCGACAGCGTGGTGCTGCACGGTGGCAGTGCCGACGATACCTATCGCCTGAGCCCGGCAATGTGGGCGCACTACCGCACGGTGGTGATCGACAACGACGATCCCGGCCTGGCCCTGGATCGCCTGTTCCTGCCGGTGGCCGATGGCAACAACATCCTCGTCAGCCGCCAGGGCGAGGACGTGTTGCTGACCGACGTCGGCAGCGGCAGCGCCCTGGTGCTGCGCCAGGTGCTAGGCAACCAGGCTGCGGCGCATCGGCATCTGCAGATCGAGCTGCAAGGCGACTCATCGGTGATCACCGTCGACCATCTGCTCAAGGGCTTCGCCCAGACCGGGCTGACTCAGGGCGGCTTGTTCGAGCTGTCCTCGCGTGAGAGCAAGCCCGTGGCGGACAGCAATGCCATCGACTCGGCGGCGGCGCTTGAGGGCCCGAGCCTGGCCAAACTGAGTGGGGCCATGGCGGCCTTCGCCGACACCGGCGGTGCTCGCGAGCACCTGCCACAAAACCGTCAGGCCGCGCAGGCGGTGCTGGTGCCACCCCTGAGCTGATCGCACGGGAGTCATCACAGGAGGGGCGCAAAGCCCCTCCTGTCTCCTTGTTCCAAGTACATTTTTCCCCTTGTGTAGAAACCGACCATGATCAAACCGATGATTTCGCGGCAGCGAGCCCTTGCCGGCTGCCTGCTCGCCATCCCATTGCTGGCGCAGGCCGCCCAATACCCGCCCCAGGCCATGCCCAGTGATCTCTGGCGGGTGTACCTGGATGCCCGGCACAACAACAGTGAACTGGCGGCGGCCCACGCCGACCAGGCCGCCCGTGCCGAAGCGGTGCCCCAGGCCCGGGCAGGCCTGCTGCCGACGCTGTCGGCCAGTGCCGACCTGAACGCCACCAGCACCTCCCTGCAACAGCCACGGCAAGACACCCGGCGCAGTGGCACCAGCTACCAGGCGGTGCTGAATCAGCCGATATTCCGTGCCGATCGCTGGTTCACCCTCAAGGCTGCCGAAGCCGAAGACCAGCAGTCCCAGCTGGAGCTGGCCGCAGCCGAGCAGAAACTCATGCTCGACAGCGCCTTGGCCTACTTCGGCCTGCTCAAGGCCCAGGACGCCCAGGCGGCGGCCAAGGCTGAAGAGGCCGCACTCAAGCGCCAGCTCGAGGTGGCCGAGAAGGGCTTGCAACTGGGCTTGTCGGACCGTACCGATGTACTCCAGGCCCAGGCCGGGCATGACACCGCACGGGCCAACCGGATCGTCGCGCAGAAGCAGACCGACGATGCCTTCGAAGCCCTCGACACCCTGACGCACCAGCAATACCAGGCAATCCAGGGGCTGCGCCACGACATGCCAGTGCTGTTGCCCGAGCCCAACGACGCCCGGCGCTGGGTGGACACCGCAGTGCGCCAGAACCTGACACTGCTGGCCAGCCAGCAAGCCCTGGAGGCGACGCAGCAGACCCTGAGCGCGCGCAAGGCCGGGCACGCGCCGACCCTGGACGCAGTGCTGCGCTACCAGAGCGGTGACAACGACACCCAGGGTTACGGCAACAGCGATATCCGTGGCAACGGCTACGGTGGCAATGTCGAGCAGCGGACGGTCGGACTGCAGTTGAACATTCCACTGTTCAGTGGCGGCCAGACCCGTTCGCAGGTGCGCGAAGCCCACCAGCGGATGAACCAGCGCGAGTACCTCAATGACGGTTTGCGCCGGCAAGTGGTGGAGCAGACTCGCAACCTGTATCGGGGCCTCAACAGTGGTGTTGATCAGGTCCACGCGCGGCGCCAGTCGATCATCTCCAACCAGGGCGCGGTGCTGGCCTCGCAGATGGGCTTCCAGGTGGGAACCCGCAATATCGTCGATGTGCTGGAAGCGCAGCGCCAGCTCTACAACGCCGTGCGCCAGTACAACAACAGCCGCTATGACTACATTCTCGATACCCTGCGGCTCAAGCAATCGGTGGGCACATTGTCGCCCCAGGACCTCAAGGCGCTTTGTGATTACCTCAAGGCCGACTACGATCCAGACCTCGATTTTCTGCCACCGGAGTTTCCACGCCGGCTGGCAAAGCGCTGACCGGGCCTGGCAATGCCCCAGGCAACTGCCGGCGGGCACAGGTTTTTCAGGTAAAGGGGGACGCGGTTGTACAGGTTATTGGACTTCTTCGACAGCCACAGGCGGTGCTGTTATGCCCTGGGTGTGGTGATCGCAGTCGGTGCTGCGGTGGCGCTGGGCAACTACTACCGGGTGCAGGTCGAGGACGTCTACCAGGCCAGTATCCAGATGCAGACCCAGGAGCAGGCGCAGGACCTGCAGCAATGGAAGTCCAGCGGTTTTGCCATTGGCGCGCTGTCGATCCTGGGCCGGCACAACCCCGCGCTGAAACGGGTGGTGCTGGAGCCCGAACCCTCTGCAGATCTGATGGAGCGGGCCAGCATGCCCCTCAAGACCCTGTCCATGGTGGTGGGGGCCAACCATGCGTTCGTCCTCAACCGGGACGGCGTGGTGGTGGCGGCCCATGACCATCAGGGGCGCACGCCGCTGGGGCAGAACGTGGCCTTCCGGCCCTATTTCAAGGTGGCGCTCGCAGGCGGCAGCAGCGTCTACGGGGCAATCAGCGTCACCACTGGCACCCGCATGTTCTACATGGCGGTGCCGATCTTCGAGTCGCGCACCCGCCAGGACCAGGTGATCGGGGTGCTGGTGGCCCGTTTTGACGGCGACATGCTCGATGCCAGCCTGAGCAAGCAGTACAGCGACGACCTCAAGATGATCCTGTCGCCCAGTGGCGTGGTGCTGGCCGCCAGTTCCCCGGACTTTGTGCTCAAGTCCGAGCGGGCCTGGCCGTGGAACGAGTTCACGGGCGCGATCCGCCGGCAGTTCAGCGATTATCCGTTTGCCAACGGGGTGCCCGAGCGCCTGCCGTTCGATGCCCATCAGCCGGTGGTCAGGCTGGACGGCCGCCGTTACAGCCTGTCCCGGGTGGATTTTGACTGGAATGACCCAAGCGGTCCGTGGACCCTGATTACCCTGGGCGACCTGGATGCGCTGCTGCCGGGCGAGCAGGTGCTGTTGATCAAGGGCTTGAGTGCCGTAGTGTTTTTACTGTTGCTGTGGGGCGGCCTGCGGCGTCTGGCCGATGCCCGGCGGCACAAGCGCGACGTGGCGCAGATCGAGCAGAGCGAACAGCGCCTGGACATGGCCCTGCAAAGCGGCGCGCTGGGGCTGTGGGACTGGAACCTCAGCCTGGGCACGGTGATCAACAACGATGTCTGGTTGCAGATTCTCGGCTACAGCAAACAGGAAATGGAACAGGCCTTCGGCCATGGCCTGGAGCGCTGGACCTGTCTGGTGCATCCGCACGACTACGAGCCGGTCATGGCCCGGCTCAAGGCGCACCTCAACGATGAAGTCGGCGAGTACCGCGCCGAATACCGCATGCGCAACAAAGACGGGCAATGGCTGTGGGTCCTGGACATCGGCAAGGTCATGCAGCGCGATGCCAATGGTGAGCCGACGCGGGTCACCGGGGTGTTGCAGGACATCAGCGAGCGCAAGGCGGTGGAAACGCAAATCCAGCAATCACGACGCGATGCCGAGCTGGCCACCCAGGCCAAGTCGGAGTTTCTCGACAGCATGTCCCATGAGATCCGTACGCCGCTGAACGCGATCATCGGCATGGCCCACCTGGCACTGGACTTGCCGCTGGAGCGGGTGCAGCGCGACTACATCGAAAAGATCGACCGTGCGGCGAAACATCTGGTGGGCACCATCAACAGCGTGCTCGATCTGTCGAAGATCGAAGCCGGCAAGCTGAGCATGGAGCAAGTCTGCTTTGACCTGCGGGAACTGGTGGACGATGTGTTGCTGTTGGTACGCCAGCGTGCGGAGGAAAAAGCGCTGCGGCTGTACCTGGATATTCCGGCCTCGCTGCCAGGGCGTTATGTCGGTGATCCACTGCGCCTGGCCCAGGTGCTGACCAACCTGGTGGACAACTCGATCAAGTTCACCGAGGCCGGCCATGTCTGTATTGGCGTGTGCCTGGTGCGACAGTGGGGCGACAAGGCCCGGCTGTGCTTCAGCGTCACCGACACCGGGGTGGGCCTCAGCGATGAGCAGCAGACCCGTTTGTTCAATGCCTTTGTCCAGGCGGACCTGTCGATCAGTCGGCGTTACGGCGGCAGCGGCCTGGGGCTGACCATCTCGAAGAAAATCGTGCAGATGATGCAGGGCGACATAGAAGTACGCAGCAAACCGGGGCAGGGCGCAGTGTTCAAGTTCAGCGTGCAGTTGGGCATGCCGCAATTGCCGCTGCAAGCGCCATCTACCTCAAGCAGCGCCACGCCTGCCGTACCAGCGGTTACCGGCGCGGGGGTTCTGTGCACGAGCAACGACTATGCCCAGCTGCTGGCGGGCACGCGGGTGCTGGTGGTCGAAGATAACCGGCTCAACCAGGATGTGTTGCAGGGCTTGCTGCAGCGCGTCGGCATACAGGTGCTGCTGGCGGCGAATGGCGCCGAGGCCTTGCGCCTGTTACTCGAAGGAGGGCGCTTCGACGCTGTGCTGATGGATTGCCAGATGCCGGTCATGGACGGCTACGGCACGACGCAGAAGATTCGCGCTTATCCGCACCTGAAGGCGCTGCCGATCATCGCCGTGACCGCCAGTAGCCAGGCCGATGTGCAGGGCAGGGCGCTGGCTGCCGGAATGAGCGACCTGCTGAGCAAGCCCCTGGAGGTTACGGTGCTCTATCGGACCCTGGTGCGCTGGATCAAACAAGTGGAAATGCCGGCGGCGCAGACTCCGCCACCGCAAGCCGCGAGCCCCCGGGGCATGACCTACGAGGGAATCGACAGCGTGCTCGGGCTGGCGGTGGTTAACCAGGACCTGGCGCTGCACCAGAAACTGCTGGCGGATTTTCGTGATACCCAGCAGCAGATCATCGAGCGCTTGTGGCGTGCCCATGCTGCTGAGGACCTACCCGTGATCGGCTTTCTTGCCCACAGCCTGCAGGGTACCGCCGCAAGCATTGGCGCCACGGCGGTCAGGCAAGCCGCCAGGCAATTGGAGGAACACTGTACCGGGCAGGCTGACCTTGCGCCGCTGATCCAGCAGTTGGCGCAGTGCCTTGCGCCGGTACTGGCCGGCCTGGCGTCGCTGCCGGCGGCGGGCGATGAACGTGCTATGGAGAACCAGGGGCTGGACGCTGAGCTGATGCCCAGGCTGGAGCAGCTGGCGAACCTGCTGCGCACCCATAATGCGCAGGCTCTGGCGATGATCGATGAGCTGTACGAGCAACACCCGGGCGCTGCCCTGCGGGCCATTCAGGAGCGGATATACCGGCTGGAATTCCAGCAGGCCCATGATCTGCTCGTCGACTTGCGCACGCAGCAGAGCTAGCCAGCACTCTGAGTCAGGGCCAGATAGCGGGCCATGCGGTCCGTGCAATGCTCGACCAGACATTGATGCAAGGCGCGTAACGACGAGGTGATCTGCGAGCGGTGCGATACCACCAGGCTCAGCGGCGCAGCGTCGGACTGCCAGCCAGGCAACAGCGGCAGCAAGCGACCGGCGAGCAAGTCTTCGATGACATTCAACAGCGGCAGATTGACCACGCCGTGGCCGGCCAGTGCCCAACGCCGTGCGGCATCGCCATCATCACAGCAAAAATGCCCCTGTACAGCTACGTCCTCGACCTTGCCGGGCGCATGGAAACGCCAGCGGCTCTCCGGGCGGCCAATGCTGTGGCAGATGATGCACTCATGGGCACTCAGCTGTTCCGGCGAGTCGGGCTCGCCATGCTCAGCCAGGTAAGCGGGCGCGGCGCAGGCGATAAAGTAATGCTGCTTGAGCACCGGTAGCTCGACCAGGTCCAGCGCCAGGCTTTTGCCATAGCGCAAGGCGGCATCGAAGCGGCCCTTGAGCAGATCCTCTTCCTTGTCGCTCAACGCCAGCTTGATATGCATTCGCGGCCGTTCCTGCTTGAGCCGGGCGAGCATATCCAGCAGCAGATTGCGGCCCAGGTCGGAAGACACCGTAAGCTCCAGCATCCCGTCATCGTGACTCAATGAGCGCTTGCCGTTGGCCAGGATCTTCAAGGCGTGCTGCGCACTTTCCAGGTAGCGCGCACCCTCGGGAGTCAGTTTCATGGTGCGCGTGGACCGCGTGAACAGACGCACGCCAAGACGGTTTTCCAGGCGCTTGAGCCCCAGGCTGGCGGCAGCCGGGGTGATCGACATGATGCGAGCGGCGGGCGACAGGCCCTGCAGTTCGGCAATCAGAATGAACAGCTCCAGATCTGCGAAGTTAGGCATTGGCGAGGCTCACAGTCCGTTCAACGGTCGAGAAAGGTCTGTGAAGACCTCAGCAAGGCCGCCGAGAGCGGCTCCGGACCGCCGGCGATGCATTGCTCGAACCCCGGCTGCTGGTACATCTGGCGCATGGCTTGAGCATGGCGACTGGAGAGGTCATCGGTACTGGCTTGGAGCAGGTTCAAATGGTAGTTCAGCGCAAGGGCGAACAGACGGGCCGAGTGGGGGAGTTGCTCCCACGTTGCCGGGCTGCATGGGCCCTTGAGCACGGTTTCGGCGTGGGTGATTTTCCAGGCGAGGTTGAGGGTGCGGTCTTCCGGCTCGGCGTGGGCGAGAATCTCCTCAATCAGCACCCGACTGTGGGCCAGCGCCTGATCGATACGGCTGCCCGGCTGGTTGAGGCCCATCAAGGCCAGGCAGGCGGCGCTGCGAAACGCCGCGGAGTCGCTCTGGGTCACACTGCCGTCGAGCAGGATGGACAAGGTATCGAGCAGGGCTTCGAGGCGGATCTGCCGATTGCCGGCCAGTTGCAAGGCCAGGGCGCTGATAAAACCGTCGCGCATGTCACTGCCGGCCGAGGGCTCCGCGACGGGTTGCAGGTCATGCAGGGGTTTGTTGCGATAACCCAGTTGCGTCGCCACCCGGGCCAGCACCACCGGAGGCGAAATCGGCTTGGCGATGTAGTCGGCGGCGCCGAGCAGCAGGCCCATGCGTTCGTCTTCGACGCTGCTGCGCGAGGTCAGGAAAATCACTGGAATGGTCGCAGTCGCCGGGTGGCTCTTGAGCTCGCTGAGCACCTGGAAGCCATCCATCTCGGGCATCAGGATGTCGAGGATGATCAGGTCGGGGCAGGCGCTGCGCGCCAGTGCCAGACCACGCTCACTGCTCTTCGCCAGCAGCACTTCATACTCGGTCGTCAGGGTTTTCGAGAGCACGATCAACGATTGCGGATCGTCGTCGATCGCCAGGAGGGTATAGGGCTTGGGAACATGCTCTGCGGGCATGACGAGGGGGCCTGAACAAGATAGGGCGGCAGTCTATCTTATTTTGGCGACACCTAGCGTGCTGCTTGCCAAGTCAGCGTCCACACCAGGCGCAGCAGGGCATGCACTGCTCTCTGAAACATCTCTGAATCAAGATCAATCGTGCGCTATTGATGACCCTTAGCTGCGCAGTGCCTGATCGAATAGTTAGTCTTCTGCAGAAACCAAGAGAGCACGGAGTTGAGCCTTTAGTTGACCCTCTGAAATATAACTCAACTAAATGGTTATTTAGTTTAGTTGTTTATAAAATCCACATTGCAAGGGCAGGGTAGTTTGTATGGGCGCTGATGAATTTGATAAAGGGCAGATCAAAGCTATCCTATTACTTCCAAAAACGTGTTGAACATCTGGGCAGGAGCCAAAAAACATGACAGGGGAAGATCTGATCAGGGCTATAAGAAATAACAATACACTCATGGGGCTGAATGATTGTCCTTCCGTGCCAGTTCAAATGAGCTGCGCTGTTTACGGGAAGGTGCAAAATGACATTGGCAATGATGTCATTAAACGTACTGACAAGAACATGAATGAAAAAATCAATCAGGCACTTATATTTCTTGGTGCGCATTCGGAGACAGCTGTTTGGCACTTTAGTACGGGATCAAAAGTTCATCACTTTGTCGTTATTCCTTGGTACAAGCAGTCAGCCCCTCAGGGGATAGTCTATACGGTGTTCATGGCCTACGAGAAACAATACATGGTGGTTAACTATGTAGAGCATAACAATCCAGCTCCTGGTGAGGTTAAAGGCTACAAGACAGTTTGGACAGCAAACGACCTAAGAACCATGCTCTCTGACTTACTCACTAAGGGCAGCGCTTGGCAAGAATATTTCGGTAATGTTGGACCCGCCCATGCAGATGCAGTCCACTACTTTAAATACAAGATAACAACACTAAACTCCGCAGTTGCCAACGTGAGTCAATACAGAGAGCTCTGTCGGTAGGCTACTTGAGCATCCAGGCGACTGCCTCACGCTTGGCCTGCGGTTACCCAAAGCCCACCTTCAGTATTTCGATGTGCCGGTGGGCCTTGGCCTGGAGCTTTTTGAGTCTGGCATTCTCCAGCTTGATCTTTTGCAAACGTTACGAATTTCGAGAGAGGCCGCTAGGTGCTCACCGACTGCTGGTATCCGTATGAGTCAAGCAACTGGAATTTTCCGATCCAGTGCCAGTTGAGTTCTGGATTGGCTATTACAAGGAACAGAGGACTCAGGATTGGTTTGCCCTAGATCACATTGCTGAGGCCTAGGCACGAACTGCAGCAAAGTGATCTAGGCATGGCTTGAAATCTGTCGCCACAGCCCCCCAAACAGCCATGATAGTATTCGCATAATGTATATTATGTTAAATAACAGACTATATCAGATGTGTTCATGTGCTTCGTAAGACCTTGATTCGACAAAATTGCTTTTGCCGTCCTGCGCCAATCGCGATTTGAGTGGAAAGTCCCCCTCCAAGCCCCTCAACCCCTTGAGTTCGAGGCAATCGGTACACACCAACTGACTTATCACTTCGTGGTATGTGCTCGCTGCGCCTTTGGCACCAAATGGCAAGTTTCCATCGGGGTGTTCTTATAGAGTTTGAAAAGGTAATGCGAACTTAAAAATGCCGTGAGCTGGCCCAGCGCCGCCGCCGTGTCTCGGCGGACTTCTTGTCCGGCACGCTTCTGGCCGCAGCATCCTGACTCACCCACACAGCTAGGCCATCATGGAGAACGCTTATGAGTAGTGGAACCCCCAACCGTACCTGCACCGGTACCCTCACCACCTCGTGCCGGCTGGTGCTGGTCGACACCAAGTACAGCATCAGCGACGCCAACTGGACCACCACCCCGCCGACCTCGGTGCCGGCCAAGACTGCGACCACCGTGTTCGTCGCCAACGGCAGTACGCCGACCGGCGAGGTCACCTACCAAGCCGAGGACGGCACCCGTTTCATCCTGCAGTTCAGCATGAACGGCACCAACTCCGCGAACATCCTTGGCGTCGGTGGCAGGGTTTCGTCGTACAAGTACGACAAGACCTTCCCCAGCACCGGCGACATCATCACCGTCTCCTACTCCCTGTTCAACATCTGAGAGGAAGCCCGTCATGAGCTACACAATGTCCGTGGACCGGGTGATCCAGCTTGCCCGTTGCGACGATTTCCCCGAGGCGAAGATCCGCGAGATGTTCGCCCAGTACAACGCCACCGAACTGCCCCTGGAGATCCTGGCGACCCTGCCGATCCCGCTCCCGGTGAAGGTCTTTCTTGCCCTGCAGGACGAGTTCTTCAGCGAAGCGGAATTCCGCGAACTGTCGCTGGCTTTCGCCAAGCACGCGGCCAGCAGCGACCCGGCAGTGGAAAGCAACCACTTCGTAAGCAGCGTCATCAGCGCCTACGAACAGGCCCTGTTGGAGACCCGCAGCCTGGCACGTGGCGTCGCCCTCAACGCCAATACCCGGCAACAGGTTGAGGGCTACCGCGGTGCAGTCAAGGCGTTGATGGAACCCATGACCCAGGCGCTGCGCAGTGGCAACGGCGCGCCGTTAAACACCGTCGCCGCCTATGAGGCGGTGTGGTTCGCCGGCTACGAGCACTACGGCATTGCCTGCCGCAACGCCGCCTCCTGCTCGGTGGCCGCGGTGCCCAAGGTGAAAGCCGACGCTGCCCTGCAATGGGTGCTGGACAACGCCGTCGCCGTGACCCAGGCCCGGGCGGCCTGACATGGCCAGCACCAGCGCCGCCCTGAACGTCGCAGCCGCGCTCGCCCGGCTGCGTCGCGGTCCACTGCTGCAAGCCACGGCGGGATCCTCCGCCGTGGTTGCCTTTCCGCCCCTGGAACAGATGCTGCCGCACCGGCCGCCGTTTCTCCTGATCGACCGTGTCCTGGCCTGGGCCCCGGACGACCATGTGCTGCACGCGCAGCGCCGGGTCGATCCCGAGGATCCGGTGCTCGGCGGGCATTTCCCCGGCAACCCGATCTACCCCGGGGCGCTCCAGGGCGAAGCCATCGCCCAGGCCGGCCAGTGCCTGTTGCACATGGTCAGGGGCTGCCCGGCGCAACCGCTGGACGTCCTCGCCACGCGGGTATTCGGCGCCCAGTTTCTTGGCCAGGTTCGCCCTGGCGACATCATGGACATCGAGGTACGAATGCTCGACGACAACGGCATGCTGGCGGTCTTCGGCGGGCGCATCAGCGTCGCCGGCGCGGTGCGCAGCGTGGTGGTGATGGAGGGCTGCCATGTCTGAAACGCCCCATGTGGTAGTGACGGGGATGTCAGTGCTCACCGCCCTCGGCGAGGACCCCGGCAGCCTGCTCGACAACCTGCTGGCCGGGCGCTCGGGCATTCGCCGCTGGAGCAGCTTCGACCGCGAGATCGCGACCAAAGTCGGCGGCAGCCTGGAAGGCTTCGATCCGCGCCCCCGCCTTGCCGCCCTGGCCGACAGCCTGACGGATGCGTCGCGCCTGCGCCTGCGCCGGGCGAGCAACCGCCTGCCCTGGTCCACCGCGCTGTCGGTGCTGATGGCCGGGCGCGCCTGGCAGGACGCCGGGCTGTTCGACCTGCCTGCAGACGATGACGGCGAAACCGCGATCATCGTCGGTGGCCACAACATCGGCCAGAACTACTGCTACAACAATTTCCGCCAGTTTGAGCAGAACCCCGACCATATCGACGTTCAATACGGCCTCGCCGGGCTGGACTCCGACCATGCCGCCGTGGCCTCGGAAGTCCTCGGTATCCGTGGCCCCAGCTACAGCGTCGGCGGTGCCTGCGCCAGCGGCGCCCTGGCGCTACGCGCGGCGTTCAACGAGATCCGTTTCGGCGATGCCGAACGGGTCGTGGTGCTGGCCCCGGTGCTCGACTACTCGCCGCTGGAGCTGCATGCCCTAGCCCTGATGCAGGCGGTCAGCCAGCGCTCCTTCAACGATCACCCTGAACAGGCAAGCCGGCCTTTCGACCGCCGCCGCGAAGGCTTCGTCCCGGCCCACGGCGGCGCCTGCCTGATCCTCGAACGTGCCGACCTGGCCCAGGCCCGCGGCGCCGGGCCGCTGTGCGAAGTCCTCGCCGTGGCCGCCCGCTCCGATGCCAGTCGCCAGCCAAGCCCGCAGGAAGGCGGCCAGACCCGCACCATCCAGGCCGCCCTGCGCGAAGCCCGCCTGCAGCCCGGCGATATCGATTTCATCTGCGCCCACGCCACCTCGACGCCACTGGGCGACCTTACCGAGGCGCGCTCGATCCGCCGGGTATTCGGTGCGCACCTGGACCGGCTCAAGGTCAACGCACCGAAATCCATGCTCGGCCATACCTGTTGGTCGGCGCCGCTGGTGGAGCTGGTGGCGGCCATCGCGCAGATGCGCGCCGGGCAGTTGCACCCGACCATCAACCTCGACGACCCCGACCCGGAACTCGACTTCGATGTCTGCGCCGCCGGCGCGGTGGCGCATCCGGTGCGCTACCTGCTGAAGAACGCCTTCGGCTTCGGCGGCAACAACTGTGTGGCGATCCTCGGTCGCTGGGAGCCTCGTCCATGAATTTCCTCGTCACCGGCGGCAGCCGCGGCATCGGACGGCGCATCGTCGAACAGGCGCTGCTGGCTGGCCATGATGTCGCCTTCACCTGGAACAAGGGCGCCGAGGCCGCCACCGCGCTGCAGCGCCACGCGGCCGAGATCGCCCCGCAACGACGCTGCCTGGCCCTGCGCCTGGACATGGTTGACGACGCCGCCATCGATGCCGTCTGCGAAGAGGCCGACCAGTTGCTGGACGGCATCGATGTACTGGTGGGCAATGCCGCGATCAACCGCCCGAGCCTGGCCGTGTCGCTGCCCGACGCCGACTGGCGGGCGGTGATGGAAGTCAACCTGGACGGCAACTTCCGCCTGTGCCGGACCCTGCTGCCGGGCTTCATCGCCCGTCGCCGCGGGCGCATCGTCCTGCTCTCCTCGGTGGCCGCCCACGGCATGAGCGGGCAGATCGCCTACAACGTGTCCAAGGCCGGGCTGATTGCCATGGCCGCGACCCTGGCCCGCGAATACGGACGCCGCGGCATCACCGCCAACGCCCTGGTGCTGGGCCTGGTGGACACCGACATGAGCCGCGAGACGGCGGCGCCAAAAACCTTCGAACACTGGCTCGGGCAATGCCCCAGCGGCCGCCTCGGCACGCCGGACGACGTGGCCCAGGCCGTACTGTACCTGGCCTCCGACGGGGCCGCCTTCATCAACGGCCAGGCCATCCACCTCACCGGTGGCCTGAACTGGGTGCCATAACAAGGAGCGACGCAATGCACGATATCCACGAGACGGTTCGCGAAGTGGTTCTGCGCCATACCGAGACCGCCCTGGCCTTCCTCGACCTCGGCCCGATCGACACCCAGTTGCGCTTCGACCACCTCGGCGCCAGCAGCCTGGACATCATCACCATCGTCTCCGACGCCATGCGCGAGCTGCGCATCAAGGTACCGGTAGAACAGCTCAACTCGCTGTCGAGCATCGACGCGCTGATCGACACCCTAAGCGGCGCCGTGGCCGCCCGCGCGAGCGCCTGAGTCATGGCCTGGTCGCTGGAGATTCACCACGTCGATGTGAAGAAGGCCGGCGACGCGACCCTACGGTTTCCCGCCAGGCTTTTGAAAACCACCACCACCCCATCCTCTGGATTGGGATCGTCAGCGGTTTGGGCGGCGAGGCTAAGATGGGCCGGGAAAACTAGGTCTATGAACATCAATCAATGAACAGTTGCATTCATTTCGAGAGCATTGAGTCAGCAACCTCAGGTCCGCGTGCTGCTTATGAACATCTGACATCGCCCACTTGTTAAATACCAGGTCATGTCATGGATGTTCACGAGCTGCCTAAGCCACTGATTCTGTCAGCGTCGCTAATTAAACGGAACACCCCGCCTTCATCTATATGATTGAATTTAAAGAAAAAAATCATGGTTCGTATGAAAACACTACAAAGTGGTCGTTAATTCACCGGAAACCGGGGCTGTAAATCCGTACGCATTCACAATGCTGTTGACGTATTTCCGGTTAATTTCTGTCGTTTTTCCGGTTAATGGATGGTGTCTTTCCGGTGATTTAGATGCACGTTTTTGAACGCTGATTTCCTCTAACCCTTGTATGGCCTGCTTTACGAGCAGTTTCGTAGGTGAAATATTCGGAAAATACATTGACGATGGTTTGCGCGTTTTCCGGTTAATTACAGAGTGCCCCTCACTAACAGATTTATCTAATGCCACTGTTGGTTCAATCATGCCTACTATCAGCCTCTTGAAATGAGCATGCCTTGAGAACTGGGGTTTACGGTCCGACGTCCAGTGGTGGACTATGACTTTGTTTGCACATAGGAGCCTACTATGGCAGCGCATCGGGACACTGCCTTTCGGGAGCAGCAAATGCTTGAGATCGCTAAGAAAGCGATCCTCGGTTGGTGTCCGGTTTTGTAGGGGCGAGTCCAGCTTGCATCGCCGAATGGCCGCTTCAAGCCAGGTGCAGACTCTGAACGTTTCGACTTCTACGGTGGGGACTATCGGTGGACTGACAGCTTGACCTTGCGACTAATCCATGCGGAATTACGGGATATCTATACCCAAGACTTCTTCGGGATACTCCACACATTTTCGCTCGGGATGGGTAAGTTTCGATCTGATATCCGGGTGTTCAACAGCCGCGACGATGGCCAGGCCAAGGCCGGGAAGATCGATAACCTGAACGTAGGCGGGATGTTCAGCGCGGCCTCGACGTTCCGCAGTGACAACGAAACACGAATAAACATCGACTACACCATCAAGATCTGGTGAACCAGTTGGCCTTCCCCGCCCTTAACTCCTGCTGTGCACCCAGTCGCACATAGCGCGCAGCTAGCGGGATAATGGCCCTCTCCCCCACACGCTTCATAGGATAACCCGTACCATCAACGCTAATCGGCTGCCGGGGAAGCTCGTTGGTCACGACGATTCCGAAGCCATGCGCAGCACCTGCTCCTTCCTGGAGAGTCAAGACAGAAGCGTCCGTCAGCTATCGCCTATTTCGAATTGAATGGGGGCAACTACGAGTCAGCCAAGCACCCGTAGCATCTTTTCACCGGCCCCAGTACTCACATGCTACAGCGGGTACTGCAAGCCAATAATGCCCCCTACTCACAAGGCCCCGCCTAGGGGCCTCTACTTCTTCCATTTGATCACTTTCCAGCGCGTCTTCTCAGGCCCTGGCCAGCAGTGCTCCAATCATTGACGCACCAAGCGAACATCAGTCTTCCATAGCCTGCAGAGCTTGTTGCAGTCTCGGGCCTATGCAACTCAGGGCCTGTGGGCCCAACATGTTTTCATGACTGCAGTTGATCTCATGGACAGTAATCCCACCAGTAATATGGGCCTGCCATCCATACGGATCGTGTGAGACGCCCCCTTCATCCAGGCTTAGTGCCTTGAAAAACAGCAGGTCCCGATCAAAGACATCCGGAGAAAAGCTGCGCAATAGACGTGGCGCATCACGAAACTCGGCCAGGATCTGCTCGAACAACGACGCCTCATAGCTGGCCAGAGGGTGCTCGGTGCATGTCAACCTGAGTTTCAGGCTGGCAATGGTCAGTGCCTCGCCCGGCTCCGGCGGCCCGCCCCCCAACGACTCGAACAACGCCCTGAGGCTCTCCTCATCGCTGCGTTCCATCTGCCGATACAAATTCCATATCGGATAGCCATCGAGAAATGCCAGGAAGGATACGCGTTCGTCCTGCTGCTGCAGCAAGGTCGCGATCTTGTGCGCCAGATGGCAGCCGAACGACCATCCGAGCAAGGCATAGGGCCCATTGGGCTGAACGCGGCGAATGTGCTCCAGATAATCCTGGGCCATTGCCTCGAGAGAGTGCGGAGCCTCGCCGGTACTCAGTCGACGTGCCTGGATAGCATACAGGGGACGGTCGCCTAGATAAGGGATCAGCCCCGCATACGACCAACCCAGGCCGCCGCCTGGATGCAGGCAGAACAAGGGTTGGTGCTGACCGTCGAGCTTCAGCGGCAACACTACATCCAGCGAACTGTCGTGCACCTCGTCTTCCAGGCGCAGGGCAAGCAAGGCAACCGTAGGGGCTTCGAACAAGGCGCGGATACCGAGCCGGACATTCAGTCGGGTAGCGACTCGATTCATCAGCCGGGCAGCCAGCAGCGAATGCCCACCGATCTCGAAGAAGTTATCGTCGATGCCCACACTGTCCAGTTGCAGAATCGAAGCGAACAGTTCGCATAACAACTCTTCTCTGGGAGTACGGGGCAATTGCGCCTGTCGCTGGACAAACTGGGGCGCCGGTAGAGCGCGGACATCGATCTTTCCGTTTACCGTCAGGGGGAAGCTCGTCAGCGTCATCATCGCCGCCGGCACCATGAAGTCCGGCAGTTGTTGTTTCAGGTAGGCAATAAGCACTGACGCCTCGCAGACCTGCCCCGGTTCCGGGATCACGTAAGCCACCAGTTGCTTGCCACCCTGGGCACTATCCCCGGCGACTACCAATGCCTGGGAGATCAGTGGATGGCTGCAAATGATGCTTTCCACTTCGCCAGGCTCGATACGGAAGCCGCGGATTTTCACCTGCTGGTCAACACGACCGACAAAGAGCAACTCACCATCATGTCGCCAGCGAACGATGTCCCCGGTGCGATACATACGACTGCCCGGAGGGCCAAACGGGTCCGCCACAAAATGATCCGACGTCTGCCCGGGACGTTTTAGATAGCCACGGGCCAAGCCGCTGCCGGCGATGTACAACTCACCTGGCGCACCAATGGCCGCTGCTTGCAATTGCTCGTCCAACACATACAGTCGATCGTTATCCAACGGCAGACCGATGGGAATGCAAGTGTATGGAGCATCGATGTCGGTAATCCGATGGCTGGTGACAAAAGTGGTGGTCTCCGTCGGCCCATACACATTAGAGATCTCGATCGATGGCCAGCGCTCACGAACCGTCCGGACCGCATCCCCCGAGATGGCTTCGCCGCCGGTAAATACCTCCTGAAGACCCTGCAGCGAAGCCACTTGCTCCTCAGCCAACAGGCGGAAAAGCCCCGAGGTTAGAAAGGCGCTTGTCACCTCATGCTCGACGATGGCACGGGTCAGGCTCGGTACGTCCAGCTCATCGCCCGGCACAATGATTGCCTGATGTCCATTGAGCAAGGTGGTCCACAGCTCGTAGGTCGACGCATCAAAAGCATGGGCCGAGTGCAGCAATACCCGGCGCGGCTCTACGGCACACCAGCGCTGGTCGCAGGCCAAGGCAATGATATTACCGTGGCTAATCGCAATCCCCTTGGGTTCGCCGGTGGAACCTGAGGTGTACATGAGGTAGGCCAGGCTTTGCGTATTCTGGTGCGGGCGATCGATGGCCTCCGTGCTCCCCTTCAACACGCTGCCAGCCATCACCGTCTCTATCAGTTCAACCTCAGGCAACGCTATGGCCGCGTGCGCCTCATCGACCAGCAGGATGCGCAACTGCGCCTCGTCAACGATGTGTTGCCAGCGCTCCTGTGGATCACTGCTGCGCAGCGGCACATAAAAGCCGCCAGCCTTGATCACTGCCAATGTGGCAATGACCCATTCAACGGAACGCTGCATCAACAACCCAACCCCGGACTCGAGTTGTACGCCACGGGCCAGCAGGTGCTGTGCCAATTGGTTGGCCCTGGCATCGAGCTCTCCGTAGCTCAGCCTTCGCTGCTCGCAGACCAGTGCTATTGCGTGCGGCGCACGCGCGACCTGCCTGGCGAACAGCGCGTCAAGATCCAGGTTGGGCAAGCGCAATGCCGTGCGCCGATGGCTGCCGAGCAAGTGTTGCTTTTGAGCCTCGCTCAGCAGTTCGATCTGACTCAAGTGCTGCCCGGGCTGTTCGGCGACTTGGGCCAGCAACCGCAGGAAGTAGGTGGTGAAGGCCACTATGCTCGCGTGATCGAACAGGTCACTGGAGTAATCGACCTGTGCCTCCAGCGCGATGACCTGGCCTTGCGCATCCATGCACTCGTCGAAATTGCAGGTCAGGTCGAATTTGGCCGGGGTAAAGCCTATCGGCTCGGCAGTGACCTGCAGCTCTGGGAAATCAGCGCTGCCATGGCTGTTGTTCTGTAGCACCAGCATGACCTGGAACAGCGGGTGCCGCGACTGACTGCGCTGCGGATTCAAAGCTTCAACCACGCGGTCGAAAGGCACGTCCTGATGGGCGTAGGCCCGTAACGAATACTCGCGCAGCTGTGTCAGCAGTGCGTTGAATGCCGGATCTCCCGCCGTACTGACACGTATCGCCAGGGTATTGACGAAAAAGCCCACCAGTTCGGCAAGGGCCTCTTCGGTGCGCCCCGCCACCACCGAGCCGAGGGTGATGTCATTACCGGCGCCGAGTTTGCTCAACAGACTCGCCATAGCGGTTTGCAACAACATGAACAGTGTCACGCCCTCCTCTTGCGCCACGGTTTTCAGGCGTTTGTAGAGTGGCTCGTCAATCCGGTAAGTGACACGCCCGCCCTGATTGCTCAGCACCAATGGCCGACGCCGATCTGTCGGCAGCGTTACTTCCTCGGGCGTACCCGCCAGGGTCTCGACCCAGAAGTCGATTTGCCTGGCCATTTGGCTTTGCCGGTCGCTGCCATCCCCCAGGAGCCTCTGTTGCCACAAGGCATAGTCCGCATACTGCACGGGCAATGGCTGCCACTGCAGCGGTTGCGCGCTGCAGCGTGTCCGATAGGCGTGGGCCAGATCTCGCCAGATCGGCCACAATGAGCCGCCGTCGCACGCGATGTGATGGAACACCAACAGCAGGACGTGTTCCTGTGCTTCGGGCAATGCAAAAAGCCATCCACGAACAGGCAGATCCTTGCTCAGATCAAAATCGCAGGTGGCAGCCGCATCCAGCCGCTGCGCCAGGTCATCAGTGACCAACCTATGACACTCCAGCTCGATAAGGGCCGCATCTGGCGCAAGAATGTGCTGATACGGTTGCTCCTCGTGCAGGCAATAAAGCGTGCGCAGGATCTCATGTCGAGCCAGCAGGTCGTTCAGTGCCCCTTGCAGCGCAAGCGGCTGCAGCGGGCCTCGCAAACGTAACGCCAAAGGCATGTTGTACGTGGCTTGATCATCCAGCTGATCAAGCAACCACATGCGCTGCTGTGCGAACGACAGCGCGGGGAACGCCTCGCGCGGTTGCGCCGTCAATGCTTGTCGTGCCTGCTGGCCATCGCCCAGACGCTTTGCCAGTTGCGCCACTGAAGGCGCTTCGAACACCGCCCGAATCGGCAGGTCGATTGCAAAACGAGTGCGGATCCGACTGATAAGGCGCATGACCAACAATGAATGACCACCCAGGCTAAAGAAGTCATCGTCCATCGCCAGCGCTTCCACCCCCAGAACCTCGGCAAATAGGCTGGCGAGGATTTCCTCCTGCGGGCTGTCTGGCTGACGTCGCCCCCCCTGGCTGTGTAACACCGGTGCGGGCAAGGCGCGGCGGTCCAGCTTGCCATTGAGGGTCAACGGGAAAGCCTGTAACGACACTATTGCCGTTGGCATCATGTAATCAGGCAAGCGACTGACCAGGTACTCACGCAAGACCTGAGTATCGACCCCAGCCTCCTCATGGGCCGTGACATAGGCAACCAACTGTTGTTGGCCTGGACGATCCTCGCGGAGCAAGACCACCGCGTTGGCCACTTGGACATGCTCGGCCAGGACCGACTCGATCTCCCCCAGCTCAATGCGAAAGCCACGAATCTTCACCTGCTGGTCGGCTCGGCCGAGATAGCTGAGACTGTTATTCTCGCGCCAGCAGGCCAGGTCACCGGAGCGGTACATGCGCGTACCCGGTGCACCGTGAGGATCGGCGACAAACCGCGTGGCGCTCAGTTCGACCTGGTTCAAGTAACCCCGGGCAAGTCCGGCTCCGGCGATGTACATCTCGCCCTCGACCCCGACGGGCACCGGACGCAGGGCATCATCCAGGACATAGATCCGTAGATCGGGAATCGCCCCACCGATCAGGCTGTCACGCTGGTTGCGCACCAATTCCTCATGCAATGCCTGGTAGCTGACATGCACGGTGGTTTCCGTAATGCCATACATATTCACCAGCGTCGGCGTATCCGCTGCATGGCGCAGATACCAGCGCTCGACCTGTGCCAGGTCCAGGGCTTCGCCGCCAAAAATCACATAGCGCAGGCTCAGTCGATCACCCTGCTGCGGCGCTTGCTGATCGGCCTCGATCATTTGATAGAACGCCGACGGCGTCTGATTGAGCACCGTCACCTGTTCATCGACTAACAGTTGCAGGAACGCTAAGGGCGAGCGACTGACTTCATAGGGTACTATCAGCAGGCGACCGCCGTGCAACAGCGGGCCCCAGATTTCCCAGACAGAAAAATCGAAAGCGTAAGAGTGAAACAACGTCCAGACATCCAGGCTGTCGAAATGAAACCAGTGTTGGGTCGCTGCGAACAGACGGACTACATTTCGATGGGAGATCAACACACCTTTGGGATTTCCAGTAGAGCCCGAGGTGTAGATGATGTAAGCCAGGTTGTCGGGGCTCATGGGCCGAACCAGCTCCCAGGCCTGCAGATCCTCACCGTCGAAACCGTCGATCAGCGCCCGCCCGCTCTCGTCGTCGAGCACCAGACAGGGCACCCACGAATCTACGCACTGTCCGACGTCGCGCTGAGTCAGCAGCAGCCGTGGTTGCGCATCGGACACAATGAACGCGATCCGCTCCGGGGGACTCTGCGGGTCCAGCGGCAAGTAGGCTGCCCCGCTTTTGAGCACCGCCAACAAGGCCACGATCATCTCTGTCGAGCGTGTCAGGGTCAGCGCCACGACTTCCTCGCACCCCACCTCCTGGCTCACCAAATACCGCGCCAGACGGTTAGCACGGCGATTAAGCTCGGCGTAACTTATCTGGCCACCTTCAGCGCTCAAGGCAATGGCCAGCGGCGTCTGCCTGACCTGCTCCTCAAAGATCCGTGTCAAGCTGGCGCCTATTTGTGGGCTCGACATCTCCGGCCATTGCAGGGCCTGTTGTTCCCGTGGCAACAGCAAAGGCAATAGGCCTATGGGGCGGTCGGGGTATTCGACCATCGCCTGCAGCAGATACTCGAAGCGCTCCGCCAGCCGCGCGACTGACTTGTCATCGAACAACGACGGCAGCCAACTGAAACGCAGCTGCAATTGCTCGCCTGGTACAGCGACCAGGCCCAGCGGGTAATGCGAGGCGTCGCCTCCTGTATGCCCGGCCAAGCATATAGCCAGCGCTGCTTCTGGCGAATCGCTAGTGCCGTCCAGCAACGGATAGTTTTCAAAAACCACCAGGGTGTCAAACAACTTCTCGTGACCGCTGTCGGTCTGAATCGTGGTCAGTTCCAAGTATTGGTGCTCAAGGAGCCTGGCCTGCTCCGCCTGTACCCGTTGCAGCAACGTGGAGAAGGACTCCGCCAGGCTAAAGCGCAAGCGCAACGGCATGGTATTGATCAGCAGACCGACTATCTGCTCGACCCCCTCCAACTCCCCCGGACGCCCGGACACCGTGACTCCGAACGTTACATCCTGAGTGCCGCTCATCTCTCCCAGCAAGACGCCCCAAGCCCCCTGGATCAAGGTGTTGAGGGTGACTCCAAGGCGCTTGGCCAACTGCACCAGTTGCAAGCTACGGTCTTTGCTCAAGTCATGGCACAGGGCCTGCGGGCGCTTGTCCTGACTCACCCGGCCCTTGCCCAGGCAGGTAGGACTGGATAACCCCGCCAATGTGTCCGACCACACCTGTCGCATCTGCTCCTGGTCGCGTTCACTCAGCCACTGCAGGTACTGACGATAGGCCGTCGCAGGAGGTAACCCGCGACTGTCACCGCCAGTGTTATAGAGGCTGAACAACTCCTTGAGCAGCACGGGGATCGACCAGCCATCGAGCAATAGGTGATGATTGGTGAACACCAGTTGGTGAAGCCTGTCGCTGAGCCTGATCAGGGTAAAACGCAGTAATGGCGGGTCCTGAGGGTCGAAGCGCTGCGCATAATCGGCCTGCAGCTCTTTGTCTAGAGCCTGTCTCTGTAGCTGCGGGGACAGTTGGCTGAGGTCGATCTCGCGCCATGGCAGCGGTAACCCGCTTAGGACGATCTGCGCCGGCTCGGCCAACTCTTCATACTCGAAGCCCGCGCACAGATGCCGATGGCGTTGCAGCAGGCATTCCACGGCATGCTTGAGAGTCGCGCTGTCCAGCGTTCCCGCAAGCTCGAAAACTTGCTGGACATGGTAGGCATCGCTACCTTCGCTGTCGTAGAGCAGATGGAACAGCAAGCCTTTCTGCAAAGGAGACAGGGGAAGTATTTCAACCACTTCAATATTCATTTTTTCTTCTTCCACTTGCTTTGCAATTTGTCGAGAGCCAACTGCTCCACGCTAACCATGCCCAGGTCGGAAGGCGTCAGCCCGCCGACTCCAGATGTTTTGCCCAGTTGGGAAAATGCTCGCAACCAGTGGAACCAACGCTCGGCCAGAGCCTGGATATCAGTGGCGCTGAACAGCTGCACGGCCCAGGTCCAATTGGCGACCAGCACCGTCTCTCCCGAGCGCTCCTGGGCTACCGCGTTCAATGAAATTCCATGAGGTAAGGCGAAATCGGCATCGGCCGCCGGATCGAGCAGGACCGAGTCCTTGATCGGCGTCCAGTCGCGCTCGTTGCCGGCCGCCAGGCGGCCCATGTAGTTGAAGCCGATCTGCCTGCTACCCATGGCGGCCAATTGCGGCGCCGTCGTCGGATCGAGATAACGCAGCAGCCCGAAATCCAGACCATTGCCGGGCACCTGACGCAGTTGTTCCTTGATTCGTTTGATCGCCTGCCCCAGGCTGGCCGGATCCTCGATCCGCACCCGCCCCGGATCCAGGCACACCGGGTACAGACTGGTAAACCAACCGACCGTGCGCGACAGCTCGGTGCCGGCCATGGCTTCTCGACCATGGCCCTCGACATCCAGCAGAACCGGCGTGCCCTGCCCGACCGTGAAGCGTCGACGCCAATCGCCGATAGCCAGGGCAAACGCCGCCAGCAGTACATCATTGACCCCACCATGGAAGAGCGCCGGCACACTGCCGAGCAAAGGCTGGGTAAAGCTTCCAGGCAACTCGACCTGCAGGGATGAGCTGTGCTGCGTGGTGTCTTGACCAGGGTCGAGGGCGCGCGCACTCAACAGCGGGTCGGACGAACTCAATACCCCTGTCCAATACGGCAGCTGTTCGGCGCGCCCCGCGGCTTCGGCCGCCAGCCTGTGGGCCCAGGCACGGAATGAGGTCTGTACTGGAGCCAGCACGGGGGTTCTGGCGGCGACCAGCGCCTGCCAGGCCGCTTCCAGATCGGACACCAGGATGCGCCAGGAAACCCCGTCCACCGCCAGGTGATGCAAGGTCCAAAGCAAGCGCCCCGGCTTGTCCGGCCCACGCTCGAACCACACCACCGCCGTCATGCGCCCCTGCTCGGGCGACAGCCGCCGTTTGGCCTGCTCGGCATGGGTCACGATACTCTGGCGCAACTGCTCGTCATCCAGCGCCGCGGCGTTGACCACTTGCAGCGTCAGTGCCGACTCGGCCTGATCGGTGCCTAGGACTTCCAACTGCCAGGGCTGACCTGTGCTACGTGTCGCTCGCAGCCGCAGCACATCGTGATGTCGCACCAGCAATGCCATGAGCTGACGCAACGCCGGTGCGCTCAGTTGACTGGGCACCTGGAGCAATACCGATTGAGCGAAACCCTCGATTGAACCGGGATTGTCCGCCAGCCAGTGGATGATCGGCGTGGCCGGCAAGGTCCCGACAGCGGCGATCTGCTCCTCTCCAGATGCCTCGTCAAGCGGCTCGAGCTGCAGGGCCAGGGCCGCTGGGTGCTTGTGTTCGAATATCTGCCGGGGCAGCAGACGCCAGCCTTTGAGCCGGGCACGTGCCACCAGTTGAATCGCCGTGATGCTGTCGCCACCCAGCTCGAAGAAGCTGTCATCGATCCCGACCTGTGCCAGGCCAAGCACCTCGGCAAACAGCTCACAGAGCGTCTGTTCCTTCTGGTTACGTGCCCTGCGCGCATCGCTCTGAGTCAGCTCGGGCTCGGGAAGCGCACGCCGATCCAGCTTGCCATTCGGTGTCGTCGGAATGCTCTCGAGCTTGATCAGCGCGGCGGGCACCATGTAATCCGGCAACTGCGCGAGCAGATACTGACGCAGGTTCCTCGGATCGAAATCCGCGTCATGGGGAACCACATAGCCCAGCAACTGCTTATTGCCCGAGGCACTTTCGCGCATGATGACCGCGACCTGAGCCACCGCCGCGTGCTGCAGCAATACCGACTCGATCTCCCCCAGTTCGACCCGGAAGCCGCGAATCTTGATCTGCTGGTCCGCCCGCCCGACAAAGATCAACTGGCCATCGGTGCGCCAGCGAGCCACATCGCCACTGCGGTACATCCGGCTTCCCGATGCCCCGTAGGGGTTGGCCACAAAGCGCTCCGCGGTCAGCTGGGGCTGTTTCATGTAACCGCGGGCCAGCCCCTGGCCAGCGATGTACAGATCACCGTCCACCCCCGGTGGCACAGGTTGCAGGTAGCGGTCCAGGACATAGACCTGGCTGTTGATGATTGGTGAGCCGATGGACGGCGGGGTGCGCCCTGCCAAGGGTGGGCTGATGGTCGAGCAGACAGTGGCCTCGCTGGGGCCGTAGGCATTGATCATGCGTCGCCCCCTGGACCAGTACTCGACCAGTTCCGGCTGGCAGGCATCGCCTGCTACCACCAGGGTATTCAGCGTTGGCAGCGTATTCTCGCGGGGCATGACCGCCAGGCCAACGGGCGGCAAGGTGGCGTGGGTCACCCCCTGCTCGTCGATCAGCCGACTCAGGGCCTCGCCCGGCAACAGGCTGTCGGCATCGGCGATGACCAGTCTGGCCCCATTGAGCAGCGCCATGCTGATGTCCCAGAACGCCGCGTCGAAGCTTGGCGATGCAAACTGCAGAACACGACTCTGGGCCGTGACCTTGAATGCCTCTCGCACACTCGTCGCCAGGCTGTTGATGCCTCGATGGGTCACCCACACCGCCTTGGGCCGCCCTGTGGAGCCTGAGGTGTAGATCACATAAGCCGCATTATCGACCTGCAGGCCGCTGGACAGCGAAACGGCCGGGCTGTCGCTCAGGCTGGCCAACAGCGCTTGAGTCTGAGGGTCATCCAGATACACGCACGGGCAGGCGGCGGAAAGTTTGTCCGAGGTCGCTCGGTCGCTGAGCAAGAGCCGGGGCGCGGCGTCTTCCAGCATGTAACGCAAACGCTCCTGCGGATAGTCCGGGTCCAGCGACAGGTAGGTAGCGCCGGCCTTGAGGATCGCCAGCAGACTGACAATCATCTCCACCGAACGTGGCAAGGCGATAGCCACCACGTCCTCGACGCCGATGCCCTGCATCCGTATATGCCGCGCCAGCCGCTCGGCTCGCTGATTCAGCTGGGCATAGGTCAGGCGGATGCCATCGCCGAGCAGCGCCGGCGCATCGGGGCTGTGCCGCACAAAATACTCGAACTGTTCGGGGAAGGTCCTGGCCGGCAGCGTTTCGCGATGGTTGGCGCTCCAGTCGACGAGGATCTGCTGACGCTGCTGTGGAGCCAGGATCGGCAGTTGCGCGATCGGCGTGTGCGGAGCCTGTACGATGGCCGAGATCAGGTTGATGAAGTAACCGGCGATGCAACTGACCGTCTGTGCGTCGAACAGGTCCGTGGCATATTCGATCTCCCCTCTGAGTTCACCGGCCAGGCCATCGTGCAACGGTCCCTCGATGATATTGAAGGTCAAGTCGAATTTGGCCACCGGCAGTTGCGGCACCTCGACCCGCGACTGCAGCCGATCCAGCTCAAGAGCCCCCCTCGCCTGGTTCTGCAGGACCAGCATCACCTGAAACAGTGGATGGCGGGCCAGGGAGCGTTCCGGGTTGAGGGCCTCGACCAGCGTCTCGAACGGTACCTCCTGGTGGGCATACGCCTGCAGCGCCTGCTCACGCACGCGCTTGAGCAAGGTGTTGAAGGACGGATTGCCGGATACATCGGTGCGCAGCACCAGGGTATTGGTGAAGAACCCCACCAAGGGTGCCAACGCGGCATCGGTGCGCCCGGCAATGGCCATGCCCAAGGGAATGTCGGTGCCGCTTCCCAGGCGGTTCAGCAGCACCGACAAGGCTGCTTGCAGGAGCATGTAGAGGCTTGCATTGTGCTGGCGCGCCAGGGTTTGCAAGGCTTGGTGCAGGGCCGGTTCGATCTGGAAGTACAGGTGCTCGCCACGGTAGCTGGCGGCCAACCCGCGTGGCCGGTCAAATGGCAGCGGCAGCTCTTGAGGGAGATCGTCGAGGGCCTGCTTCCAGTAATCGAGCAGCCGGCTCAGTGTGCTTTGCGCGTCGTGTCCATCCCCCAGCAGCTCATGCTGCCAGAGCGTGTAATCAGCATACTGCACGCTCAACGCCCGCCACTGTGGCGCCTGCCCCTGGAGGCGAGCGTTGTAACTTGCCGAGAAGTCCTCCATCAACGGCTCCAGAGAAGCACCATCGCTGGCGATGTGGTGCATCAACAGCAACAACACCGACCGTTGCTGGTCCTGGCGGAACAGCCAGGCGCGGAACGGGTTTTCCCGGGCCAGATCGAAAAGATGCAGGCTGGCCTGCGCCAGCGCGCCGGGCAGCTGTTCGGCGGTCACATCGTGGCAAAGCAGCTCGCAGGCCGAAGCCTCGGCACCGACGATGTACTGATACACCTGGCCATCGGGCTGCTCATGAAATTGCGTGCGCAACGACTCGTGGCGCTGCACCACATCGTTCAAGGCTGCCGCCAGCGCCTGCTCATCCACAGTGCCATCGAGGTGCACTACCAGCGGCATGTTGTAGGTGGCTTTACGACCCTCGATGCGATCGATCAACCACAGCCGTTGCTGCGCGAAGGACAACCGCAGTTGTTCCGGACGCGGCCTGGCCTGCAAGGCCGGACGGGCCGGAGCGCCCTGCGTCAACTGCTCGCCGAGCTGCGCCACACAGGGCGCCTCGAACAGGCTGCGCACACTCAACTCGACATTGAACGCCTTGCGAATACTGTTGATCAGGCGCATGGCCAGCAGCGAGTGCCCGCCCAGCTCGAAGAAATTGTCGTCGATGCCGACCGCGTCAATCCCCAAGGCGTCGGCGAACAGACGGCACAGCAGGTCCTCCTGAGCGTTGCGTGCATGACGCCCCTGCCCCCCGGTGAACTCGGGCGCCGGTAGCGCCCGCTGATCGATCTTGCCATTGGCCGTCAGCGGGAACTGTTCCAGCAGCGTCACCGCCGCCGGCACCATGTAGTCCGGCAAATGCGTCCGGGCATGCACGATCACACTCGCCGGCTCGCAATCCGCCCCCTCTTGCGCAATGACATAAGCCACGAGCTGCTTGCTGCCCGGGCGGCCCTCGAAGTCCTTGACCAGCACCTGGGCGACGCCAAGACACTGCGCCAGAACTGCCTCCACTTCCCCGGTTTCAATACGGAAACCGCGAATTTTCAACTGACTGTCACTGCGCCCGAGATACTCCAGCACCTGATCGGCGTGCCAACGCACCAGATCGCCGGAGCGGTATAGACGCTCGCCCGGGGCACCGAAGGGGTTGGCGACAAAGTGTTTGGCAGTCAACCTCGGGTTATTGACATACCCCCTGGCCAGGCCGGTACCGGCGATATACAACTCGCCCTGGACCCCCACCGGAACCGGCTGCAGATAGTTGTCCAGGACATAGACCCGGGTATTGTCCAGCGGCGAGCCGATGGGCACCGAGGTGGTTTGCGGCGGCTTCGAGCGCATCCTGTGCAGCGTGGTAAAGGTGGTGGCTTCAGTCGGGCCGTAGCCATTGATGATCGTCTGGTGTGGATGACGGGCGAGCAAGGCGGCAACAGCGGCCTTGGGCAGCACATCGCCTCCGGCCAGAATCTGCCGAACCCCGGCCAGGCAATCTGGCTCCTCTTCGGCGATCAGGCGGAACAAGCCTGCGGTCAACCACAGCGCCGAGACGTCCTCACGCACGATGATGTCCGCCAGGCTGGCGACATCCAGTTCGCCCCTGGGGGCGACGATCAGCCGCCCGCCATGCAGCAAGGGAACCCAGAACTCGAAGGTGGAGGCATCGAACGCTATCGGCGAATGCAGCAGCACCCGTTGATAGTCATCCTGGCGCCAAGACTGATCGCAGGCCAGGCTGATGACATTACCCTGGGTAACCGCGATCCCTTTCGGGGTGCCGGTCGAACCCGAGGAATACATGATGTAAGCCAGACTGTCTGGGGCAACTTGACGCTGCGGATCAGCGAAATCCCCGGCAGGCAAGGTAGCGTCTTCATCGACGAACACCACATGTTCCACCTGCAGGGCCGGCATCCCGATGGCCGAGTCGCTCAGCAGAATCCGCACACCCGCGTCATCCAGCATAATTTGCTGGCGCTCGACAGGGTCGCCAGGGCGCAGAGGCACGTAGGCGCCGCCCACCTTGATCGTCGCCAGCATGGCCACCACACATTCGATCGAGCGCTCCAGCAGCAGGCCGATACAGGGCTCGCCACCGTCGGCCAGCGCCAGCAGTCGATGGGCCAACCGGTTGGCCAGGGCATTCAACTGCCCATAACTCAAGCGCTGCTGCCCCGCGCTGACCGCGATCGCCTCAGGTGTACGCCGTACCTGGCGCTCGAACAAGGTCGCCAGAGAGCCTTCAGGCAGCGGGCGACAGGTATCGTTCCATGCCTGCAACACATCTCTGCGCTCTGCTGGCGCCAGCAAGGCAAACTGGCTGATGCGTTGCTGCGGCTGCTCGACAACGGCCGTGAGCAGCCTGGCAAAACGCTCGGCAAAAGCGCTTACGGTGCGCGCCTCGTAGAGGTCCGTGGAGTATTCGATATGACCGCGCAGCAGCCCCGCCGCACGATCCTCATCGAAGACGAATGACAGGTCGAACTTTGCCGTGGTGGCTTCCAGTTCCTGCTGTTCGACTCTCAGCGGGGAAAAGTCCGCCGTGGAGCGCTCGTGGTTCTGCAACACCAGCATGATCTGGAACAACGGATGCCGGGACAGCGAGCGAACGGGATTGAGCTCTTCGACGATCCGCTCGAAGGGCACGTCCTGATGGGCGATCCCTTGCAGGGTGGTCTCCCGCACTCGGGCAATCAGTGTCGGCATATCGGGGTCCCCGGAGAGGTCCGTACGCAGCACCAGGGTATTGACGAAGAAGCCGATCAAATCGGTCAGCGCCTGATCCGTTCGCCCATCGACCGGGGCGCCCAGAAGAATATCGGTGCCCGCTCCCATACGATGGAGAAACAGCGCCAGGCAGGCCTGGAGCACCATGAACAGACTGGCGCCGTTGCTTTGCGCCAGCCCCAGGAGTGCCGGATACAGCGATGCCGGTAACTCCAGCGCGACCTGGGCCCCTTGATGGGTCGGCAACGTTCTACGAGGATGGTCGGTGGCCAGGCTGAGTTCGTCAGGCAGACCGGCGAGTTGCTGTTTCCAATACTGGATCTGTTGTTGGCCGGTAGCGCTCGGAGCCTGCTCATCCCCCAGCAATTGCCGTTGCCAGAGGCAATAATCGGCATATTGCACGGGCAGCGCTTGCCAGTCCGGCGCACCGCCCTGGCTCCAGGCGCGGTACGCCGTGGCCAGATCGTTCATCAGCGGCCGCAGCGAACCACCGTCTCCCGCCGAGTGGTGGACCAGCAACAGCAACACATGGTGTTCGGCATCCAGGGCATAGAGCACACCCTTGACCGGCAACTCCCGAGACAGCTGGAAATGTTGCCGGCTGGCTTGTAGCACGCACTGCTGCACCTGATCGGCCTTGACCTCTTGACGCTCGAGCTGAAACACCAGTCGCGTGGCCTCGACAACCTGCTGGACCGCCACGCCCTCCTGCCGCAACAGCAACGTGCGCAGGCTCTGATGGCGCAACAGCACATCCCGCACGGCGAGACGCAGGCTCATCTCGTCCAGCGCCCCCTCGATCTGTAGGACCAGCGGCATGTTATAGGCGGAGCTGGGAGACATTTCCTCGAGAAACCACAGACGTTGCTGGGCAAAAGACATCGGCAGGAGCGCCGGGCGTGGCCGTTGTTCCAGCGCCGGGCGCAAGGGGGCAAGCCCACTGCGGCCAATCACCTCACACAACTGCCCGACCGTAGGCGCATCGAACACGGCCTTCAACGGCAACTCCACCTGGAATATCGAACGCAGGCGGCTGACCAATTGCATCGCCAGCAGCGAATGGCCACCCAGGTCGAAGAAGCTCTCGTCAACTCCCGGTGGCGCGATTGCCAGCACCTCGGCAAACACACCGCACAACACCTGTTCCTGGGAGGTTATGGCGCCTTGCGCGCTGCGGGCCTCGAACGTCGGCGCAGGCAGCGCCGCGCGATTGATTTTGCCGTTGGGGGTCAAGGGCAGTGCCGGCAATATCATGATCGCCGCAGGCACCATATAGTCCGGCAGCTGCTCGCCGATCGCCTGCCGCAGTTTTCGACTGGATAACGCCTGACCTTCATCGGCCACCACATAACCCACCAACTGTTTTGGCTCGGCCCGGGCCACGACCACCGCACTTTTCACCCCGGGGCAAAGTCCCAGCGCCGCTTCAATCTCCCCCAGTTCAATACGGTAACCGCGAATTTTCACCTGATTGTCAGCACGTCCCAGGAAGTACAGGCACTGGTCCGAGCCGAAATACGCCAGGTCGCCAGTGCGGTACATCCGGCTGCCTTTGCCCCCATAGGGATTAGCGACAAAACGGTCACTGGTAATGTCCGGTCGCGAAAGATAGCCGCGTGCCAGCCCCTGTCCGGCGATATACAGCTCGCCGGCCTGGCCGGAAGGCAGCGGCTGCAGGCCCGAGTCGAGAATGTAAACCTGGGTATTGAGGATCGGGCTGCCGATCGACAAGGCATCGCCGGCGTCACTGTCCAACCTGTGCAAGGTGGACCATATCGTGGTCTCGGTCGGGCCGTACACGTGATAGACCCGGTGCGCCAGGCGACACATGTCTCCGGCCAGGCGATTGGACAGCGAATCACCGCCCACCAGCGCTGTCAGAGACGCCAAGGCTTGTGGCTGGTGCTCCACGAGACCCTGCCAGAGGGCAGGCGTACCTTGCAGGTGGGTGATCCGCTGGTGGCTGATCTGCGCCGCCAGCAAAACCGGGTCGACCGCCACCTCCCGGGAGGCAATGATGACCTGCGCCCCGCTGATCAGCGGCAGGAACAGCTCCAGGCCGGCGATATCGAAACTCAAGGTGGTGGTCGCCAGAAAACGGTCGCCTGGTTGCAGTTGCACCTGCCGCTGCATAGAGAACAGGAAGTTGCTCAGGCAGCCATGGGGAATGACCACGCCCTTGGGCGTCCCGGTAGAACCCGAGGTGAACAGTACGTAGGCCGCATCGAGCGCATGACTAGCCGCCCTCTGGGGGTTTTGCGCAAACTGGCGACTGATCCACGTCCGCACCTGTGCATCGTCCAGTGCGCAGCATCTCACCCCGCGAGCGGGCCAATAGCGCCCCGTGTGCTCGACCAGCAGCAGAACCGGCTTGGCCACTTCAACGATGGTGTTCAGGCGTTCTTGCGGATAATCGGGATCCATCGGGATGTAGGTCGCCCCGAGTTTGGCGATGGCCAGCAAGGCCACCAGCATCTGCGTCGAACGCGGCAGCGATACCCCAACCCCGTCCCCC
>NZ_JAAARL010000049.1:0-3447 GCF_009908205.1 Pseudomonas sp. Fl5BN2 | reverse complement strand
GTCGTGGGGGCGGTCATGGGGGAGTCGATTCGGGGGTGGTTCAAAGTGATGGGCATTGTCCCATATCTTGTAGTGTCGGGGCGGGCTGTTCGCCGGCATGCCGGCTCCTGCAGCAACGCTGCGTACCTGCTGCGGGGTCGAGTGCGTTTAGGCGCGGGCTTGCCCAGGAAGGTGATCTTTCGACCCATAGAAAAGGGAGGCCTGTCTGGGCCTCCCTCTTTATGTCGCGTCGATCGCCGTTACAGGCTGGAGATCCGCGCGTGCTGCTCGGCCAGCTTGCCCAGGGCCTGTTCGGCCTCGGCCAGTCTGGCACGCTCCTTCTCGATCACTTCAGCCGGGGCCTTGTCGACAAAGGAAGCGTTGGACAGCTTGCCGCCCACCCGCTGCACTTCGCCCTGCAGGCGCTGGATTTCCTTGTCCAGGCGCGCCAGTTCGGCGCCCTTGTCGATCAGGCCAGCCATTGGAACCAGCACTTCCATCTCGCCTACCAGGGCGGTGGCGGACAGTGGTGCTTCGTCGCCGGCAGCCAGTACGGTGATGGATTCGAGCTTGGCCAGCTTCTTCAGCAAGGCTTCGTTCTCGGTCAGGCGACGCTGGTCTTCGGCACTGACGTTCTTCAGGAACAGGGTCAGGGGCTTGCCCGGGCCGATGTTCATTTCGGCACGGATGTTACGGGTGCCGAGCATCAGGCCCTTGAGCCATTCGATGTCGTCTTCGGCAGCCTGGTCGATGCGTGCTTCGTTAGCCACTGGCCAAGGTTGCAGCATGATGGTCTTGCCTTCGGCACCCGCCAGCGGCGCCAGGCGCTGCCAGATTTCCTCGGTGATGAACGGCATGAACGGGTGGGCCAGGCGCAGGGCTACTTCCAACACCCGAACCAGGGTGCGACGGGTGCCGCGCTGGCGTTCGACCGGCGAGTTCTCGTCCCACAGCACTGGCTTGGAAAGTTCCAGGTACCAGTCGCAGTACTGGTTCCAGATGAACTCGTACAAGGCCTGCGAGGCCAGGTCGAAACGGAACTGGTCGAGCTGGCGGGTGACTTCGGCTTCGGTACGTTGCAACTGCGAGATGATCCAGCGATCTGCCAGGGACAGCTCATAGGCTTCGCCGTTCTGGCCGCAGTCTTCGCCCTTGTCCAGCACGTAGCGCGCGGCGTTCCAGATCTTGTTGCAGAAGTTGCGATAACCCTCGACGCGGCCCATGTCGAACTTGATGTCGCGACCCGTGGTGGCCAGGGAGCAGAAGGTGAAGCGCAGGGCGTCGGTGCCGTAGCTGGCGATGCCGTCGGCGAATTCGGCGCGGGTCTGCTTCTCGATGGACTTCTGCAGTTTCGGCTGCATCAGGCCGGTGGTGCGCTTCTGCACCAGGGTTTCGAGGTCGATGCCGTCGATGATGTCCAGCGGGTCGAGGACGTTGCCCTTGGACTTGGACATCTTCTGGCCCTGGCCATCGCGCACCAGGCCGTGGACGTACACGGTCTTGAACGGAACCTGTGGCGTGCCGTCTTCGTTCTTCACCAGGTGCATGGTGAGCATGATCATCCGGGCAACCCAGAAGAAAATGATGTCGAAACCGGTGACCAGCACGTCGGTTGGGTGGAAGGTCTTGAGGAAGTCGGTCTGCTCCGGCCAGCCCAGGGTGGAGAACGTCCACAGGCCCGAACTGAACCAGGTGTCGAGCACGTCGTTGTCCTGCTGCAGGGCAACGTCCGGACCGAGGTTGTGCTTGGTTCGGACTTCGGCTTCATCGCGACCGACGTATACCTTGCCCGACTCGTCGTACCAGGCCGGAATCCGGTGGCCCCACCACAGCTGGCGGCTGATGCACCAATCCTGGATGTCGCGCATCCAGGAGAAGTACATGTTTTCGTATTGCTTGGGTACGAAGGCAATGCGGCCGTCTTCAACGGCAGCAATCGCAGGCTCGGCCAATGGTTTGGTCGATACGTACCACTGGTCGGTGAGCCACGGCTCGATGATGGTGCCGGAACGATCGCCTTTCGGTACTTTCAGGGCGTGGTCGTCGACGCTGACCAACAGGCCGGCGGCGTCGAACGCCGCGACGATCTGCTTGCGCGCCTCGAAGCGGTCCAGGCCCACGTATTCGGCCGGGATCTTGCCGTCGATGCTCTGGTTCAGGCTGCCGTCCAGGTTGAACACCTGGCAGGCAGGGAGGACAGCGGCATTCTTGTCGAAGATGTTCAGCAGCGGCAGGTTGTGGCGCTTGCCGACTTCGTAGTCGTTGAAGTCGTGGGCCGGGGTGATCTTCACGCAGCCGGTGCCGAATTCAGGGTCGCAGTAATCATCGGCGATGATCGGGATGCGCCGGCCCACCAGGGGCAGCTCGACGAACTTGCCGATCAGCGCCTTATAGCGCTCGTCTTCAGGGTTCACGGCCACGGCGGAGTCGCCGAGCATGGTTTCCGGACGGGTGGTGGCGACGATCAGGTAGTTGTTGCCTTCAGCGGTCTTGGCGCCGTCGGCCAGCGGGTACTTCAGGTTCCACAGGAAGCCTTTCTCGTCGTGGTTTTCCACTTCAAGGTCGGAAATCGCCGTGTGCAGCTTGGTGTCCCAGTTGACCAGGCGCTTGCCGCGGTAGATCAGGCCGTCTTCGTGCAGGCGTACGAAGGCTTCCTTCACCGCCTCCGAGAGGCCGTCGTCCATGGTGAAGCGCTCGCGGCTCCAGTCCACGGAGGAGCCCAGGCGGCGGATCTGGCGGCTGATGTTGCCACCGGACTGATCCTTCCACTCCCAGACCTTCTCAAGGAATTTTTCCCGGCCCAGGTCGTGACGACTCTGGCCCTGGGCTTCGATCTGACGCTCTACCAACATTTGGGTGGCGATACCGGCGTGGTCGGTACCTGGCTGCCACAGGGTGTTGCGACCCTGCATGCGGCGGAAACGGATCAGGGCGTCCATGATCGCGTTGTTGAAGCCGTGGCCCATGTGCAGGCTGCCGGTGACGTTCGGCGGCGGGATCATGATGGTGTAAGAGTCGCCCGCGCCTTGCGGGGCGAAGTAGTTCTCGGACTCCCAGGTTTGGTACCAGGAAGTTTCAATGGCGTGCGGCTGGTAGGTCTTATCCATGCGCGGCGGGACCCTATTGGCATTTATTCAGGAAAAGCCGGCAAGTATAGCGGAGGGGAGCCGCTGCAAGCCATAAGGCAGCTGCAAGCTATAAGCGGCAAGAGGGGGAGGCGGTGTTTTTCTTGCGCTTGCAGCTTGAGGCTGTAACTGCTGTTTATGGCTTGCCGCTGGTTGCTGTGGCGAGCAGCCGTTCCAGGCGTGCTTCAAGGCGACGCTTGATCTCGGTTTCGATGTGCGGGGCGAAATCGTCGATCACGTCTTGCATGATCAGTTGCGCGGCGGCGCGCAGTTCGCTGTCCAGGTGCAGCAAGGCGTCGGCGCTGTTGCTGGCGGGTGCAGGCTTGACTGCAGGAGCCGGGGG
>NZ_JAAARL010000048.1:0-3638 GCF_009908205.1 Pseudomonas sp. Fl5BN2 | reverse complement strand
CATCTCCACGACCAAGCGAATGGCTTCAGCCTTTTCTTCAGCGGTAACGACCCGAAATCCCATGATGCTTCCTTAGGTTGAAACTCCTACAGAGTGGTCCAGGAACATTGAGCCACAACAGCTTGCCAGCGAAGGCGTCCTCGTCGGTGATGCCTGTCTCAAGGGCCTCTTCGCCGGCAAGCCGGCTCCTACGAGAGTATGGGAGTTCACTGGGTGGGCATGAAAAACTGCTGTAGGAGCGGGCTTGCCAGCGAAGGCGTCCTCGTCGGTGATGCCTGTCTCAAGGGCCTCTTCGCCGGCAAGCCGGCTCCTACGAGAGTATGGGCGTTCACTGGGTGGGCATGAAAAACCGCTGTAGGAGCTGGCTTGCCAGCGAAGGCGTCCTCGTCGGCGGTGCCTGTCTCAAGGGCCTCTTCGCCGGCAAACCGGCTCCTACGAGAGTATGGGAGTTCACTGGGTGGGCATGAAAAACCGCTGTAGGAGCTGGCTTGCCAGCGAAGGCGTCCTCGTCGGTGATGCCTGTCTCAAGGGCCTCTTCGCCGGCAAACCGGCTCCTACGAGAGTATGGGCGTTCACTGGGTGGGCATGAAAAACCGCTGTAGGAGCTGGCTTGCCAGCGAAGGCGTCCTCGTCGGCGGTGCCTGTCTCAAGGGCCTCTTCGCCGGCAAGCCGGCTCCTACGAGAGTATGGGAGTTCACTGGGTGGGCATGAAAAGCTGCTGTAGGAGCTGGCTTGCCAGCGAAGGCGTCCTCGTCGGCGGTGCCTGTCTCAGGGGCCTCTTCGCCCGCAAGCCGGTTCCTGCGGGAGGTGCTCAGGCGGCGACCAGTTCACCGCTGCGGCGTGGTTCGGCAGGCTGTGCAACATCGCCGAACAGGGCTTTGTGCACGGCTTGCTGAGCCTGGAAGGCCAGCGCCGCACGTTCCTGGCCCTGGCAGGCAATCGGCTTGAGCAGATGGATCTCTACCCGGCCCTGATCATTGGCGAACAGCCGCATCAGGTGTGAGAGCAAGTCATCGTCGCCAATGAAGGGCGCCAGGGTATCAATCTGGCCGTCCCGCAAGTAACGGATCGCCACCGGTTGCAGGGACACCTCGGCGTCGATAGCGCTGGCCAGCAGGCGCCCGTGGAAGGTACGCAGGCCACGGCCATCGGTAGTGGTGCCCTCGGGGAACAGCAGCAGTGGATGCTGTTCCTGCAAGTGGCGGGTCATCTGTTTGCGAATCAACTGGCTGTCGCCGGCGCCGCGACGGATGAACAGGCTGCCGGCCTTGGCTGCCAGCCAGCCGGCCACGGGCCAGGTGCGCACTTCAGCCTTGGACAGGAAGGACAGCGGAGTGAGCATGCCCAGCAGTGGGATATCGGTCCAGGACACATGGTTGCTGACCCAGAGCATCGGCTGGCGAGGCAACTCGCCGTGTACCGTGATCCGGAACGGCAGGGCATTGCTCAAGCGGGCCATGAAGAAGCGCGACCAGCGTTGGCGCCGGAGCATGGAGTTGGCGGTGCCCAGGCGCTCCAACAGGCCAAAGATGCTGGCCATGATCAGGCCCAGCGCCACCACCAGCAATACCCGGGCGATGCGCCCGTAGACCCGCAACCGGCGCATCAGACTGCCGCCTTGAAATGCCGGGCGTAACGCGGGCACAACTCGTCACGCTTGAGCAGGATGAACACGTCGGCCACCTGGAAGTCCTGGTCCCAGCACGGTTCGCCGCAGATCTTCGCCCCCAGGCGCATGTAGGCCTTGAGCAGCGGCGGCATCTCGGCAATCACATTGGAGGGGAGGTCCAGGCTGGGCAGCGGGTGCTTTGGTTCGGCCCGCAGGTGCTCGGTGCTCAGGTAGCGTTCGCGAAGGCGCTGCATGATCGCGTGGGCCTGCACGCCGCCGTCCTGCATTGGAATACTGGCGCAGCCCATCAGGTAGCTGTAGCCGCCCTGGTTGAGCACTTCCGCCAGTTCGCCCCAGAGCACGGCGATGGTGCCGCCGTTGCGGTAGGCCGGGTCGACGCAGGTGCGGCCAATTTCCAGGATCGGGCCCTTGAGGTGCACCAGGCCATGCAGGCTGAACTCCTCTTCGCTGTAGAAACGCCCCAGGCTGCTGGCGGCCTGGTGGTCCAGCAGGCGAGTGGTGGCCACCAGGCGGCCGGTGTTCAGGTCGCGCACACCGATGTGGCTGCAATGAACGTCGTAGTCATCCATGTCCAGACCCAATTCCGCGCCCTTGAGCTTGGCGTTGAACTCGCCACTGAAGACGTTGAAACGCAGAGCCTGGGCTTCCTGCAGGGCCTGGGCGCCGATCAGGCGTTCGGCTTGCAGACGGCGTTCAGTGCCGGTGTCGCTGATGCGGGCGATCTGAGTCATCGTGAATCTCCGTGCGGGCTACCGACCCGCCTTGGGTTGCAGCCAATCGACTTTGTTGTGCAAAGTCAGGCTATGTAGCCCCGGTGTCATCGCCATGAAGCTTTGGTGATGCTTATATGACAGCCCCTGAGGACCTTCGAATGCCCTGGCAAGCCCTGCTCGACAGCCGTCAACGATTGCCCGCAAACCCCGACCTGGCGGAGGGTTACGGGGCTTTGCTGGCACATTTGGGCAGTGTCACGCCCTTCGAGTTGGCGGTGCTCGGCGGGCGCCTGATGGCCACGCCGGGGCTGGCATTCCTGGTGGGGTACCAGGCGGCGTTGCGCATGTTGTGGCCAAGCGCGCCGCAAAGCCTGGGTGCTTTATGCGCGACCGAACGCCGCAGCCTGCGTCCGGCGGACATGCAAACGCGGCTGGAGGATCTGCGCCTGCACGGGCGCAAGGACTTTGTCACCGCCGGTGATGCCGCCGACTGGCTGTTGGTGGCGGCCCGTAGCGAGGCTCCGGGGGAGAGCCCAGCGTTGCGCCTGACGGTGGTCTATGCCGGTGAGCCTGGGGTCAAGGTCGAGACGCTGCCCGCCATCGCCCTGATGCCGGAGATCAGCCACGGTTGTCTGGTGCTCGACAACGCTGCTTGCGAATTGCTGGCTGGCGATGGCTGGGACGCCTATGTCAAACCCTTCCGCAGCCTGGAGGACATCTATGTCCTGAGTGCCATGCTCGCCTGGCTGTATGGCGTGGGGCAGGACAGCGGCTGGCCGCAGCCCCTGCAACTGCAGTTGCTGGGATTGCTTGCGGGCTGCGCCGAAGTCAGTCGGCAAAAAACCTGCTTGAGTAGCGGGCACATTCTATTGGGCGGCTTGTTCATGCAGTTCCAGGCATTGCGACCTGACATCGACGCCGCGTTCGCCAACGGCCTTGAGCCTTGGCGCAGCCAATGGACCCGGGACCAGGCCCTGCTGGACCTGGCCGCCAGCGCCCGGGAGCAACGCCTGGCCAAAGCCCTGGCCTCGTTTCAGGAACGGCGCCCCCTTGCGTAAGATCCGGCTTGCCGGCGAAGGGGTCTGAAGGTTTTGCACAAGGCTCGATGACGCCTTCGCTGGCAAGCCAGCTCCTACGAGGCGGAATGCCGCGGGCTGTTGTAGGAGCCGGCTTGTAGTGGTCCAGTTTTTTTGGACCATCCTGTAGGAGTATTAGGCCGCCAGCCTTTCAAAAGCAGCTGGCGGCAGGTTGTTCGAGGCAGAGTGACAACGCCGATGGTTGTAATGAGCGATAAA
>NZ_JAAARL010000047.1:0-4712 GCF_009908205.1 Pseudomonas sp. Fl5BN2 | reverse complement strand
TGCGGATGATCCTGATCAACATCGCCAGACGCATGGCGGCCAGCACCATGTAGCGCCGGCCGGGTGCGGAAAACAACGGGTGGGTCAGCTCACCGGCAAAGAAGTCCAGGGAAATGAATCCAAACAGCTTGCCGTTGAAACCCTTGCCCCACATATCGGGAAGGTTGGTGGTGGCATTGACGAAATGCCCACCCTCCAGGGTGCCGGCCTTGTCCAGGCGGTTGTTGTTGCGGTCCAGCCATTCACCGTGGGGCTCGGTCTTGTTGATTGCCTCCTCTTCTTCGCGAAACCCCCAATAGAACGGAATCACCACGCTTCGCGTGTCCGCGCCATTGGCCGCGGCACTGAACTTGCGCCGGTAATACACCGCATCCGGGTTGGTCGCCTTGCCATCGTCGTCCTCAGGCAGGCTGTAGCTGGCCGGCCGGAGAAAACCTGGGCTGCTCACCCCGTTGGGCAGCACCGAGGGCATGTCCAGGCGTTCATTCAGGCCCTGACACAAGCCGCGCTCGATGCGCTCGTAGCAACCGGCCAGGTCGTTGACCCCATGCACGACGATGGTCACGCAGGGCTTGGGCGGGGTCGCGATCAGGTGCACGTCACCACCGCCCGGCATGGTGATTGCCTGGCCTGTGCAAATGGTCCTCATCCGAACGGCGTCATTCATTGTGCATTTGCTCCTTGATGACCTGAAAGACAACCTTTCACGTCGTCCAGCCGGGTCACGTCCAATCCATTCAGGGACGAGGCTTGCGCAGCAGGGCTGAATGGTTTGGCCTGACAACACGGGTGCCAGACCTGACCTTCTACTGATGCGGCGCAAAAAAAACCGGCGTCAGACCATAACAAAAGCACCAGGGAATAAATCTAGGAACTGTCTCAAAAGCGTTCTGAGCGCAGCGCGGCCCACTGTCACAGGTGCCGCCCGAGGCAAGAAAATGTGCCCAGCGAAAGGGTCTTGCCGGGGTTTGCTTCGGCCGTGCTGGCCTACAACGTTTTTCCGTGCCTAAGCACAGTGATCCCGCACCAAACATTTGCCGGGAGAAGACCGCTGTTACTCCCGCTCGCCAACCGGATACAGCCCGCTATCAACGCCCCCCTGCGCTTCCTCCATGACCCATTCCACAAACGCCCTGACCGTGTCGCGCTGCAGGGCCTGTGGTTGTGTCACCACGTAATAGGCGAAGCGCGCCGGCCAGGGTTTGTCCAGCACCTGCACCAGCCGGCCGGCGGCAATTTCCTCCTGGGCATACTGCAAAGGCACCAAAGCTAGCCCCTGGCCGGCTTCGGCGGCACGAATCAACAGGAAATCGTCTTCAAACGCTGTCCCCCGTTCGGCACGGGGGTCCTGTGCCACACCGTGGGCCGCGAGCCACAGCGACCAATCCGCACGGTCGCTATCGTGCAGCAGCGGATAGCAGAGGCAATCCTCGGGCTCCCGCAGTTCAATCCCCTTAGCCAACCAGTCAGGGCTGGCCACCGGCACCAGAACCGGGGCCATCAAGGGCATGACGTGCAGACCGGGATAGTCCCCGAGCCCGTGGCGCAGGGCCACATCCACATGATCCCGCCGCATGTCCACCACCGCGGAAGTGGCTTCCACCCGCACCTCGATATCCGGATGGCGCTGATTGAAACGGCCCAGGCGCGGCACCAGCCAGGAAGCCGCAAAGGTCGCCACGGTACTCACCGTCAGGGTCTGCCGTGCCTTGATCACCTCCAGGGTCTGCAGCGCCACCTGCATCTGCTCGAAAGCCTGGAGCAACAACGGATGCACCCTGGCCCCGGCTTCGGTCAGGCGTAAGCCGCTCCTGTGCCGGGTGAACAGTGCCAGACCGATGCGGTCCTCCAGCAACCGGATCTGCTGGCTGACAGCGCCGGAGGTAACGCTCAACGCTTGCGCGGCGGACTTGATGCTACCCCGCTGCCCCACCTCGACGAAGGTGCGCAGCGCCAGCAGTGGTAGTGATCGGATCATTGAGTTTAGTTTTCCTAAATTTACCAACGATAAATCATCGTTTTGTCTTCTATAAGTTGGAAGCGATGATACAAAAAGTTTAGCAATACTAAATACATTCAGCCTCTGTCCATCGACCAGGATATCCGTATGACCTCCCCCCGCTGGCGGCTCTGCCTCATATTGCTCTGCACGACCCAGTTCGTGGCCTTGCTCGACTTCTCCATCACCATGATCCCCTTACCGCAGATTCAGCAGAGCCTGGGCTTCACTCCCGGCGCCTTGCAGTGGGTGATCAACGCCTACGGTGTAGCCATTGCCGGTTTTCTGTTGCTGGGTGGCCGCGCCGCCGATCTGTTCGGACGTCGCCGGGTCTTTCTGCTCGGCCTGGCGATCTTTACCCTCGGCTCCTTACTCGGCGGTTTCTCGCAAAGCCCGGCGATGCTGATCAGCACCCGTGCCATGCAGGGATTTGGCGCAGCGCTTTTTTCACCGGCGGCGTTTTCCCTGCTGCTGGCGCTGTTTCCCGATCAGGCCCGGCGTAACCGGGCCCTCGGCGCCTGGACGGCGGTGGCCGCCAGTGGTTTTGTCGGCGGTCTGATTCTCGGCGGCCTGATCACCGACCTGCTGGGTTGGCGCTGGGTACTGTGGATCAACGTGCCGGTCGGCATGCTGGTGATTGCCCTCGCTACCCACCTGCCGGTCGGCCAACGGGATACCACCACCGAAACCCCACGCTTGGATATCGGCGGCGCGATGCTGGTGGCCGCCGGTGCCGCGACCCTGGTCTTCGCCTTTGCCAACAGTGAGCACGTCGGCCTCGCCTCGCCCACGACCTACGGCTTGATCGCCATGGCCATGGTCCTGCTTGCAGCATTCGTCTGGGTGGAAAAGCAGGTCGCGGCCCCCTTGATGCCGATTGCGGTTTTTTCGCACCCCATGACCGGCGGCGCCAATCTGGTCTCACTGCTGGCCAATACCGCCCTGGGGCCGACCTTTGTCGTGGCGGCCTTGTATATGCAGGAAATCCTCGATTTCAGCGCCACCCAGGCAGGCTTGGGACTGCTGCCGATGGCAATCGCCTTCACCCTGTGCAGTGCCTGGGCCGGCCCCGCGCTGATCGCCAGGCTGGGCACCAAACCAGTGATTCTCGGCGGCATGCTGCTGTTCATTAGCGGGCTGTCGCTGCTGGGAGTATCGCTGCAGGTGGATGCATCCTGGGCCTCCTCGCTGCTGCCCGGCACGCTGCTGGCGGGGATCGGCTACGGCATTGCGTTTCCGGCCTGGACCGTCGCCGGCATCGAGCAGGTCGCCGCTGCCGACCATGGTTTGGCCGGAGGCATGCTCACCACCACCCAGGAAGTCGGCTCCGCGGTCGGTCTGGCGTTGGGGGTTGCAGTGAGCATCGCCGTGCTGGCCGGTGGTGGCAGTGCAGTACAGGGTTTCAGCGCGGCGATTCTGGTTTCCGCCTGCTTGGTAGCGCTCGGCGCACTGTGCGCGGCGTTGATCCTGCCGGGCAAGACCAGCGCACTGGAGATGGCAGGATGAGCGCCTTTGATCTGCGTGGCGCCTCGGCGCCGGCCTTCGCCAGCCACCCGGGCTACCGGCGCATGTTCGCTCCCGGCGAACTGACCCTGGGCCTATTTCTGCCGCTGCGTTTCTATGAGGGAGACATGGCCGTTCTAACCGGTCAGGCGGAGCACATAAAGGAGATCGAGCGCCTTGGATTTGCAGCGGTCTGGGTGCGGGACATCCCACTGTTCGACCCCGAGTTTGGCGATGCCGGCCAGGTGTTCGAGCCTTTCACTTACCTGGCATTTCTCGCGGCCCAGACCCAGCACATTGCCCTGGCCACCGGCAGCACGATTTTCTCCCTGCGTCATCCGATCGACCTGGCCAAGGCAGCCACCAGCCTGGACCAGCTCTCGGGTGGGCGGCTGATCCTGGGTATCGCCTCTGGCGACCGGCCTATGGAGTTTCCGGCCTACGGCCTGGAAATCGGCGAACGGGGGGAGCGCTTCGCCCAGGCCGTGAAGTACTTTCGCCAACTGATACAGAGCAAGACCCCCGCTATCCAATCGCCCCTGGGGCGCATTGTCGACGCCGACCTGCTACCCAAGCCCGTGTCAGGGGCGATTCCGCTGATGGTGACCGGTGCCAGCGGCCAGTCCCTGAACTGGATCGGTGAACAGGCGGACGGCTGGCTGACCTATCCCGGCCCGACCCACACCCGCGAAGGCCCGCGACGCCTGGCAGAAAAGCTCCGGGCCTGGCGCCAACTGATCCCCGACGCAGGCTTTCGTCCTCACATGACCAATGAGTGGCTCGACCTGGTGGATGACCCCGACCATCCCCCCACACCAGTGCAAGGTGGCTACGTGCTACGCACCGGGCGCAAGGGCCTGATCGACCTGCTGGAACAATGGCGAGAGGCTGGCGTCAACCATGCGGCCCTGGGCATCCAGTTCTCCCAGCGGCCCGTGGCGGAAGTCATCGCGGAACTGGCGGCAGAGGTGCTGGGGCATTTTCCTACCCATGGAGGGCCTTCTCTGCAACTGCGATGGTGAGGAGAACCGGCCTGACGCCGCTGACAAGGGTTCCTCGCACGCTGTTGCTGGCTGGAACTGTCTGATCAGCAGAGAACCTCCGACGGCACTTATGGTGGGGCGCCGCTGGCTGGATTAAAGACGCGCAGGCGTTTTTCTGGCCATGCACAGCCTGAAAAACAGAGCGGACATGTACTCCACCCACGCCC
>NZ_JAAARL010000046.1:2500-5509 GCF_009908205.1 Pseudomonas sp. Fl5BN2 | reverse complement strand
CATGGGGAAACCCCACACTACCATCGGCGATGCATCGTTTCACTACTGAGTTCGGGATGGGATCAGGTGGTTCCAACGCTCTATGGTCGTCAAGAAATTCGGTAGCCAGCTCGTTTACCTTACGGTCAACGTTCCAGCGAATGGGTATGTAATAGATTTGTGTGTTACGCAAACTTTCGGTCTGTATCGTCTTCACACACCGCAATCTGGTGCCTTTTCAGGTCAGCAAATTGCTTGGGTGTTATATGGTCAAGCCTCACGGGCAATTAGTATTGGTTAGCTCAACGCCTCACAGCGCTTACACACCCAACCTATCAACGTCGTAGTCTTCGACGGCCCTTTAGGGAACTCAAGGTTCCAGTGAGATCTCATCTTGAGGCTAGTTTCCCGCTTAGATGCTTTCAGCGGTTATCTATTCCGAACATAGCTACCCGGCAATGCCACTGGCGTGACAACCGGAACACCAGAGGTTCGTCCACTCCGGTCCTCTCGTACTAGGAGCAGCCCCTCTCAAATCTCAAACGTCCACGGCAGATAGGGACCGAACTGTCTCACGACGTTCTAAACCCAGCTCGCGTACCACTTTAAATGGCGAACAGCCATACCCTTGGGACCGGCTTCAGCCCCAGGATGTGATGAGCCGACATCGAGGTGCCAAACACCGCCGTCGATATGAACTCTTGGGCGGTATCAGCCTGTTATCCCCGGAGTACCTTTTATCCGTTGAGCGATGGCCCTTCCATACAGAACCACCGGATCACTAAGACCTACTTTCGTACCTGCTCGACGTGTCTGTCTCGCAGTCAAGCGCGCTTTTGCCTTTATACTCTACGACCGATTTCCGACCGGTCTGAGCGCACCTTCGTACTCCTCCGTTACTCTTTAGGAGGAGACCGCCCCAGTCAAACTACCCACCATACACTGTCCTCGATCCGGATAACGGACCTGAGTTAGAACCTCAAAGTTGCCAGGGTGGTATTTCAAGGATGGCTCCACGCGAACTGGCGTCCACGCTTCAAAGCCTCCCACCTATCCTACACAAGCAAATTCAAAGTCCAGTGCAAAGCTATAGTAAAGGTTCACGGGGTCTTTCCGTCTAGCCGCGGATACACTGCATCTTCACAGCGATTTCAATTTCACTGAGTCTCGGGTGGAGACAGCGCCGCCATCGTTACGCCATTCGTGCAGGTCGGAACTTACCCGACAAGGAATTTCGCTACCTTAGGACCGTTATAGTTACGGCCGCCGTTTACCGGGGCTTCGATCAAGAGCTTCGCGTTAGCTAACCCCATCAATTAACCTTCCGGCACCGGGCAGGCGTCACACCCTATACGTCCACTTTCGTGTTTGCAGAGTGCTGTGTTTTTAATAAACAGTCGCAGCGGCCTGGTATCTTCGACCGGCATGAGCTTACGGAGCAAGTCCTTCACCCTCACCGGCGCACCTTCTCCCGAAGTTACGGTGCCATTTTGCCTAGTTCCTTCACCCGAGTTCTCTCAAGCGCCTTGGTATTCTCTACCCAACCACCTGTGTCGGTTTGGGGTACGGTTCCTAGTTATCTGAAGCTTAGAAGCTTTTCTTGGAAGCATGGCATCAACCACTTCGTCACCTAAAAGGTAACTCGTCATCAGCTCTCGGCCTTAGAATCCCGGATTTACCTAAGATTCCAGCCTACCACCTTAAACTTGGACAACCAACGCCAAGCTGGCCTAGCCTTCTCCGTCCCTCCATCGCAATAACTAGAAGTACAGGAATATTAACCTGTTTTCCATCGACTACGCTTTTCAGCCTCGCCTTAGGGACCGACTAACCCTGCGTCGATTAACGTTGCGCAGGAAACCTTGGTCTTTCGGCGTGGGTGTTTTTCACACCCATTGTCGTTACTCATGTCAGCATTCGCACTTCTGATACCTCCAGCAAGCTTCTCAACTCACCTTCACAGGCTTACAGAACGCTCCTCTACCGCATCACTTACGTGATACCCGTAGCTTCGGTGTATGGTTTGAGCCCCGTTACATCTTCCGCGCAGGCCGACTCGACTAGTGAGCTATTACGCTTTCTTTAAAGGGTGGCTGCTTCTAAGCCAACCTCCTAGCTGTCTAAGCCTTCCCACATCGTTTCCCACTTAACCATAACTTTGGGACCTTAGCTGACGGTCTGGGTTGTTTCCCTTTTCACGACGGACGTTAGCACCCGCCGTGTGTCTCCCATGCTCGGCACTTGTAGGTATTCGGAGTTTGCATCGGTTTGGTAAGTCGGGATGACCCCCTAGCCGAAACAGTGCTCTACCCCCTACAGTGATACATGAGGCGCTACCTAAATAGCTTTCGAGGAGAACCAGCTATCTCCGAGCTTGATTAGCCTTTCACTCCGATCCACAGGTCATCCGCTAACTTTTCAACGGTAGTCGGTTCGGTCCTCCAGTTAGTGTTACCCAACCTTCAACCTGCCCATGGATAGATCGCCCGGTTTCGGGTCTATTCCCAGCGACTAGACGCCCTATTAAGACTCGCTTTCGCTACGCCTCCCCTATTCGGTTAAGCTCGCCACTGAAAATAAGTCGCTGACCCATTATACAAAAGGTACGCAGTCACAGAACAAAGTCTGCTCCCACTGCTTGTACGCATACGGTTTCAGGATCTATTTCACTCCCCTCTCCGGGGTTCTTTTCGCCTTTCCCTCACGGTACTAGTTCACTATCGGTCAGTCAGTAGTATTTAGCCTTGGAGGATGGTCCCCCCATATTCAGACAAGGTTTCTCGTGCCCCGTCCTACTCGATTTCATGACTAAGAGATTTTCGCGTACAGGGCTATCACCCACTATGGCCGCACTTTCCAGAGCGTTCCGCTAATCTCAAAGCCACTTAAGGGCTAGTCCCCGTTCGCTCGCCACTACTAAGGGAATCTCGGTTGATTTCTTTTCCTCAGGGTACTTAGATGTTTCAGTTCCCCTGGTTCGCCTCTTGCACCTATGTATTCAGTACAAGATAACCATCTTATGATGGCTGG
>NZ_JAAARL010000045.1:0-18431 GCF_009908205.1 Pseudomonas sp. Fl5BN2 | reverse complement strand
GCACGGTTACCTATACCGCCACCGTCACAGCCCCTGTGACCGGTTCTCCGGTTGTAGTGACCTTGGCCAACGGTGAGAAAATCACCATCCCGGTCGGTGAATCCAGCGGCTCGGTGAGCATCAGCGCGCCAAACGACGTGCTGATCGGCCATACCCCGCTGACCAATTCCATCACCAATGTCAGCGGCGGCAACTACGAGAACCTGGTGGCCGACAAATCCCCGGTCAGCACCACCGTGACCGACACTATCGACACCACCACCCTCAGCCTCAGCGCCACCGGCACCGTGGCCGAAGGCGGTTCGATTGTTTACACCGCAACCCTGAGCAACGCGGCGGGTACACCGGTCACCGTAACCCTGAGCAACGGCGCGGTGATCACCATCGCCGCCGGCGCTACTTCGGGTACTGCAACCGTTGCCGCTCCTGCCGATGACGTCTACAAGGACGCGGGCAAGGTTGAAGCCACCATCACCAAAGCTGAAGGCGGCAACTTCGAGAAGCTGGTGCCAAGCACCACGCCAGCGGTGACTGATGTTACCGATACCATCGACACTTCGACTGTCTCGCTCAAGGCCACGCCTTCGGCTGCCGAAGGTGGCACGGTTACCTATACCGCCACCGTCACAGCCCCTGTGACCGGTTCTCCGGTTGTAGTGACCCTGGCCAACGGCGAAAAGATCACCATCCCGGTCGGTGAATCCAGCGGCTCGGTGAGCATCAGCGCCCCGAACGACGTGCTGGTCGGCCACACCCCGCTGACCAATTCCATCACCAATGTCAGCGGCGGCAACTACGAGAATCTGGTAGCCGACAAGTCACCGGTCAGCACCACCGTGACCGACACTATCGACACCACCACCCTCAGCCTCAGCGCCACCGGTACCGTGGCCGAAGGCGGTTCGATCGTTTACACCGCGACACTGAGCAACGCTGCTGGTACGCCGGTGACCGTGACCCTGTCCAACGGTGCGGTGATCAACATCGCCGCCGGTAAAACTACCGGTACCGTGACTGTTCCGGCGCCTGCCGATGACGTCTACAAGGACGCGGGCAAAGTCGAAGCCACCATCACCAAGGCAGAAGGCGGTAACTTCGAGAAGCTGGTGCCAAGCACCACGCCAGCGGTGACTGACGTTACCGATACCATCGATACCTCCACTGTCTCGTTGAAGGCCACGCCTTCGGCTGCCGAAGGCGGCAACGTCACTTACACCGCTACCGTCACTGCCCCAGTGACCGGTTCGCCAGTAATCGTGACTCTGGCCAACGGCGAGAAGATCACCATTGCAGTGGGCGAGACCAGCGGTTCGGTAAGCATCAGCGCGCCGAACGACGTGCTGATCGGCCACACCCCGCTGACCAACTCCATCACCAATGTCAGCGGCGGCAACTACGAGAACCTGGTGGCCGACAAATCCCCGGTCAGCACCACCGTGACCGACACTATCGACACCACCACCCTCAGCCTCAGCGCCACCGGCACCGTGGCCGAAGGCGGTTCGATTGTTTACACCGCAACCCTGAGCAACGCGGCGGGTACACCGGTCACCGTAACCCTGAGCAACGGCGCGGTGATCAACATCGCCGCCGGTAAAACTACCGGTACCGTGACTGTTCCGGCGCCTGCCGATGACGTCTACAAGGACGCGGGCAAGGTTGAAGCCACCATCACCAAGGCTGAAGGCGGCAACTTCGAGAAGCTGGTACCAAGCACCACCCCAGCAGTGACCGACGTTACCGATACCATCGACACCAGTACCGTGACCCTCAAAGCTACGCCTTCGGCTGCCGAAGGTGGCAACGTCACTTACACCGCTACCGTCACTGCCCCAGTGACCGGTTCTCCGGTTGTAGTGACCCTGGCCAACGGTGAGAAAATCACCATCCCGGTCGGTGAATCCAGCGGCTCGGTAAGCATCAGCGCGCCGAACGACGTGCTGATCGGCCACACCCCGCTGACCAACTCCATCACCAATGTCAGCGGCGGTAACTACGAGAATCTGGTAGCCGACAAGTCACCGGTCAGCACCACGGTGACCGACACTATCGACACCACCACCCTCAGCCTCAGCGCTACCGGCACCGTGGCCGAAGGCGGTTCGATCGTTTACACCGCAACCCTGACCAATGCGGCCGGGACGCCGGTGACCGTGACTCTGTCCAACGGTGCGGTAATCACCATCGCTGCGGGCAAAACTACCGGCACCGTGACCGTCGCTGCTCCGGCGGATGACGTCTACATCGACGCCGGCAAGGTCAACGCGTCGATCACTGGCGCCACCGGCGGCAACTTCGAGAAGCTGGTGCCGGATACCACACCAGCAGTGACCAACGTCACCGACACGATCGACACCACCTCGGTCAGCATCAGCGGCAGCACCTCGGTCACCGAAGGCCAGACCGCCAGCTACACCGTCAGCCTGACTCACCCGGCACAGACCGAAGTCACCCTGAAGATCAGCTACAGCGGCACCGCCACCGACGGCTCGGACTTCACCGGCGTATACACCGTGAAGATCCCGGCCGGCGCCAGCAGCGCTACCTTCAATGTGGCGACCATCGACGACAAGATCACCGAAGCCACGGAAAACTTCACGGTCAAGATCGACTCGGCCAGCGGCGGCAACTTCGAGAACCTGGTAGTCAGCGGCAGCAATGGCAGCGTCACCACCTCGATCATCGATAACGATGCACCACCGGTCATCGATCTGGATGCCAACAACTCCAGCGGCGCCACCGGGGCCGACTACAAGGTCACCTTCACCGAAGGTACTGCGGGCCCTGGCGTATCGATCGCCGACACCGACCTGAGCATCACCGACCCGGACAGCACCCTGCTCACCGGCGCCACCATCGTGCTGACCAACCGTCAGCCAGGGGACTCGCTGAACCTGGGCAACAGCGTCAACGGCATCAACATCAATGCCAACATCAAGGACGGTTCGATCACCCTGACCCTGTCGGGCAGCGCGACGCTGGCCGACTACATGCAGCAGATCAAGAACATTACCTTCACCAACAACAGTCATGATCCGAGCACCACGCCACGGACCATCACCGTGACCGTGACCGACGGCGGCAACTACTCCAACGTCGCTACCACCACGGTCAACGTGGTCGCGGTGAACGATGCCCCAGTGGCCACTGGCGGTGCCGTGACCGGTACCGAAGACACGCCGCTGGCCCTGACCTGGTCCAACTTCGGTGTCAGTGACGTCGACAGCCCGGCGTCCAGCCTCGGGGTGAAAATCACCCAGCTGCCAGGCGAAGGCAAACTGCAGTACCTGGACGGTTCGACCTGGAAGGATGTGGCCAATAATCAGACCTTCAGCAAGGCCGATATCGATGCCGGCAAACTGCGTTTCACCCCCGATGCCAACGAGTCGGGTGCCCCCGGCTACGGCGGCAACGGCCTGGGCAACCAGCAGGCGGATTACGCCCAGATCAAGTTCCAGCCAACCGACGGCCAGGCTCTGGGCAACACCGGCACGGTGAAGGTCGACATCACTCCGGTGGCCGACGCGCCAACCCTGAGTGTGGCGGGCAACGGTGTGAATTCGGTAGGCCTGATCAAGGAAGTCTGGACCGGCCTCAGCGGCCTGGGCACCGACGGCAGCGGCGCCTCCGCGGGCACCCTGAAATCGGTGATCGATGCCGCTGGTACGCCAAACAGCAGCAGCCTGGCGACCAACGTCCAGTCCGACGGCAACATCACCCCCGGCACCGCTTCGAAGACCTCCGGCCTGATCTACCTGGAAGCCGGCAAGGCCTACACCTTCTCCGGCACCGGCGACGATAGCCTGCTGGTGACCATCGGCGGCAAGAACGTGGCCAGCACCACCTGGGGCGCGGGCGGTAACCTCAACGGTACCTTCACCCCGACCACCAGCGGCTACTACACCATCGATATCTACCACCACAACCAGAGTGGCCCTGGCGCCTACGACGTCAACCTCTCGGTCAACGGCGGCACGCCGGTGGACCTGAGCAACGCCGGCGTACCGCTGTACACCGGGGTCACCGACCTGACCAATGCCGGTGTCTCGGTATCCGACCTGCACGGCACCAATGGCGAGGGTTACTACGACGGCTACAAGCTCAACGAAGGTGGTGAAGGCGGCAGCGTGCATCTGTCGAAGATCAGCACCGGCCTGACCGATACCGATGGCTCGGAAACCCTCAGCGTGAAGATCAGCGGGATTCCCGCAGGCTCGGTACTCAGCGATGGCGCCGGGCACACCTTCACCGCCACGGGCTCTTCAGGCGAGGCCAATGTCACCGGCTGGAACCTGGGCACCCTGACCGTCACTCCGCCGAGCTACTACAACGGCTCGTTCAACCTGACCGTGACCTCGACCTCCACCGAGTCCCTGGGCGGCTCTGCGAGCACCTCGGCGCAGATCCCGGTCAAGGTCTACCCGGCGGTCTACAACGCCGTGGTCGGCACCTCGGGCGACGACACGGTCACTGGCACCGACGGCAACGACATCGTGGTCGCCGACATTGGCGGCCTGACCGTGGTCCCGGGCACCAACTACAACATCGCCTTCATGGTGGACAGCTCGGGCAGCATGAGCAGTGCCTCGATCACTGCAGCCAAGAACTCGCTGACCGCGGTCTTCAACACACTGAAGAACAGCATCGGCGGCGCCGGCTCGGGGACAGTGAACATCTTCCTCGCGGACTTCGACACGCAAGTCAACAAGTCGGTGTCGGTGAACCTCAATGACCCGAATGCCCTGGCCCAACTCAAGGCCGTGCTGGACTCGATGAGCTCCGGCGGCGGCACCAACTATGAAGACGTGTTCAAGGCCACGGCCAACTTCTTCCAAAGCAGCCAGGCCACCGGCAACAGCAATGCCACCAACCTGACGTACTTCATCACCGACGGTAAGCCGACCTACTACCAGAGCGGCGAGCAGACCAACCCGACGCTGTACGGCAACGTACGCCTCGACGACGTGGTGACCACCAGCAACTACAAGCTGGGGGATACCTTCAGCACCTACATCGACAACACTCACGCCATCAGCGTGAGCAGCAACGGTGCAGTGGTCCTGCAGACCTACAACAGCAACGGCTGGGGCGGTGGCTCATGGTCCAGCAAGAACCTGGGCACCCTGCACGCCCAGGGCGACGGCACCTACGAGCTGTCGAGCCTGGCCGGTACCGGCAACAGCACCAACTCGGCTACAACCAGCAACTCCAACGACAGCTTCGTGTTGCTGAGCAAGCTGTCCCAGGTAGAGGCCATTGGACTGAACAACGGTGTCAGCCTCAACGACCTCAAGCCCTATGACAGCGATGGCAAGCCACAGACCAACATCGATCCGAATGACCTGGCCAACTCGATCATCGGCCACACCGAGGCCACCATGCCGGGGGCGGACACTGTCAGCGGCGGCAACGGCAACGACATCCTGTTCGGCGACCTGGTGAGCTTCAATGGCGTCGCCGGCGAGGGCTACCAGGCGATGCAGGCCTATGTGGCCAAGCAGACCGGTGTCGATGTGAGCAAGGTCACCACCAGCAACGTGCACCAGTACATCACCGAGCACTACACCGAGTTCGATGTGTCCGGCAGCCACGATGGCAATGACACCCTGCTGGGCGGCGACGGCAATGACATCCTCTTCGGCCAGGGCGGTAACGACCTGCTGGACGGCGGCAGGGGCAATGACATCCTGCTGGGGGGCACCGGCAACGACATCTTGATCGGTGGCAAGGGCAACGACATCCTGATTGGCGGTTCCGGTGCCGATACCTTCGTCTGGAAGGCCGGCGACATCGGCAACGATGTGATCAAGGACTTCAAGGCCAGTGAAGGTGACCGCATCGATCTGCGGGATCTGCTGCAGGGCGAGAGCGGCAGCACCATCGACAACTTCCTCAAGATCACCACCGTGGACGGGGTCTCGACCCTGCAGGTCAGCTCCGAAGGCAAGCTCAACGCCGCCGGAGGCCTGGCCAACGCCGATGTGACGATCAAGCTGGAAGGCAACAACTGGTCCAATGCCAGCATCAACTCGTTGATCGCCGGCAGCGACCCGACCATCAAGATCGATCACAACAACAGCTGATCGGCCTGAGCGGCCACCCCTCGCGGGTGGCCGCTCAGTCTCGGCCAATCGCCTGCTTCGTGACGATTGCCGCCGCGCATCGCATACTCGCGCTCTGAACGCTGTGTCGGCCTGTGCGGCTGCACGCCTGACGCTGGAGCCAACCTGAGGGATTCACCATGTTTTATGTGCAACGCGATGCACAAGGTCAGTTGATTCGCGTGGAAGCCGCCGCTTTCGCCGAAGCCACCGATACGCTGCCCGCCGATCACCATGAGATCCAGACCTGGTATGCCAACGAGGCGGTGGAAGTCAGCCTCAAGCAGCTCAAGCAAAGTGACCTGGAAATGATCCGGGTACTCGACGACCTGATTCAGGTCCTGACCAGCAAGGGGGTGATCCGCATCACCGATCTGCCGGCAGCGGCCCAATCCAAATTGATGGACCGCAGCAACGCCCGTGAGGCACTGGGTGGTTTGAGCCGGTTGATCAACGATGATGAAACCGGTTTGATCTGAAACCCTTTCACCCGCAAGCCGGTTCCCAAAGGAACCCGCTTACTGGCGAAGGCGGTCTCAGCGCCAGAGCGCAGGCTCACCGAACAGTTGCCCCTGCACGCCATACAGCCCCATCTCACGTATCACCTGCAGCTCGCCCTCGGTCTCGACACGTTCGGCAATCAGCGGCAGGTCGATGCTGTGGGCGGCCCGCTGGATGGCTTCGATAAACAGACGCTTGTCGCTTTCCTGATCGATGTGGCGAATGTAGCTGCCGTCGATCTTCAGATAGGCCAGGCCTAACCGCGCCAGGTTGCCGATCATGCTGAAGCGGCCGCCGAAACGCTGCAGGCTGAGGGAGAAACCCAGCTCCCGCAGCTGCCGGGTCAACTGTTCCAGTGGGGCCTGCTCGGGCAGCTGTTCCTCGCCGATTTCCAGGGTCAGCCGCGGCCCCAGGTCCGAGTGCTGGCGGAGGATCTCGAATACCCGGTTCAAGGCCTGCGGATCCGCCAGCGTGGCGGCCGACAGGTTCAGTGCCAGGCACTCGGTGTGCCCCGCCAGCTGTTTGAGTACCTGGTCGAGCATCAACAGATCCAGGCGTGAGGTCCAGCCAAAGCGTTCCAGCCATGGCAGAAAGCGTCCCGCCGGAATGGTCTGGCCCTGCTCATCCAGCAGCCGTGACAGCACCTTGTAGTGCAGCACCTGCGAAATGTCCTGGGCCGCCACCACCGGTTGGAAATACAGCTGGAAGCGTTGCTCCGTCAGTGCCTGGTCCAGCAGCCTGTGCCAGGCATGATGGTCATCGCCCACCTGGCCACCGGTGCCCTGGTCCAGGCAGGCCCAGCTCGCATCGCCCTGGGCTTCGGCCTGGGCCAAGGCCTGATCGCCAAGGCTGAGCACCGCTTGCGGCGAGTCGCCGTGGGCAAACGCTGCCAGGCCGATGGAGGCTACCGAGGCCACATCAGTGGCACCGGTGGCGTGCAGGTTACCCAAGGCACTGTCCAGGCTCTGGGCCAGCTGGATGGCCTCTTCACGTACCAGCCCGGGCGCCAGCACCGCAAATTCGCCACCACGGACCCGGGTTACCAGGTTGTGGGTCTCGGGGTATTTGTTGCATTCGCGCAGTAACTGCTCGCCCACCGCCTGCAACAGTTGGTCGGTGCGCTGACCGCCCAGGCGCTGGTTCAGGCCCGCCAGGTCCTTGACCCGCAACAGCAGCAGGTAGCCGGAACTGGCCTGTTCCGGGTTGCTGACCCGGGCATTGAGCTGCATCTCGAAATAACGCCGGTTGGCCAGCCCGGTCAGGCTGTCCTGATAGGACTCGATGCGCAGTTTTTCGCTACGCTCGGCCTGCTCCTGAAACAGCGCCTTGAGCTTCTCCACCATCTGGTTCATCGCCTGCACCACCCGCCGCAGCTCCGGCGTACGGGGCAACTGCGGCAGGCTGAGAAACTCGCGGCGGGCAATGGCGTGGGACTGCTGGACCATGTAGTCCAGCGGCTTGAGCTGACGCCGTAGCAACAAGGCGCCAAGCACCGCGCTCACCGCGCCACAGATCAACAGCCAGCCCAGGCTGCCCAGGGCGCTTTGCCAGAGCTTGGCCACGGCGAACATCGGATGGCTGAGCACCTCGACCCGCGCCGCCTGCTCCCAGCCGCGACTGACGATGGCATCGCCACCGGCCGGCTCCAGGCCGATCAGCTTGACGAACCACTGCGGCACATTGCCGACTTCGGGGATGCCACTGCGCTCGACAATGGTCTTGTCGGTGGCCAGGTCGACCACCCGGATACTGGCGTAATAACCGCTGTCGAAGATCGAGCTGACCATCAATTCGACCATCGCCGGATCATCGATGTTCGGGGTCAGCGACAGGGCCAGCGCGGTGGCCGCGTCCTGGGCGTGGGAGCGCAACTGATTGACATACTGGGTGCGCGAACTCTCCAGGCTGACCATGAAGCTGCCACTGAAGGCGACCACCAGAAACACGCAGATTGCGATCAGCAGTTGTTTGAACAAAGACATCTGAGCTCGTGCTCCTAGTTAGTCGTCTCGACCGGAAATCCTTCGGCCTGCATTTTTTTCAACACATCCTGCCAACGGGACAGGCGCTTGGTGTCGCCCACCCGCTTGTTGCCCTTGGCGCCGGGCAGCCACAACCCTTCGGCATTGAAGGAGTACACCGGCAACAGGTCGGTACGCTGGCTGGCCGGGCGGATCGAGTCCTCGAGACTGTCGAGCACCAATGGCATGGCTTCCGGGCTGGAATAGTAGGTCAAGACCATGTGCGCGCGATTCTGGCGCAACGCCTTGACGTAGGTAATGCGCAATTTGTCACTGGACACGCCAAGGTGGCGCAGGCTGAAATACTTGGCGATCGCGTAGTCCTCACAATCACCGGCGCCCTTCCACAAAGCCTCGATCGGCGTCTCCCAGTAATCCACCTGATGCCACAGATCGATGTCTTCCACATAGCGCATGTTCTTGTTGAAGAACAGGTTGACCACTTTCAACTGCTCTTGCTCACTGACCTGCTTCTGTGTGGCCAGCAGGTGCTGCCAGGCATCGATGCGTTGCTGGCCATCGCCCAACGGACCATAGAGCGCCGTGGCACGACGGCTGATCAGGGAGAAATCCCAATCGGCGTGCAGGCTGCCCAGCAGCGCGCCTGCCAACAGCAGGGCTGAGCAGAACCAGCGCAAAGTCCGAGAAAGAGCTAAACGTGCCGCCAATGCGATAAGTCCATGGGAGCTGTGATAAATCGGCTGATGGTGAAGGCTGGACCGCTAAAAAACAATGGCACCTTACAATCACCAACCGCGTGCATTCAGCAGCCTGAGCCACTATTTTAGATGCCGCTCGCAGACTTCGGCGACCTGGGCCAAACTGCCCCGTGCCCGCATCGCCCACCCCTGCTGGCACCTCCCACCAGGCTTAAGGAAAAGCTGTGTACACCGACACCCGACAATGGACGCTGGTGATCAACTCCGGACAACCCACCCGGCTACGCCTGATCTGCTTTCCTCAAGCCGGCGCGGCGGCGGAGCAGTTGCGGGCCTGGGCCACCGGCCTGGCCGATCATATCGAGCTGGTAGTGGTCAATCTGCCGGGGCACGGGCCCCGTCGCGACGAAGCGCCCTGTGACAACTGGCCAAGCCTGCTGGAAAACACCTTCGCCGCCCTCGATCCCTGGCTCGACGCGCCCCACGCGCTGTTCGGCCACGGCTTGGGCGCGCTGTTGGCGTACGAGACCAGCAAACACACCCAGGAGCGCTTTCCCCAACAGACTCGCCACCTGTTCGTGTCCGGCTGTCGCAGCCCCGACAGCCTGCCGCGGCGTCCGTTGATGCACACCCTGCCCATTGCCAGCTTTCGTGAAGCGATCCTGACCCTCGGCGCCAGCCCTCTGGAAATGCCCCGGGGGCAGAACGATCTGCAGTCCTATGAGCGCTTGCTGCGCAATGGCATGAAGCTCTTCGAAACCTGGTACGACACCTCCAACGGCTGCCTCGATGTGCCGCTAACGGCTTTCTACGGCAGCGAGGACCCATTGGCCACGGCCAACCATATGCTCAACTGGCGCGAGTTCACCGCGCGTGAATTCGAGCTGATCGAAGTGGCCGGCAATCACTTTTTCATCAAGTCACAGCGCCAGCGCCTGCTGCAGGTCATCAACACTCATCTGGGGTTGCTTGGGGAACACCTGGCTTGAGCTGCGCCCATGAAAAAGCCCGCCCTGCAGTGATGCAGGAGCGGGCTTCAAGGTCTTGCCTGGTGTAGCTTCAGATCTTGAAGCTATCGACCAGTTGCTTCAGGCGGCTGGCCTGCTGCGACAGTGCATCGCAATCCTTCAAGGTTTCATTGAGATTGGCGACACCCTGCTGGTTCAGCAGGTTGATCTGGTTGATGTCGACGTTGAGGGTCTCCACCACTGCCGTCTGCTCCTCGGTTGCCGCGGCCACCGACTGGTTCATGCCATCGATTTCGCCGATCCGCTGAGTCACGCTGATCAACCGTGCGCCGGCCTGGTTGGCCACTTCGACGCTCTCTTCGCTGGACGTCTGGCTGGCGTTCATGGTCGACACCGCCTCGCGCGAACCGATCTGCAGCGAGGTGATCATCTTGTGGATTTCTTCCGCCGACTCCTGGGTACGGTGGGCCAGGTTGCGCACTTCATCGGCAACCACGGCGAAACCACGACCGGCTTCACCGGCACGGGCGGCTTCAATGGCGGCGTTGAGGGCCAACAGGTTGGTCTGCTGGGAGATGCCCTTGATCACATCGAGAATGTGCCCGATGTTGTCGGTGCTGGCATTCAGGGTTTCGATCTGGGTGCAGGACAGGCTGATTTTCTGCGACAGCTCGGTCATCGCCAGGATGGTCTGCTCGACCACTTGGCGACCGTCATCGGCCTGGTCGCTGGCGCCGCTGGCATGCTGCGAGGCATCGGCGGCATTACGGGCGATTTCCTGAGTGGCGGCCCCCAGTTCGTTGATCGCCGCGGCCACGCTGTTGGTGCGGGCGCTTTGCTCGTCGGAGCCGATGATCGAGGCGTTGGACGATGCCATTACCCGCTGGGACAGATCGTGCACCTGGCGGGTGGCCGAGGACACTTCGGAGATCGACGCGTGAATCCGCTCGACGAACTGGTTGAACGAGCTACCCAGCTCGCCGAATTCGTCCTTGCTTTCCACCACCAGGCGCCGGGTCAGGTCACCCTCGCCCTGGGCGATATCCTGCATCGCCCGGCCCATGGTGATCAGTGGGCGCATCAGCACCTGGATCAGCAGGGTCAGCAGAACGGCAATCACCGCCACGGCAATGAACATGGCGATCAAGGCAGACGTGCGGAACTGGCTCAGTGGTGCGTAGGCTTTATCCCGGTCGATGGACAGACCGATGTACCACTCGGCGTTCGGCAGGCCGGTTACCGGGGTGAAGGAAAGGATGCGTTCCTGTTTGTTCAGGACCACTTCCTGGAAGCCATTCTCGATCCGTACGTTGGCACCCGGGTAGATGTCCTTGAGGTTCTTCATCACCTGGTCTTTGTCCGGGCTGACGATCACCTGACCGTCGCTGCTGACCAGGAAGGCATGGCCCAGGCCACCGAAGTCCACGGAGTTGATGATCTTCACCAGGGTTTCCAGGCTCAGGTCACCACCGACCACGCCCAGTAGTTCACCTTGCTTCTTCACCGGCATAGCGATGGTTACCACCAGGCCACCCACTGCCGCCTTGTAGGGCGGAGTCAGCATGGTCTTGTCGGCAGCAACGGCCTGCTTGTACCAGGGCCGCTGACGCGGATCGTAGCCATCGGGCATCTTCGCATCGGGACGCTGGGTGAAGACACCATTGGCCTGGCCAACGTAGGTGAACTGGAAGTTCGAGGTGAACGCCGGCTGGTCCACCAGTCCTGGGAAGTCTGCGTTCTGGCCTTGGTGAGCGACGTTCTGCGCCAGGTTCTCAAGAACCAGAATCCGCCCGCTCATCCAGTTCTGCACGCTGCTGGAGGTGAGTTCACCCGCTTGCTGGATGGAGGATTCAAGGTTCTGTCGAATGGTGTTTCGCTGCAGGTAGTCGTTGTACAAGGTGAACAACGCAAAAGCCAGAACCACTACGCCGGAGGCGGCCAAAAGGATTTTATGGCTGAACTTGAGATTCATTTCATGGGACTTCTTATGCCGAAAGTGGGGATGCGTCCGTAATGCAACATTCCATGTAACAGTGCAGGCGGCATTCTTAGTCCGCTCTACTTTGGTGCACGCACGTCTCATTTAGTCTTTCGGCAACAATCCGCGAAGCCTTAGAGATTTATCTGAAATACCTTTCAGAAATCGAAGAAACCTGCCGAACGGTGTCCCAGAGCATCTGCAGCGTATTTTCTGATGACCGACACCGCTGTGGTTATTGCCAAATCGATAAACCTTCAATGACAATGCGACTAATTATCATTTGTGACGTTCAGGCAGTCCTTGTCCATGTCATCACCCGAGTTCGCCGTACAGACGCTTTACAGTCATCACCACGGCTGGCTCAACAGTTGGCTGCGCCAGCGCTTGGGCAATGCCGCAGATGCGGCCGATCTGGCCCAGGACACCTTCGTTCGCCTGTTGCAGAAAACCGAGCGCCTGGAGCTCAAGGCGCCACGAGCCTTTTTGCGCACGATTGCCCGGGGGCTGGTGATCGATCACTGGCGGCGCGAAGAAATTGAACGCGCCTACCTGGAAACCATCGCGCATTTGCCCGAGGCCGAGACACCTGGCGCTGAAGCCCGAGCGTTGATTCTGGAACTGCTGGAAAGCATCGCGCGGATGTTGGAAGGACTGAAGCCGAAAGTGCGTCAGGTTTTTCTATTAGCCCAGTGCGAAGAACTTACCCACAAGCAAATTGCTCAGCAGATGGGCCTGTCCGTACGCACCGTGGAGCGTTACGTGGCCGTGGCGCTCTATCACTGCTACCTGCTGCGCTATGAGAGCTAAGGCCTGTGGATAACTTTTCCGCAAGCCTGCCCCACAAACAAAATCCCGATCATCTGGTGGTCAAGCAGGCGATCAACTGGTTGCTGCGCCTGCGCAACAACGGCGCCAATCCCAAGCTGCAGCAGCAGTGTGATCTATGGCGCGCCGCCCATCAGGAACATGAACTGGCCTGGCAGCGGGTGCAGTCATTGCAACAGGAGCTCAGTGCCAACCTGCGGGCGGTTCCTGGAGCTCAGGTGGCGTTGCACACCCTGGAAAACAGTAGTCAGCGCCTGGGCCGGCGCCAAGCCCTGAAGCTGCTGAGCGCCGCCCTGCTCATGGGCTCCAGTGCCTGGGTCGGCAAGGATCTGCTGGGCTGGCAACAATGGACCGCGGACTTTGCCACTGCCATCGGCGAGCAAAGGGGCTTCCAGCTGCCGGACGGCACTCGCCTGGAACTCAATACCGACAGCGCGGCGGACCTGAATTTCAATGCCGAACAACGCCTGATCAAAGTGCGTCGTGGCGAGATCATGGTGGCCTGTGGTGCTGACCAGAATGGCTCCCATCGTCCTTTGCTGGTGGAGAGTCGCCATGCCCTGCTGGAAGGCTTCGACGCCCGCTTCGTAGTGCGCGTGGACGATGCTTGCACCCGGCTAAGCGTGACCCACGGCAGCGTGGCCATTCATTCGCCGCATACTGCCGACGACCGCGCCGCACGAGTGGCAGCGGGGCAGAGCTATCGGATCAGCCACCGCCTGGCGGAGCCGGTTGCGCCGTTGGCGATGGACGCCGGCGCTTGGGCCGATGGCCTGATCGTGACCCGCAACATGCGTCTGGACGACTTTCTCCAGGAAGTCGGCCGCTATCGTCATGGCTACCTGGGATGTGCCGCAGCCATTGCTCACCTGCGCCTGTCCGGGGTGTTCCGCCTGGAAGACACCGAGAAGCTGCTGGCCATCCTGCCCCAGACCCTACCGGTGCAACTGCGCTACCGCACCCGCTGGTGGGTAACCCTGGAACCTGTCGTTTGAATTTCACCGCCAAGAATTTTTTTGGCGGGTTTTGCCTGGGCGCCCGGCTTAGTCAGTAAGCACTGCAATCCGCTTCCTGCCACTTCAACGGAACCCACAATGACTGTTCGCGACAATCGCCCAAGCGCTTCCGGCGCCCAGACTTTGCGCCAGGCCGCCCGCACCGCCCTGCTGTGCTCCAGCATCGGCCTCGGGGCCATGGCGCCGGCGCTGCAGGCTGCCGAAACCGGCCTCGACATCCCTCGCCACAGCTACAGCGTTGCCCCCGGTAACCTCAGCGAGGTACTCAACCAATTCGCCCGCCAGGCGGGGATTACCCTGTCCACTACGCCAGTCCAGACCCAGGGCCGGCAATCTCCGGGGCTGCAGGGCGATTACTCGGTAACCCAGGGCCTGAACCAGTTGCTCAAGGGCTCCGGACTGGAAGCGATCAGCCAGGACGGCAGCAGCTACGTGCTGCGAGCTTTGCCCCAAGGTAGCGCCATGGCTCTACCGACCACCGAGATCAAGGGCTTCGCCCTGGGCAATGCCCTGGGCAGCACCGAGGGCTACAACGCCACTCACAGCCAGATCGCCACCAAGACCAGTACCGCATTGCTGGAAACCTCGCAAAGCGTCTCGGTGGTCACCCGTGAACAGATGGACGACCAGGGCGCGCAAACCGTGGCTCAGGCCATGCGCTACACCCCAGGCGTACTGACCAATCCCTATGGCGCCACCCATCGCTACGACTATGTGGCAATGCGCGGCTTCAACGACGGTTCGGTGGATAACATCTACCTCGACGGCCTCAAGTCCATGGGCGACAGCGGCACCTACAGCAGTATGCAAGTCGATCCGTACTTCCTGGAGCGGGTGGACATTCTCAAGGGCCCTTCGTCGGTGCTCTATGGTCGCAGCTCCCCCGGCGGCCTGGTGGCCCTGACCAGCAAGAAGCCCCTGTATGAGCCCTATCATCAGATCCAGGCCACGGTAGGCAGCCAGGGTAGACAGGGCCTGGGCTTCGACTTCAGTGGCCCGGTGGATGACGACAAGCGCATCGCCTATCGGCTGATTGGTTTGACGGACAGATCCGACACTCAGTTTGATCATGCCAAGGAGAAGCGCTTCGCCCTGTCGCCGACCCTGACCATCGATTTCACCGAGGACACTTCGCTGACCCTGCAGGCCTATCTGCAACACGATCCGGATGGCGGCTACCACGGAGGCATGCCGGCGGACGGGACCTTGCATCAGCGCAATGGCCAGCGGATCTCCGAGCACTTCTTCGAGGGCGAGCCGGGTATCGATGGCTACCAGCGCGACCAGCAGTCCTTCGGATATCAGTTCGAACACCGCTTCAATGATGTGTTCACCGCGCGACAGAACTTCCGCTACTTGGACTCGCGGGTGAAGATGGATCAGGTGTATGCCTATGGCTGGACCAATGCCAGCAGCAATGAGCTGAACCGCTACTACTCAGGCGGTGACGAGACACTCCACTCCTTCATCGTCGATAACATGCTGCAGGCGGAATTTTTCACGGGCCAGACCAAGCACACGATGCTGTTGGGGGCCGACTACCAACGCCGCAAGACCGTGGTGGACTGGAGGCAGGGACAGTTGGCGCCGATCAACGCCTTCAACCCGGTGTATGGCAACTCGGCCATCAGTTACTTCGCTCCCACCAGCTACCTGCGGCGCCTGGAGCAGACGGGCGTCTATCTGCAAGACCTGATAGAGATGGACAAATGGCGCTTCTCCCTGGGCCTGCGTCAGGACTGGGTGGAAACCTCCGAAGAGAATCGCCTGGCTGAGGCCAAGCGTCCGCTGGGCACGCAGATCAGTGACCGACGTACCAAGCTCACTGGCCGCGCTGGGGCTCTGTATCTGTTCGACAACGGCCTTGCGCCTTACATCAGCTACTCCGAGTCGTTCAATCCCAACTCCTACGCCGACGGCGCCGGCAACCCCCTGCCGCCCACCGACGGCACTCAGTGGGAAGCCGGCCTGAAGTACCAGCCGCCAGGCACGGATCACCTGTTCACCGCATCGGTGTTTCGCATCGATCAGGAGAACCTTGCGTCGAAGCTGCCGCAGGAAAACTTCTACCGCGCGGTGGGTGCCGTTCGCTCCCAGGGCCTGGAGCTGGAAGCGCACATGCAACTGACCGACAACCTGAAGCTCCTGGGCAGCTACACCTTCACCGATATCAAGTACTCGAAGTCGATGGTCAGCACCCTCAGCAGTCCCGGCAACATCATCGAGAACAAGGGCAACTCTCCCACCCAGGCGCCGCGACAGATGGCTTCGCTGTGGGCCGACTACAAGTTCGACAGCGTCGCGCTGGACGGTCTGCGCCTGGGTGGTGGCGTACGGTATGTGGGTTACAGCTGGGCTGATGCCGAGAACAGCATGAAGGTGCCGGCCTACACCCTGTTCGATGCTTCGATCGGCTATGACCTGGGCAAGGTGGGCTTGAAGGGGGTGGATGTGCGCCTGAACGCCAACAACCTGACTAACGAGTCCTACGTCGCTTCCTGCGCGAGCCTGAGCTTCTGCTACCTGGGTGAAGAGCGCAACGTCGCCGCCACGGTGAGTTACCAGTTCTAATCAAGGTTGATTGCAACAAAGCCAGCGCCTGGAAACTGCCGCTGGCTTTGTCGTCTCTACGGGAAAATTTCATGCGCGCCGTTCTGGTTCTACTGCATCGCTATATAGGTCTGGCCACAGCACTGTTTCTATTGCTGGCGGGGCTGACCGGGAGCGTCCTGGCCTTTCATCACGAGCTGGACGAGTGGCTCAATCCCGAGTTCTATCAAGCGTCCAGCGATGGGCCACTACTGGCACCTGGAGTTCTGGTGGACCGAGTGCAGACCGAGCATCCGCGGTTGCAGGTCTGGTACATGGAGTATCCCCAGAAGACGGGCCACACTGCGCTGCTGGCGGCGGTAGCGCGCACGGACCCAACCACTGGCCAGCCTTATCCCGAACGCAATCAGGTGTTCTATCTGGACCCGGTCAGTGCCGAGCAACAGGGACAGCGCTTTTGGGGTACCTGCTGTTTTCAGCGCAAGAATCTGGTGCCGTTTCTGCTGGAATTTCATTACAACCTGGTCTTGCCCGGCAATTGGGGACTGTGGCTGATGGGGCTGGTTGCCATCGGCTGGGTCGTCGATTGTTTCGTTGCATTACTGCTGACACTGCCTCGTGGTCGTCCGTTCTGGCACAAGTGGTCCAGCGCTTGGAAGATCAAGGGAGGGCATGCCTATCGACTTAACTTCGACCTGCACCGTGCTGGAGGGTTGTGGTTATGGTTGTTGCTATTACCGATCGCGGTCAGCAGCGTCGCCATGAACCTCCCGAGTCAGGTTTTCAAGCCGGCAGTGTCACTGTTTTCACCCATCAAGCCCAGCGTCTATGAGGCTCGTGGACGCATACCAACGGCGGAACTTGGGGTCACTCGACTGACTTATCAACAGGCCTTTGAGCGGGCGCAGGAAGAGGGCCAGCGGCTAGGTTTGAAGGAGGCCATTGGTGAGTTGTATTACAGCTTTGAATACAACTTTTATGGTGCGGGTTTTGGTCAGCACAACACCAATGCCCATGGTAAATCCTGGCTGTTCTTCCACGGCACAGATGGCCATTTACTGGGGCAAGAGATAGCCGGGCAAGGCACTTGGGGAGAGCGTTTCTATCGACTGCAACTCCCGATACATGGGGGCAGGATCATTGGAATGACTGGGCAGGTGATCGTTGCTGTATTGGGAGTTCTGATTGCCATGTTATCGCTGACAGGCATTTATATCTGGTGGCGCAAGTTACTTGCCCGTAGAAGCAGCAAAAAGCGCAAAAGCACGAGATGAAGATCAGGCAGATATAGTTGTAATGGCCTCTTGTTCAAGAGAGTCAGAAGTACTGGCGTCGGCCCTGGGGGCCATTGCTGCTCTGCAGCGATGGCTTTATAGCGCGCAAAAACAAAACCCCTGTCTGCGTAAGCAGACAGGGGTTTCGGAATTCAATCTTGACGATGACCTACTCTCACATGGGGAAACCCCACACTACCATCGGCGATGCATCGTTTCACTGCTGAGTTCGGGATGGGATCAGGTGGTTCCAACGCTCTATGGTCGTCAAGAAATTCTGTGGCCAACCCGTTGGGCTCTAAAGTCCAACGTACCGGCAAAATCAGTAACTTCTACTTAAAAGACAAAACCCCAACTGCTTTCGCAATTGGGGTTTCGGAATTTAATCTTGACGATGACCTACTCTCGCATGGGGAAACCCCACACTACCATCGGCGATGCATCGTTTCACTACTGAGTTCGGGATGGGATCAGGTGGTTCCAACGCTCTATGGTCGTCAAGAAATTCGGTAGCCAGCTCGTTTACCTTACGGTC
>NZ_JAAARL010000044.1:0-19943 GCF_009908205.1 Pseudomonas sp. Fl5BN2 | reverse complement strand
CGACGTGCCCGCTTCGATTCCCAGGTCAGTACTACGACGAAGAGAGTGGGCTGCACTACAATCGGCATCGGTACTACGATCCGGAGACGGCGCAGTATTTGAGTCCGGATCCGCTGGGGTTGGGTGGTGGGACTCGGCCGCAGGGGTATGTGGATAATCCGTTGAGTTGGATTGATCCACTTGGCCTTGCTAAAAAATGCAATTTGCCTGAAAGCCTTAAATTAGGTGATGGGGGTGTGGGCCATGTAAAAGAGCGACATACAGGAAATAGCGCTGACTGGGATCATAAAAGCAAATGGACTATAAGTAATGCGGATTGGAAAACAACAGCAAGGGACGTCTTTCGGAACCCCGACAGAATAATCAAGGATGGTGATCGCTTTATATATGAAAAAACTTTTGGCACAAGTATTGGTGTAGGTTCAGACGGTGCACCACTGAGTAAAGTGAGGGTTGTTGTAGAGTCAAATGGAGATTTGGTAACAGCTTTTCCTCAGGCGGCTTTCAAGGATGTCAAATCAGGTGATGTAATTTTTACGAGGTAGATATGGCACTCGACATACATATTACTATGAAGACCAAAGAAATTATTCATGTTGAAATGAGTGAGAGCTTACACTCGGAGATTTTTTCTAACTTGGTGAGATGGAGTAGCCTTAAAAGACTCAGGAAAATAAAGGACTATTACAGGGCTGACTGTTTTTTTACTGGGGCCGATGCGGGATTTTTCGTGGACGAAGTACTTCAAGCCTTAAGTGAGCTACAAGTCGGCCCGTGCGAGTTTCGCGATACTTTTGATTCGATCAAAGGGAAAGAAATATTAACCATACGAGTTAGTAGCGACTGATCAGCCTAATGAGGGATTTCAGATTTTTATATCGTAGATACTTATGAAAAGCATGCTCGAAATCTCTAGCATTCATCGCTCCGCCTTGTTCAAGAACAAGGAGTTGGAATGCCCGGTGCAACGCCTTTATGTAATCTTCCTGCCCCCTCCGCACTCACCTAAACTCAACCTGATCGAAATTTCCTGAACAAAAATCAAGTATGAGTGGTCGCTTATCACGGCCTACCAGAGATTTCCAGTCTCTCACTAAACAGGTGCTCAACCTCCCATCAGGATACGGGGGACTTCGAACTTCATCAGAGCCAACGAAATTTTCCAGCAACTGGGTCACCGCACGAATTCGATAGGCCGCTGCATCATGCAGTACATCGATGGGGGCTTGGGCATCAATGAATAAATAGGGGGTATTACAGTCGTGGCACGCAAGGAGAAAGCAATTCATCCAGTTAGAGTCAAATGGTTACCTCCTAGTGAAGAGGGGGCGAAAAACTCTGGGGTAAAGGAAGGCATTTTCCTGTTGCAAAATTCCCTGGTGATACTGATTGGCCGAGTAACTCATGGAGCGTAGCACTTGAGTTTGATGACCCAACTCAACGTTCTGAAAAATATATGAGCTTAGGAACAGTTAGATTTCTTATGAAAGATGCACCAGAAGAAAAAAATGCAGATCAATAACCAATTTGAAATATACGAAGACCTCAAAAAGTAGCCGATGTATTTTGACTGGCAGTGGCGAAACTTAACCGTTGATCATGCTCTGACCTGATCACGACTGTAATGTTGGTCTGGCGTCGATACTTATCACAGGACCGTACCACAGCAGAGCAGTCTGCGACGCCCTAGGCCGAGACATCCAGCGCAGTAGCGCCGCCGGCTTCAATCTACAGCAGCAACGCAACCGACTCAGCTTGCTGACCGAAAAACAGGCAGGCGGAGCAACAACTTCCTTTGTCGAACGCCATTACCGCTACGACAAAACCTTCAACCCGATCCAGATCGACGCCACCCGCTGGAGCCGTGCCCCGGATGGCATTACCCCCTTGGCGCACAGAAAGGGAATTGGGTGGCATGGGGATTAGATCGGTTTGAAGGGCATCGCTGTCAGGCTTGATCGTGACGACAGAAAAGCCCTCCCAAAAAGGAAGGTTCGTATTAAATCGCGCACAAGAACGCCGGTTTTTTAGATGTGTTTGCGCGTACCAACATCATCAATCAAATCGGCGTTCTTGTTTCTGGGTTTCCCGGGATTCCGTGAAGCGCCAGAAAAATCCCGACGAAGATCGGTGCAGAAACCCAGATGACCTACCAGGGCGGCCCGCGACAGGCCACGGTGACCCTGCTGCTCTGGGGCCGCGAGGAGCGTCTGCTGCACGCCAGCAACGCCCTGGTCTGGGCCAGAGGCGGGCCCCAGGCCCAGATGCAGTCTGGGAAGGCCTTGGCCATCTGCCCATGGTCGAGCACCCAGCCCGCAGCGCCCAGTTGTACCGGCAGTTCCTGGAGCGCCTGCGGCATTGATGCCCTGGGCTGCTCCAACGCGCCCCGGTGCAGTCATTTGTAGAATGAAGTTCAGAGGAACTTTCGTTTGTCAGCCCCGCTGGGGCCCAGCAGAATCGAGGCCGACCCGCACCTCTCACGCTTCGCTCCACTGCCACGGGAACCCTGTCCATGAGTAACCAGAGCTTCGTCAGTCCTGACCTGATCCGCCAGGGATTCTCCCGGGCGATGTCGGATATGTACCGCGAGGAGGTGCCCCTCTATGGCGCCCTGATGGAACTGGTGGCCCAGGTCAATGCCCAGGTCCTGGAACAGCAGCCGGCCATCGCCCGGCATTTGCAGCTCAGCGGTGAACTGCAGCGCCTGGACCTGGAACGCCATGGCGCGATCCGCGTCGGCACCGCCGCCGAGCTGGCGACCCTGGCCCGGCTGTTCGCGGTGATGGGCATGCAGCCCGTGGGTTACTACGACCTGACTCCGGCCGGGGTGCCGGTGCATTCCACGGCCTTTCGTGCGGTACATGAGCAAGCCTTGCAAGTCAGCCCGTTCCGGGTCTTCACCTCGCTGCTGCGCCTGGAGCTGATCGACAACCTCGAGCTGCGCTACTTTGCCGAGCAAGTGCTGGCCCGACGCTCGATTTTCACCCCCAAGGTGCTGGAGCTGATCGAGCAGGCCCAGGCCGAGGGTGGCCTGGGCGCCGACGATGCCCGGCAGTTCATCGAGCAAGCCCTGGAAACGTTCCGCTGGCACCACCACGCCACGGTGACCGCCGCCCAATACGCCACCCTCAGTGCCCAGCACCGGCTGATCGCCGACGTGGTGGCGTTCAAGGGCCCGCACATCAACCACCTGACCCCGCGCACCCTGGACATCGACCAGGTGCAGCGCCTGATGCCGCAACACGGCATCACCCCCAAGGCGGTGATCGAAGGACCACCACGCCGGGACTGCCCGATCCTGCTGCGGCAGACCAGCTTCAAGGCCCTGGAGGAAAGTGTCGCCTTCACCGACCAGGCGCCAAGCCAGGGCAGCCACAGCGCGCGTTTCGGTGAAATCGAACAACGCGGCGCGGCCCTCACGCCCAAGGGCCGGGCGCTTTACGATCGTTTGCTGAATGCCGCCCGCGATGCCCTGGGCGACTTCCCCAACGAGGCCAACGCCGCACGCTACAACCAACTGATGCAGGAGCACTTCGCCGAGTTCCCGGACAGCCACGCCGCGATGCGCCAACAGGGCCTGGCCTACTTCCGCTACTTCGTCAGCGAGGCCGGCCTGGCCGCCCGCGCCGAAGCCCAGCGCCCGAGCAGCCTGGAGTCGCTGTTGGCAGCCGGGCACCTGAGCTTCGAGCCGCTGGTGTATGAGGATTTCCTGCCGGTCAGCGCCGCCGGGATCTTCCAGTCCAACCTGGGCGACGACAGCCAGAGCCACTATGCCGGACACTCCAACCGCCAGGCCTTCGAGACCGCCCTGGGCCGTACCACCCTCGATGAGCTGCAACTCTACGCCCAAACCCAGCAGCGTTCCCTGCAACAGTGTGCCGAAACCCTCGGCTTGCCCGCGCTGTAATCCCCTCCCCCGGCATCGACCCCCGCGGTCGGTGCCAACTGCCTGCGCCGAGCCGTTGCAGCCCATGGTCAGGGCCGCTCGGGAAGGATATTCTGCCGCCACCTGCGCCACCGCCCAAGGCGCTTCACCACCAGGGATGGACACGGCGAATGAGATTCGCGATCGGCCTGTTTTTTTGCGCGACCTTGACCACGGCGCTGAACACCCACGCTGCAGAAACTGTCAACGACATCACCCAGCTCAACCCCATTGTGGTTGACCAGGTGGTGCAGCCCACCACCCTGGAACAGATTATCAAGCAGGTGGCCGAGCACCCCGGGCCCATCGCCATTGGTGGTGGGCGCTACAGCATGGGCGGCCAGACCGCCACCGAACAGGCGCTGCAGATCGACATGCGGCGCTTCAACCGCATCCTCGGGTTCGCCCGGGAGCGCAAGGAAATCACCGTCCAGCCCGGCATCACCTGGCGTGCCTTGCAAAGCTTCATCGACCCCTACGACCTGTCCGTGAGCATCATGCAGAGCTACGCCAACTTCACCGTGGGCGGCGCCCTGAGCGTCAACGCCCACGGACGCTACGTCGGTTATGGACCGCTGGTGACCTCGGTCAAGTCCATCAAGCTGGTGCTGGCCGACGGCCAAGTGATCGAAGCCAGCCCGACGTCCAATGCCCAGTTGTTCTACGGCGCCATCGGCGGCTACGGCGGCCTGGGGGTGATCGTCGAAGCCACTCTACGGCTGAGCGATAACGTGCGCCTGCTGCGCAGCTACGAGGAGATGCCCCTGGCGGACTATCGCAGCTACTTCTCTGCCCAGGTCGAGCGCAACCCCAAGGTGATCCTGCACAACGCCGTGCTCTACCCCAACCAGTACCAGACCCTGCGCGCCGTGTCCTTCAGCCAGACCGAGCTGCCGCTCACGGTCGAGGAACGCCTGACGCCCCTGGACCGCAACTACTGGAAAGAACAGAAGGCGCTGAAGGTGGTCAGCCAGTGGCCCATGGGCAAGACCATCCGCCAGGACCTGATCGACCCGCTGGTACTGAAAAAACCGCAAGTGTCCTGGCGCAACCACGAGGCCAGCCTCGATGTCCGCGAACTGGAGCCCGACTCCCGGGCCAAGCGCACCTATGTGCTGCAGGAATACTTCGTGCCGCCGGCACAGCTGGAAAGCTTCGTGCAGGAGATGGGCGAGACGCTACGGGCGCACAAGGTCAACGTGATCAACCTGTCGATCCGTCACGCCAAGGCCGACCCTGGCACCCTGCTGGCCTGGGCCAAGACCGAGGTGTTCGCCCTGGTCCTGTACTACCAGCAGAGCACTGCCGTGGCAGAACGCGCTGAGGTGGGGGACTGGACCCGAGCCCTGGTGGACAGCGCGATCAAGCACGGGGGCAGCTACTACCTGCCCTATCAGGTCCATGCCACGCCGGAGCAGTTTCGCGCGGCGTATCCGCGCGCTGAAGAGTTCTTCGCCCTGAAGGCGCGGGTCGATCCGCAGAACAAGTTTCGCAATAAACTGTGGGACGCCTATGGGCCTGCTGGCCGCAACTGAAAGCGCGACCTGCCGCTCAATGGGCCTGAGATTTGTCGCTGGCCAGGACCTTGCGTTGCTGCAGGTAAATCACCCCATCACCGTCAAAGGCCAGCACCTGGCTGGCGGTCAAGGCGCCCGCCTCGCCGTCGTCATACTTGAGCCAGCCTTCACTCCACAGGTTGCCGCTTTCGTAGCGCACCTGGACAAAGAAATAAGGCGGCTCGGCGCGGGTAACCTCGATGTAATGCCCACCATCCGCCGCGCCCTGCCACTGGGCATTGGGATGGTCGGGTAGCTGATGCACCGCGTCCTTGGAAAAGTCCATCAGCCCGCCTGCCAGTGCCAGCAGGATCAGCGCCAGCGCGCCGATCACCATGAGAAAACGCTTCAACCAGATCAATCCAGGATCCCCGATCAACTCCACGGCCCACGACCTGTCTGGCGGGGCAATCGCACATTTTGTTGAAGGGCTGGGCGTTGCGCAACAACAAATCGGCACTGGCCTGGCATTGCTCCTTGCCCGGCCCATGGTGCCCGGATTGGCACCTCTTGAGCTCACTTGATTTCGGGAAATCATCACATGCGTATCACCCTGACGGACATCCACAGCAGCGCCGCGCAAACCCTTTGCGTCAGTTTCACCTGTGCCTGCGGCAAGGGTCGCGGCCAATGGCTGGGGCCGCCCCCGCAGGTGGCGCAAGACTATGAAGTGGAGTTGAGCCTGGAGGATGAATTGCGCTGGAACCACAACATCGGCCCAAGCCCCGAGGGACAGCCCCGTATCGACTGGGACCAGGGTGCATTGCAGATCAGTGGTCACCTGCTCCAGGTCGACGACGACGGTGGCGCGGCCTTGGCCATCGGCCAGTCGATCGTCCTGCTGTCTGTGCAGGACGTTGCGCAGTGCACGCCACTGTTCGTCAAGCTGCTGGCGCGGCAGGTCAGTCTGCGGCCCATCGAACTTTGAGCGCGCACAACGAACAACGGCTGATCAGGCAAGCCATCTGCAATGGAGCGGTTCAACAGGATTCAGAGAAATTTACAGAGCCTCGGAAGAGGACTCGACAGTCGCGGAGCACGACCCGAAGAGGGTGTTCGCCCAGTGCTCTGGCCTGGCAATCCATGCACCGGTAAAGAGCCCTTGCACCGGGCGAACGGTTGGCATTCTAGAGCAACTGAAGGGGAAAGTCCGTGAGCAAATTCTGAATAAAACTGGACAGGGGAATTATCCCGAGCGCTCACCGAGGTTTCCCGCTTCAGCTGCGCACCATCAGCCTTCGTGCGCCGTGGTGACTTGCAGGATATCGGTGTAGGTCACCAGCACGCTCTGGCCGACCTTGAGATCCTTGAGGCGTTCCTTGACTTCAGGTTTCTCGACGCTCACCACTTTCTTGTTGCCTGCCGGACCTTCGAAAGTCAGCTGGTTTTTCTTCAGGTCGATGTCGGTGATCTTCAACTGCACCTGCACCTGTCGATACGCCGCGCCGCCAGGGTTCGGATTGTCCTTGGTGGCACGCACCACGCCCGTGGTTTCGGCAGCATCGGGCTTGCCTTTCTCGATATCGGTATCCAGCACCGCCACCACCGAGTGGGTCACGGTGACCTTGACCTGGTCACCGGCCTTCAGGTTCGCCAGGTCCTTGGCCTTATCGCTCAGCTGTACGTGCACTGGCTTGCCGCCAGCGCCCTCCAGCACCACCTGATGCTTGGCGGCATCTACCGAGATGACCTTGGTCACCAGTTGATCGGCTTCAATGGTTCCCGACAGCGGAATATCGGCGGCATGGGCGCTGAGGCTGGCGGCGCCGAGCACAGTGGCCAGGGCAATGGCGCGAGTCAGGTTGTTGAGGGTTTTCATGGTTCGACGTTCCTTGTGGTTGAAAAACCTGTCCGACGGTTCAGGTCAAGGGACAGAGCATAGACCGCCTGCCTGGTTTTACCCGGCCCCCGCGTCCACCGGTCGCGGCGCTCTAGTAACCAGTCATTTCCAGATAGCCGCTGCCGGTATGACTGCCGGCAAGATTTACCGGCCCCTCCCAATAAGGAATGCTCAGGTTCATCCAGGCTTCGGGGTTCAGGGCCTGGGTGGTGATGTCCAGCCCCTTGTCCGGGATCTTCAGGCCCCAGCGGGTAGGTAGGCGCCGCCCGGCCACTGTGCGGTGGTCCAGGGGCGTCAGCTGGATCTGCTCGCGGCTCAGGGTCTGGGCGCGGCCCTGGGCATCGATCCAGGTGCCGGTGATATAGGGTGCGCGGTGGTTTTCCCGGACCCGGAACAGCATCAGCCGCTCGCCGCTGTCCAGGTGCAGGGAAAACCAGTCCCAGCCCGTCTGGTCGGCGGCCAGAGGCTGGCTGCTCCACTCCCGATCGAGCCACGCCGGGCCGCTGACCTGATAGCGCTGGCCATCGATCTGCAGCTCTCCGGCCGCCTGGAAGAACGGCTGGCTGTAGTAGTAGGACGCCTGGCCCTGGTCAGACTTGCGGCTGTAGCCACCCTCGCCTTGCAGCACCAGGGGCTGGCTGCTGGTGAGCTGCAGTTGATAGGCGAAACCCTTGCCGCTGGCCTGCACCTGCATCCGTGCCAGGGGATCGCCGCGGGTGTCGAGGCTGCGCAACTGCCAATCATCGATCCACGCCTGGAACGGCTGCGCGGTCACCCCGGCCTGCCCCACACCGCCCCGGGCATAGCGCTCGGCGGCGTGGTGGCTGGTGGCCGAGGTGGCTGCCGCGTGCCCCAGCCAAACCAGCGGCGCGCCCCAGCCGGGCTGCTCGGGGGCCGCGCGCAGGGCACTGCGGAACAGCGTCCACTGCACGCCGAAATGCCGGCCCTGGGCGTCGCTCAGGTCGGCTGTCAGGTACCACCACTCGATGCGAAAACCGTCATGGGGGCCATGGTCGGCGGGAAAACTGAACGCCCGCCCCGGCAACACCGGCGTAAAGGCCGACGCCTCGTTGCCCAGCCCGGCGAAACCCTGGGGCGCCTCGGTAGGCTGGTCGCAGCCGGCCAGCAGCAACGTCAATAACAGTGCCGGGCAATGCCGGTAAAAACGCTCAATCTTCATGGGCAAAGCTCCTCAGCAAATCCGCCGGTTGCGCCCGGTACAGCTTGAACAGTGGCCAGGCCGAAGCCAGCAGGGTTGCCAGCATCGCCAGGCCCAGCAGTTGCAGGAGCTGCCCGGGGAACACCCGCAACGGCAGGCGCCAGCCGAAGGCCTGGACATTGATCACACTGTTCAGGCACCAGGCCAGGGCGATCCCCAGGGGCAGCGCGAGAAGCAAGGTAAGCAACGCCAGCAGCCAGGTCTGGCCGAGGTTCAGCAGCATCAACTGACGACGGCCCACGCCCAGGGCCCAGAGCGGCGCCAACTGGCCCAAACGACTCTGGCTCTGGGTCAGCAGGCTGATGAACAGCGCCACTCCGGACACCCCGAGGGTCAAGCTGTTGAGCGCCGCGGTGGCGGCGAAGGTGCGTTCGAAGACCTGCAGCGACCAGCTCTTGAGCCGGGCCTGATCGATGATCCGGTTGTCGTCCAGCGCAAACTGCTGCTGCAGCGCACTGATCAGCGCCGGCGTCGCCCCCGGGGCCAGCAGCAGGTTGAAACGGTTCGGGGTCAACCCTGGCCAGTGCGCCAGCAGGTGCTCAGCATTCACCAGCAAGTGGCCCTTGGGGTTGCCATAGTCGGCATAGATCCCCACCACCCGCGGTGCCCACTGCCCTTGGGGCACCGGCAGGTTCAGGCGCTCACCCAAGCGTACCTTGAGGTGGCGGGCCAACTGCTCGCTGAGCATCAGCGTATCGTCCGCGGCCAACTGCTCCCACGGGGCATCGCCCTCGGCCTCCAGCAACGGCCAGTGCTGGCGATAGGTTGAATGGTCGATCACCCCATACAAGTCAGCGGGCCAGCCCTGCACCTGCAAGGGCACCTGCCAGCTGGGCAACACCGCCGTCACTCCGGGCTGAGTAGGCAACCCGTCCTGCAACCGGCGGGCCTGCTCGGGGCTTTGCGGGTTGATATAGAGCTCGGCGGTCAGGCGCTGCTCCAGCCAGTCATTGAAGGTCTGGCGAAAACCCGCGGTCATGCTGCCGGCGCCGATGTTGGTCGCCAGGGCCAGGAGCAACGCCATCAAGGCCAGGCTCAGGGCCGGCAACTGCTGCCGGCAATCGGCCAGGAACCACTGCCCGAGCACCCCACGGCGGCGTCCGAGCAAGGCCCCGAGCACGGCATTGAGCAGCACCGGCAAGCCCAGGGCCGCCGCCAGCAGCAAGGCCGCCATCAGCACAAAACCACTGGCCAGGCTGTCGCCCCACTTCCAGGCGGCCAGGGCCAGAAGCAACGCCAGCACCGCGACCCAGCCCTGGCGCTGCAACCAGCGGGAATGGGCCTGATGCCAGGCCTGGGGATTGGCCAAGGCCAGCAGCGGCAGGCGCGCCGCCCGCAACAGGCTGGCGGCGCCGGCGAGCAAGGCACCCAGCAGACTGAGGCCGATGCCGCTGAACCACCACCAGGGGCTCAGGCTCAACTGCCCCGGCACTTGCGCGCCATACAGACCGCGCAGGCTGGCAGCCACGTCCGGCAGCAACAGCCCGGCCAGCAGATAACCGCTGGCCACTCCGGCGAGCCCGCCCAACAACGCCAGGCCCCCCAGCTCCACCGTCAGGCAGAAGATCAGCATCCGCGCACTGACCCCACAGGCGCGCAAGGTCCGCAGCAGGCCGCGACGCTGCTCCAGGGCCAGGCCGATGGCGGCGTGAACAATGAACAAGCCCACCACAAACGACAGGAACCCCAAGGCATCCAGATTCAGGTGAAAGCTTTCGGTCAGGCGCGCCAGGTTGTTTTCCGACTCACCCTGGCGCAACACCAGTTGCCCGGCCAGTTGCGCCGGCAACGGCGGCAGGTGGGCGGCGAAGTCCTTGGGCAGCAGCAACCGGCTCAACTGCCCGGGCTGGTCGAGCACCTGCTGGGCAAAGCCGATGTCCATCAGCAACACCCCCGGGGCCATGTCCGCCCGCACCTGCAGCGGCGGCAGGCGCTGGCCATTCAGCGCCTCCAGCTGTTGTCCCGGCTGCCAGCCCTGGCTCGCCAGGGTCTGCGGCGCCACCCAGGTGCTGCCCGGCGGGCTGAAAAAATCCACCACCTGCTGCAACGCCAGGGCCTGTCCGGCGACGACAGAACCGGCAGGCAGCGACAACGGCTCGATGCCCATCAGTTGCAGGCGCAGGTCGTCGTGGCCCTTGAGCTGGACCCCGCCCTGGAGCACCGGCGACACCGGCCAGCCGGCACGGCGCAGGCTGACAAACAATGCCTGGGGAAAAACCGCGCCATTGGCGCTGGCCAGGCTGGCCTGGGGCTCGCCGCCAATCAGCTGGCTGGCCCGGGCATAGCTGTCCCGGGCCTGAGTGTTGAGGGCCAGGACCCCGGTCAGCAGGCTGGTGGCCAGCCAGAGCCCGGTGAGCACACTGAAAAACTGCACCGGGTGCTGACGCCAATGGCTCAGCAACGCTTGCAGCGCACCGCGAAAAACCCGCATTTCAAACCTCGCCCGAAGCGGCCAGGCGGCCGCGCTGGAGCACCACGGTCTGTTGCAGACGGCTGGCCACCCGATGACTGTGGGTGACCATCAGCAAACTGGTGGGGCTGTCGGCCAACAGCTCCAGCAGCAACTCCAGCACCTCGTCGCTGGTGGCTTCATCGAGGCTGCCGGTGGGTTCATCCGCCAGCAACAGCCCTGGCTTCGACGCCAGGGCCCGGCCCAGGGCGACCCGCTGCTGCTGGCCGCCAGAGAGCTGCTCGGGGTAGCGCCGCAGCAAATCCCCCAGGCCCAGGCGCTCCACCAACTGCGCCTGCCAGCGCGGATCGAAGCGCCCGGCCAGGCGTGCCTGAAACCCCAGGTTGTCCTCGACCCGCAGGCTGCCGATCAGGTTGAACTGCTGGAACACCAGGCCGACCTCGGTACGGCGCCAGTTGGCCAGCTGGCTTTCGCTCATCTGCTCCAGGCGCTGGCTACCGAGGCGAATGCTGCCGCCATCCACCTGATCCAGCCCCGCCACCAGGTGCAGCAAGGTGCTCTTGCCGCTGCCGGATTCGCCCATCAGCGCCAGGCTGCTGCCCGGCCCCAGGTGCAAATCGACACCCTGCAGCACCGCCAGCGGCCCCTGGGGCGTGGCGTAGCTCTTGAACACTCCTTGTACTTGCAGCATGGGCTGACTCGTCCGACCTGAGAGGGGGATCAAGGATAACGCGAGTTGCCCACCGGGCCAGCGGAAACCTTTGCGCCCCTAGGCCGTCAGGGCCTCTGCGACCGACAAGCGAGTACCCGCCCCTATCGTCCCGCTGCCACGAAATATAGTATTGCGGCCCTTTTCTTCTATTGCAGGAAGCACCCATGACCTACACCAGGGCCCAATTGCAGTACCGGCTGTTCATCGCCGCAGGCGCACTGTTGTTTACCGGTGCCTTGATCTCGACCTTTTTCTCGACCCTGAAAATGCTCCATTGGCGCCTGGACAGCTACACCACCCTGGCCTCGACCATCAATCGACCGATCAAGTACTTCGTGTACCAGGTCAATGCCAACACCCAGCCGCTGAACTGGTTCTGGGACAACAGCCCGACCCCCAGCTTCATCGACCTGAGCTACCCCACCCACTGGAAATTCCTGGTGATCTACCTGCTGATCTTCGTCGGCGCGGCGCTGTTCGCCACGGGCCGGGGGCTGATGCGCAAGGTCGAGGAAGTCGAGCCGCTGATCGAGGCCCAGCTCAAGGCCCCGGTCGAGGAAGGCGTACCCGCCAAGACCCTGCAACAGCTGGAAGACTCGACCCTGGTGGGCAAGGCGCCGTCGTTCTTCAGCCAGGTCCGCCTGCTGGTGGTCTGGCCGTTGGGCGTCGCGGCGGTCTACCTGGGCCTACTGTGGATGCTGGGCATCATCTGAGCCCCATGCCGGCTGATCGATCAGCGCGTCAGCCACCGGGTACTTGACCACCACCCGGTTGCGATACAGGCACTCCTGGCGCACCAATTCTGGGTTCTGGCCCTTGGTGCTGATGTCGCGCCAGATCTGGTTCTCGCGGTACACCCGGCCGCCCTCACGGACGAACCGATGGGCCTGCTGGTAGACGTGATAGCGATAGTCCCGTGGCTGCTCGCAGAGCAACTCGCCTTCCAGTTGCTGCGGCCCCACCAGCAGCTTGAGCTGGAAAGTCATCGGCCCCGGGTTGTACAGCACCAGGTCGATGTAGTTGTAGAAGATCGCCGCGCCGGAACCGAACGGCAGCACCCGGCCCTCATCGGGGAACGGATCGAAACTGTGGTTGGCCCGTTCCACCACCTGCAGCGGCGAGTGGATCGCCATCCAGTGGATCAGGTTGCTCAGTTGGCAGATGCCACCGCCGATGCCGCTGCGCGCCTCGCCGAACGACAACTCCATGCCCTCGACAAAACCGCGCTCACGACTGGGCCGGCCCACCAGTTTGCAGAAGGAAAAATACTCGCCGGGCGCAATGCGCACACCGTCGATGCAGGCCACCGCCAGTTTGAGGTTGATCACCTTGTTGTGCTGCAGCGCCAGGTCGGAGTCGCCCAGAGTGCGGATCAATTTTGAGGTGTGCTTGATAAAGCGGTGCGGCAAACGCGGGCTATCGGCTGTGGGCCGGGCATAGCGACGTCCGGAAAAGCGCCAGGCCAGGCTGCGCATCAGGCGCTTCTGGCGCACCCGCAACCAGTACAGCGCGGGGTGATAAGACGACAGGGGTTTCATGGCGGGGTCCACGGCGAACCAGAGGTCGCCTTCGTCCTTGAGAAAAAAACTGCGGCATCTTAGCTGCAACTTCACGCCCTCACTAGCCGCACGCCTCCTACCCCAGCAACTGGCTGAGTACCGCCCGCAGCTTGCCCGGCTTCAACGGCTTGTTGAGCAGCGGCGCGCCCAATTGCTGCAAGGCCCGACGGCACTGATCACTGCGGTCGGCGGTGATGATCACTGCCGGCAGCGGCTGCTGGAAATGCTCGCGCAACCGCTGCACCACCTCGCAGCCGGTGACCCCGTGATCCAGATGGAAATCCGCCAGGATCAGCTCCGGCGCCCGCCCCTGCAACACCTCCAGAGCCGCGCCCTCATCCGTGGCGGTGAGCACTTCGCAGCCCCACTGCCCCAGCAGCGCGGCCATGCTTTCAAGAATGCTCAGTTCGTTGTCCAGCACCAGCAAACGCCGTCCCGGCAGCGGATTGCCGGTGCCCGGCTGCGGTGCCTGCTGGCTGAGTGGCAACGGCACCCGGGCCGCCAGGGGCACCTCGATGCTGAAGCGCGAGCCACGCCTGGGGCGTGAATGTACCTGCACCCGGTAGCCGAGGATCTTGGCGATGCGCTCGACGATCGCCAGCCCCAGGCCGACGCCCTTGCGATCAGCGGCGCGCCCGACGTCCAGTTGGTTGAACTCAAGGAAGATCGACTCCAGGCGCTCGGCGGCAATCCCGCGCCCGGTGTCCCAGACCTCCAGGCGCAGGCAATCACCACGGCGCCGCGCCGCCAGCAGGATGCTGCCGTGCTCGGTGTAGCGGCAGGCATTGCTGAGAAAGTTGCGCAGAATCCGCGTCATCAACCGCAAGTCGGTGAACAGCGCGAAGTCGCCAAAGCGCACCCGCAGCTCCAGACCGGCCGCCTCAGCCACCGACTGGAATTCCGAGACCAGCGGCGTAAGCATTTCGTCCAGGCGATAGGCCGCCAGGTCCGGTTTGACCGCCGCCTGGTCGAGCTTGGAGATGTCCAGCAGATCGGTGAGCAGGTCCTCGGCGCCTTCCAGGGCCTGATGCGTACGCTCCACCAGCAGTTGCTCGGCCGCCGGCAGGCGCCGCTCGCGCAAGGTGGAGATCAACAGGCGCGCAGCATTCAGCGGTTGCAGCAGGTCGTGGCTGGCGGCGGCCAGGTACTTGTCCTTGCTGCGGTTGGCCGCCTCGGCGGCATCCCGGGCGACCCGCAGGTCACGTTCGATGCGCTCGCGCCGGGCGATCTGCTGTTGCAGGTTGCGGTTGGCTTCCAGCAGCTCGTCGGTGCGCGCGGCGACCCGCTGCTCCAGTTGATCATTGAGCTGTTCCAGGCGTTGCTGGGCCAGCTTGCGCTCGGTGATGTCGGCGACAAAACCTTCCACCAACCCGTCCTGATCGGGTTTAAGCAGCAGGTTCATCAGCACATCGATGCTGCTGCCGTCCTTGCGCCGCAGCTGGGTTTCATAGCCCAGCAGGCTGCGTTGGTTCTGCAACTGCTCGCCGATGGCCGCCAGTTCCCCGGCGCCGCCAACGAACAGGTTGCCCGCCAGGTCGGCCAGGGAAAACAGCACTTCCTGCGGGTCCTGGTAGCCCAGCATGCGCGCCAGGGCCGGGTTGGCCGCGCGCATGCCGGCTTGCAGGCTGGCCTGGAAAATCCCATGCACCGCGTGTTCGAACAGCCACTTGTAGCGGTTGCGCTCGGTTTCCAGGTCTTCCAGGCGCGCCGCCAGTTCCGGGTAGTGGCTCTTGCGCGCCGAATGATTGCCCAGGCCCAGCAGCCCGGCCAGGGCCCGTTGCTGTTCCTCAGAGGGCCTCGCCATAGACCACCTCGACATCCCGCTGGCTGGATTCGCGAGGGTTGGTGAGGATGCACGGGTCGCCCATTGCATGCTGCGAGAGGAACGGAATATCGCTGCTGCTGACCCCGTGCAGACCCAGGGTCTCGTGGAAGCCAATGGCGCGCTTGAGGGCGATCAAGTGCTCCACCAGGCGCCCGCAGATCTGCCGCTGGTTGAGGCCGCGGCAATCGATGCCGAAGGTCTCGGCGATCACCTTGAAACGCTCCGGCGCCGAGTTGTAGTTGAAGGCCACCACATGCTCCACCAGCACCGCGTTGCACAGTCCATGGGGCAGATCGAGAAAGCCCCCCAGGCTGTGGGACATGGCGTGCACCGCGCCGAGAATCGCATTGGAGAACGCCAGCCCGGCCTGCATGCTGCCGAGCATGATCTTCTCGCGCAGGGCGATGTCGCCGGGGTTGGCGATCATCTGCACCAGGTTGCCGTTGATCAGGCGCATGGCTTCCAGGGCATGGGGATCGGTGAGCGGCCCATGACCGGTGGAAACGAAGGCCTCGATGGCGTGCACCAAGGCGTCGATGCCGGTGCAGGCGGAGAGGAACGGGTCCATGCCCTGGGTGGTTTCCGGGTCGATCAGCGACACATCCGGGACGACCGCCTTGCTGACGATGGAGAACTTCATCCGCTGTTGCTGGTTGGAGATGATCACGAACTGCGAGACGTCCGCCGAAGTGCCGGCGGTGGTGGGGATCATGATCAGCGGCGGGCTGGGTTGGCGCAGGGTATCGACGCCCTCGAATTCGAGAATACTGCGGCCGTGGGCAACGACGATGCCGATGCCCTTGCCGCAATCCATCGGGCTGCCGCCGCCGACGGCGACGATCACATCACAGCCATTTTCCCGGTAGACCTCGGCACCGAGCATCACCTCCTCCACTCGCGGATTGGGCGACACCCCACTGTACAGGCAGTAGTCGACACCCTGGGCCTGGAGGCTGGCCTCGACATCGGCGACCCAACCGGCGGCGATCACCCCGGGGTCGCTGACCACCAGCACCTTGCGCGCGCCAAAGGTTTTTGCGTAGTTGCCGACGTTGTGCCGGCAGCCGGCGCCAAAGATGATTTCCGGAGAGACGAACTTGCGCAGCAGACTGAGATTCTGGCCCATGGGGGGAAGCCTGTTTTCTTATTGTTCTTGAAGGAGAGCGCCAGCCTAAAGCATCCGCCGCTGATTGCCCATCCGACCATCGCCCTCCCCTGTAGGAGCCGGCTTGCCGGCGAAGGCGGTCTTGCGGGCCTCTTCGCCGGCAAGCCGGCTCCTACGGTTGTCAGTGACATTCCGGGGGCAAGGTCAGAGGTGGATGTCCATGCCATCGAACGCCACTTCGATGCCGCGGCGGGTCAGTTCGGCACGCTCGGCGGAGTCTTCGTCGAGGATCGGGTTGGTGTTGTTGATGTGAATCAGCACCTTGCGCGCCCGGGGGAAACGCTCCAGCACGTCGAGCATGCCGCCAGGGCCGCTTTGCGCCAGGTGGCCCATCTCGCTGCCCAGTTTGTCGCCCACTTCACACAGGCGCATCTCGTCGTCGCGCCACAAGGTGCCGTCCACCAGCAGGCAGTCGGCGCGGTCCATCCAACCCAGCAGTGCATCGTCCACCTGCCCCAACCCCGGGGCGTAGAACAGGCTGGCGCCGTTGCGCCGATCCTCGATGAACAGGCCGATGTTGTCTCCCGGATGCGGGTTGCCGCGATGGGGCGAATACGGTGGCGCACTGCTGCGCAGGGCTATGGCCCGCAGGGCGATATCCGGGCAGGCCGGCAGGCTGAACTCGCGGCCATCGAGGTGGATCGGCTGCCACTGCAAGCCGCCGTTCCAGTGGCTGAGCATGTTGAACAGAGGGAAGCCACTGCTCAGGTCCTGATGGACCATCTCGGTGCACCAGACCTGATGCGGACAACCCTCGCGCAGGCTCAGCAGGCCGCTGCAATGGTCGATCTGGCTGTCCAGCAGGATCACCCCGGCCAGCGCCGTGTCCCGCAGCTGTCGGGCCGGTTGCAGCACGGGGAAAGACTCCAGCTGCTGGCGAATGTCTGGCGAGGCATTGCACAGGACCCAGTCGACGCCGTTGTCGCTCAGGGCGATGGACGACTGGCTGCGACGCTGGGTACGCAGCGTACCGTTGCGCACGCCGGTGCAGTTGCGGCAGTTGCAGTTCCACTGGGGAAAACCGCCGCCCGCCGCGGAACCGAGAATGCGGATATGCATGGCTTGCTCCTGAGGGCAGAGAAGGCTCCGGCCGACACCAGTACCGGCCGAAGCGGGACGGCTCAGCGGTTGGCGAAGTACATGGTCACTTCGAAGCCGATACGCAGGTCGGTGTACGCGGGTTTATGCCACATGGGGTCAAGCCTCTTGTTATGCCGGGGGATTCCGGTAGGGGCATTAATGCACGGGGGGCACGGGTGCCGAATGCTACTTTGGGACGAGCTGGCGGGGTGCGTTGGTAGGAGGAGATGGATAGCGTTGGTGGGCCGCCCCTGGTAGGAGCCGGCTTGCCGGCGAAGGCGATCTCGCGGCCCCTTCGCCAGCAAGCTGGCTCCTACGGTGGTCAGCGCATCGCGCCCCACAACGCACACGGGGAGGTGCCCACCCATGAGCCCTCCCCGTGTCCGTCCTGCACACGCGCGGCGGCACCCAACCACCGCGCCTGTTCCCGCCCCTTAGAAGAAGCCCAGGGGGTTGATGTCGTAGCTCACCAGCAGGTTCTTGGTCTGCTGGTAGTGGTCGAGCATCATCTTGTGGGTCTCGCGGCCCACCCCGGATTTCTTGTAGCCACCGAACGCGGCGTGCGCCGGGTACAGGTGGTAGCAGTTGGTCCACACGCGCCCGGCCTTGATCGCCCGGCCCATGCGGTAGGCGCGGTTGATGTCGCGGGTCCACAGCCCGGCGCCCAGGCCGAACTCGCTGTCGTTGGCAATCGCCAGGGCCTCGGCCTCGTCCTTGAAGGTGGTGACGCCCACCACCGGGCCGAAGATTTCTTCCTGGAACACGCGCATCTTGTTGTGCCCCTTGAGCAGGGTCGGCTGGATGTAATAGCCGCTGGCAAGGTCGCCCTCCAGGCGCTCGGCAGCACCGCCGGTGAGCAGCTCGGCGCCCTCCTCCTGGGCAATCTGCAGGTAGGAAAGAATCTTCTCGTACTGCTGCTGGGAGGCCTGGGCGCCGACCATGGTCTCGGTGTCCAGCGGGTTGCCGCGCTTGATCTTGACGATCTTATTCATCACCTCGGCCATGAACGGCTCGTAGATCGACTCCTGGACCAGGGCCCGGGATGGGCAGGTGCAGACTTCCCCCTGGTTGAAGAACGCCAGCACCAGGCCTTCGGCGGCCTTTTCGATGAATTTTGGCTCGGCCTGCATGATGTCTTCGAAGAAGATGTTCGGCGACTTGCCCCCCAGCTCCACGGTGGAGGGAATGATGTTCTCGGCGGCGCATTTCATGATGTGCGAGCCCACCGGGGTCGAGCCGGTGAAGGCGATCTTGGCGATGCGCTTGCTGCTGGCCAGGGCCTCGCCGGCTTCGCGGCCAAAGCCCTGGACGATGTTCAGCACACCGGCCGGCAGCAAGTCGGCGATCAGCTCGGCGAAGACCATGATCGACAGCGGCGTCTGCTCGGCCGGCTTGAGCACCACGCAGTTGCCGGCGGCCAGGGCCGGGGCCAACTTCCAGGCGGCCATCAGCAGCGGGAAGTTCCACGGAATGATCTGCCCCACCACCCCCAGGGGTTCGTGGAAATGGTAGGCGGTGGTCAGCTCGTTGATCTCTGCAGCACCGCCTTCCTGGGCGCGGATGCAACCGGCGAAGTAGCGGAAATGGTCGGCGGCCAGGGGCACGTCGGCGTTGAGGGTTTCGCGCACCGCCTTGCCGTTGTCCCAGGTTTCGCTGACCGCCAGCACCTCTAGGTTCTGCTCGATGCGGTCGGCGATCTTCAGCAGCAGCAACGAGCGGTCCTGGGCCGACGTCTTGCCCCAGGCCTCGGCGGCGGCATGGGCGGCGTCCAGGGCCTTATCGATATCGGCGGCAGTGGAGCGCGGGAATTCGGCGATCACCTCACCGTTGACCGGCGAAGTGTTGCTGAAGTACTGGCCGTCCACCGGCGGCACGAACTGGCCACCGATGAAATTGCCGTAGCGTGGCTTGAAGGACACGACGGCGCCTGGGGTTCCGGGTTGTGCGTAGATCATGCTGGGCCTCTGCTGGTCGATGCCTGTCCGACGACAGGCGATGGCTCGATGGTAGAGAGCCCCGCAGCGCCGACGAATGCATCGTTGGCAGGGGGGGCCTCGTCATTTGGTCGTAGGCTGAACGCCTGCGCCCATGCCACGCCCTGGTGTGTAGGAGCCGGCTTGCCGGCGATGGCGATCTGACGGGCCCCTTCGCTGGCAAGCCAGCTCCTACAAAAGACAATGAGATCGCGTGAATTCTGTAGGAGCCGGCTTGCCGGCGAAGGCGATCTGACGGGCCCCTTCGCTGGCAAGCCAGCTCCTACAACAGACAATGAGATGGCGTGAATCCTGTAGGAGCCGGCTTGCCGGCGATGGCGATCTGGCGGGCCCCTTCGCTGGCAAGCCAGCTCCTACAACAGACAATGAGATGGCGTGAATCCTGTAGGAGCCGGCTTGCCGGCGAAGGCGGTCTGAAGGGCCCCTTCGCTGGCAAGCCAGCTCCTACAACAGGCAATGAGATGGCGTGGATCCTGTAGGAGCCGGCTTACCGGCGAAGGCGATCTGACGGGCCTCTTCGCTGGCAAGCCAGCTCCTACAACAGGCAATGAGATGGCGTGAGTTCTGTAGGAGCCGGCTTGCCGGCGAAGGCGATCTGGCGGGCCTCTTCGCTGGCAAGCCAGCTCCTACACGGGGATGGGTCAGGGCGGGTCAACCC
>NZ_JAAARL010000043.1:0-22091 GCF_009908205.1 Pseudomonas sp. Fl5BN2 | reverse complement strand
CATCTCCACGACCAAGCGAATGGCTTCAGCCTTTTCTTCAGCGGTAACGACCCGAAATCCCATGATGCTTCCTTAGGTTGAAACTCCTACAGAGTGGTCCAGGAACATTGAGCCACAACAGCTTGCCAGCGAAGAGGCCCGCAAGAGCTGCGCACAACCCAAGCCCCCTTCGCAAACAGAGGACCCCTGCAGGGAGCACCAGGCAAGGGCTGCAAAAAAACACGGAAATTTCCGACTAATTGGCCAAATCAGGTTTTCCCCGTTAGTCGCCGACCCCTGCTATGGATTAAAGTAGCGCACCCAGCCCCGACGTTATTTCAACGCCCGGGGCGCACCCTCTCCAGGAACAGTCATCGATGGAACATCGTGAAGCGCTTTTGGCGCTGCGAACCTTTCTTTCAACGCAGATTCTCGGCCAGGAAAAACTCATCGAGCGCTTGCTCATCGCCCTGCTCGCCGACGGCCACATGCTGGTCGAGGGCGCTCCAGGCCTGGCCAAGACCAAGGCCATCAAAGAGTTGGCCGAAGGCATTGAAGCGCAATTCCATCGAATTCAGTTCACCCCCGACCTGTTGCCAGCCGACATCACCGGCACCGAGATCTATCGTCCGGAAACCGGCAGCTTCGTGTTCCAGCAAGGCCCGATTTTCCACAACCTGGTGCTGGCGGACGAGATCAACCGCGCCCCAGCCAAGGTCCAGTCGGCACTCCTCGAAGCCATGGCCGAACGCCAGGTCAGTGTCGGCCGCAGCACCTATGAACTGTCGCCACTGTTCCTGGTGATGGCGACCCAGAACCCGATCGAGCAGGAAGGCACCTACCCGCTGCCCGAAGCCCAGCTCGACCGGTTCCTGATGCACGTGAAGATCGGTTTCCCGGACGCCGCCGTCGAGCGGCGCATCCTCCAGCAGGCCCGGGGCGAAGCCCTGAACGGCGAAACCAAGCCTGAACGCCGGGTCAGCCAGCAGGCGATCTTCGCCGCACGCAAGGAAATCCTCGGCCTGTACATGGCCGACGCGGTGGAGGAATACCTGGTACAGCTGGTGATGGCGACCCGTACTCCGGGCAAGTTCGATGCGGAAATGGCCGAGTGGATCGCCTACGGTGCCAGCCCCCGCGGTTCCATCGCCCTGGACCGTTGCGCGCGCGCCCACGCCTGGCTCGCCGGCCGCGACTTCGTCAGCCCGGAAGACATCCAGGCGGTGCTGTTCGACGTACTGCGCCACCGCATCATTCTGTCCTTCGAGGCTGAAGCGGCAGGCATCGACCAGGACCGTGTGGTACAGCGCATCCTCGACGTCGTTGCCGTCGCCTGACCTGCATGACTCAAGCCAGCGCCGAACCCGGCATCCGCATTACCCTCGGCGAGCTGATCGAGATGCGCCATCGCGTGCGCGAGGTGCAGCTGTTCTCCACCCCGAGCCAGCGCAGCCCGCTGATCGGCCTGCACCATTCCAAGCTGCGCGGACGCGGTGTGGACTTCGACCAGGTGCGGGTCTACCAGGCCGGCGACGACGTGCGCACCATCGACTGGCGCGTTACCGCACGGACCCAGGAACCCCACACCAAGCTGTTCCACGAGGAACGCGAGCGGCCGATCTTCATCATGGTGGAACAGAGCCGCCAGCTGTTCTTCGGCTCCGGGCTGATGTTCAAGTCGGTACTCGCGGCCCAGGCCGCGAGCCTGATCGGCTGGGCCGCCCTGGGCCACAACGACCGGGTCGGCGGCCTGGTCTACGGCGACGACGAGCACTACGAGATCAAGCCCCGGCGCAGCAAGCAGAGCCTGTTGCAATTGCTCAACCGCCTGGTGCGGGTCAACCAGTCGCTGCACGCTGAAGCCCAACCGCAGCGCGATGCCCTGGGCACCGCGCTGATGCGTGGCCGTGAGGTGTTGCGCCCTGGCAGCCTGGTGATCGTGATCTGTGACGAACGCGCCCTGAGCGACGCCGCCGAACAGCAACTGAGCCTGCTGTCACGGCATTGCGATTTGCTGCTGATGCCGCTGTCCGACCCCCTGGACCATGCCCTGCCCGCTGCCGGATTGTTGCGTTTTGCCGAGCGCGGCGCACAGCTGGAACTGGACACCCTGAACTACGAACTGCGCCAGGCCTATCGCGCCCAGAGCGAAGCGCGGATCGCCCGCTGGGAACGCCTGGCGCAGAAACTGCGGGTGCTGCTGATGCCCCTGAGCACCCAGAGCGAGATGGTCGAGCAGTTGCGCGAGTACCTCAACCCGCAACGTCCAGGAACCGGCCGATGAGCACCCTGGAGCAACTGCAACCCCTGCTGCCGCCCCCCGAGATCGGCCTGTGGCCACCGGCCCCGGGCTGGTGGCTGCTGGCGGTGCTGCTGCCATTGCTGGGGCTGGCGATCTGGCGCTGGCGCCATCTGTGGCCACGCAAGGCGCCCCAGGCCCGCAGTGAACAGCCCCTGGACCCAGTACGCCTGGCCGCCCTGGCGGAACTGGCACTGCTGCCCAAGCCTTATGACGGTGCGCCCGCCGGGGCCTGGCTGCAGGCCCTCAATGCCCTGCTCAAACGCCTGTGCCGCAACCATTACCCCTACAGCCAGAGCCACACGCTCAATGGCCGCAAGTGGCTGGCATTTCTTGATAACCGCTGCCCCGCCGCCGGCCTGACCCGCTGGATGGTGCTGGTGGAGGGCGCCTACAAACCCGAGTGCAAGCTCGACGACAAAGCCATCGCCGGCCTGACCCAGGCGGTGGACACCTGGATTCGCAAGCATGTTTGAGTTCGCCTGGCCGTGGATCTTCGCCCTGTTGCCGCTGCCCTGGCTGCTGCGCCTGGTGCTGCCGGTGGCCGACAGCGGCGAGCCGGCGCTGAAGGTGAGTTTTCTCAGTGAGCTGGAAACTCTGTCCAAGCGCCGGGCCCGGGCCCACCTGCCGACCTGGCGCCAGCAGGCACGCTTCATCCTGCTCTGGGTGCTGCTGTTGTTGGCCGCGGCGCGCCCGCAATGGCTGGGGGAACCGCTGCCGGTGGCCGCCAGTGGCCGCGACCTGTTGGTAGCGGTGGACGTGTCCGGTTCCATGGATTTTCCCGACATGCAGTGGCAGGACGAGGACGTCAGCCGCCTGAGCCTGGTCAAGCACCTGCTGGGGGATTTTCTCGAGCACCGCGAAGGCGACCGGGTCGGCCTGATCCTGTTCGGCAGCAAGGCTTACTTGCAAGCGCCGCTGACCTTCGACCGGCATACGGTGCGGGTCTGGCTCGATGAAGCAAAGATCGGCATTGCCGGCAAGAACACCGCCATCGGCGACGCCATCGGCCTGGCGCTGAAACGCCTGCGCCAACGTCCGGCGCAGAGCCGGGTGCTGATCCTGGTCACCGACGGCGCCAACAACGGTGGCGAGATCGCACCGATTACCGCCGCGCGCCTGGCCGCCGAGGAAGGGGTAAAGATCTACCCCATCGGCATTGGCGCCGACCCGGAACAAAGCGCCACCCTCGGGGTGCTGGGGCTCAACCCTAGCCTGGACCTGGACGAGCCGGCCCTCATGGAACTGGCGCAAGTGACCGGCGGCCGCTATTTCCGTGCCCGCGACGGCCAGGAATTGCAGGCGATCAAGGACACCCTCGACCAGCTCGAACCCGTGGCCCAGCAACCGACCCAAGCGCGCCCGGCCCAGGCCCTGTACCACTGGCCCCTGGCTACGGCATTGCTGCTCAGCATGCTGCTGGTGCTGCGCGAACGCTGGCCGGACAACCCGCTGCAACGTTTCTTTACCCAGTCACCTTTTCTACAACCGAGCCATGATTGGCGGCAGCGGCTCAAGCGCCTGCGCCTGCGGAGACGTCGATGATCAGTCTCTGGCCCCATTGGTTTCGACCCTGGTGGTTGCTGCTGCTGCCGCTGCTGGCGCTGCTGCTGTGGCAACTCTGGCACCGGCAGAAACGCGCCGGCCGCTGGCAGATGATCCTGCCGCCGGCCTTTCATGCCGCGCTGCTCAGCGGTGGCAATGGCCGCGAAAGCAAGCTGCCCTGGGTGGCCCTGGGCCTGGCCTGGCTGCTGGCCGTGCTGGCCCTGCTGGGACCCAGCTGGCAGCGGGTGGAGCAGACCAGCCAGAAACCCGCCGACCCGCTGGTGGTGCTGCTGGAACTGACCCCGCAGATGCTCGCCAACGACGTGCCGCCCAATCGCCTGGAGCAGGCCCGGCACAAGTTGCTCGACCTGCTGGCCCTGCGCAGCGACGCACAGACCGCGATCGTGGTCTACGCCGGCAGCGCCCATACCCTGGTGCCGCTGTCCGATGACCTGGCCACCAGCCGCAACCTGTTGGACGCCCTCAAGCCGTCGATCATGCCCCAGCCCGGACAACGCGCCGACCTGGCCCTGCTCAAGGCCCTCAAGCTGCTGGACCAGGGCGCCCTGGGCCAGGGCCGGGTGCTGCTGATCGCCAGCGCCCTCAGCGAACAGGAACGCCTGGGCATCCGCCAGGCCCTGAACGGCGACGCACCGCAATTGCTGATGCTGGGTATCGGCAGCCGCGACGGCGCCCCTGTCACCCAGGAAGACGGCAGCTACCTCAAGGACGACCAGGGCGCGATCCTGGTATCGCGCCTGGACAGCCCCGACCTCAAGCAGTTCATCGGCGAGGTCGGCGGCCGCTATCGCCAGGCCCGCCTGGATGACAGCGACCTGCGCGGCCTGGGCCTGCTGGCCGGCCCCCAGGGCGTGCGCAACGACGGCCAGACCCTGCGCCTGGATACCTGGGCCGACCAGGGTTACTGGTTGCTGCTGCCGCTGTTGTTACTGGCGGCCTGCGCCGGGCGCCGGGGCTGGCTGTTCTGCCTGCCGCTGCTGCTGTTCGCCGTGCCGCAAGCCAGCTACGCCCTGGACTTCAATGACCTGTGGCTGCGTCCCGACCAGCAGGGCCAGCGCCTGCTGGAGCAGCAGCGGCCGGCGCAAGCCGCGCGGCATTTCCAGGACCCGCAATGGCAAGGCGTGGCCTTGTATGAAGCGGGCAACTACAATGCCGCCGCCGAGCGTTTTGCTGAAGGCAACGACGCTCGCGCCCACTACAATCGCGGCAATGCCCTGGCCCGCGCCGGCGAACTGGAAGCCGCCATCGACGCCTACGAGCAGGCACTGGAACGCCAGCCGGACCTGCAACCGGCGCTGTACAACAAGGCCCTGGTGGAAAGCCTGTTGCAACAGCAGCAAGCGGTCGAGCCGCCGCCCGTGCAAAAACCGGAAAACCCCGACAGCGACGACAACCAGCGCCCCGGGCCCAGCGGCGCCGCCACCGAACCACCACCCGGCAGCGAAACACCGGGCAGCCCCGTCGAAACGCCCCCGGACGAAGGTGCGACGCCGCCGCAGGACACGCAGAACACTGGCCACAGCGAGGTGCCCGGCAGTGAGCTGGATGACCAGCACACCACCACCCCGCTACGCCCGGCACAGGACAGCCTGGACACTGAACACCAGCAGGCGCTGGAACAATGGCTGCGCAAGATCCCGGACGATCCGGGAGAATTGCTGAGGCGTAAATTCTGGTACGAACAGCAAACCCATCAGGATCAGGGAAAAACTCGATGACCCGCTGCACCGCCCTTCTGCTTGCCCTCGCACTCTGGACCTCGCAGTCCCAGGCTGCCGGGCTGCTCGCCAGCCTGGATCGCAGCCAGGTGAACTCCGGGGAAACCGTCGAGCTGACCCTGGAGTCCACCGACGTCACCCAGTTTGGCAAGCCCGACCTGGCGCCCCTGGAGGCGCAGTTCGAAGTCCGCGGTACACGCCAGGTCAACCAGCTCAACAGTCTGGGCGACAGCCACGCCAGCACCCGCTGGATCATCACGCTGCTGCCCCGCCACACCGGTACCCTGGAAATTGCCCCGTTGCAACTGGGCAACCTGCAAAGCCAGGCCCTGAGCCTGCAGGTCAACGCCAGCCCGCTGCAGGATCAGGCCGCGCGCCTGGCGCCGGTGTTCATCGACGCCGAACTCGACCAGCCCAAGGTCTACGTCCAGGCCCAGGCCCTGCTGACCCTGCACATCTACCACTCGGTGCCGTTGTTCGATGACAGCAACCTCAGCCCGCTGGTACTGAGCGATGCCCGGGTCGAGCAACTGGGGGAACCGCGCACCTACGAGAAGCTCATCAACGGCGTGCGCCACGGGGTGATCGAGATGCGCTACGCCCTGTATCCCCAGCGCAGCGGTCCGTTGCAGATCCCGGCACTGACCTTCAGTGCCACCCTGGCCAACCCGGGCAATGGCCAGCCGGCCAGCCCCCAGGCGCCCAAGGCCAGCAAGCTGATCCACGTCAGTTCCACCGAACTGACCTTGCAGGTGCTGGCCAAGCCCGCCGCCTACCCGGCCGATGCGCCCTGGCTGCCGGCCCGCAGCCTGAGCCTGAGTGAAAGCTGGAGCCCCGAGCCGGATCGCCCCCAGGTGGGCGACTCGCTGACTCGCAGCCTGATCCTGCGCGCCGAGGGCCTGTCCAGCGCGCAACTGCCGCCACTGCCCCTGACCGAGATCGCCGGCCTGCGCAGCTACCCGGACCAGCCGCAACTGAGCAACCAACCGGTCGAACATGGCCTGCTGGGGGTACGTGAAGACCGCCAGGCCCTGGTGCCGACACGCACTGGCAACATCGAACTGCCGGCGCTGGAAGTGACCTGGTGGAACACTCAGCAAGACCGCCTGGAAAGCACCAGCCTGCCGGCGCGAACCCTGCAAGTGGCAAACAACCCGAGCCTGGTGGTGGACACCCCGGCCGGCACGCCCCAGGCCAGTGTCGACAACGATGCGCTGTGGCCCTGGCAACTGAGCACCCTGCTGCTGGCCTGCAGCACCCTGCTGGGCTTTGGCCTGTGGTGGCGCGCGCGCTCGCGACCGGCAGTGCTGCGTGCAGCGCAGACCGGCCCCAGCCCGCGCTCGCTGCTGGACGACCTCAAGCGCGCCTGCCAGGCCAACGACCCCCAGGCCACCCGCCAGGCCCTGGACGCCTGGGCCCGCCAGCAGCCGGAAACCCTGGCCGAGATGGCGGCGCGCTTCGTGCCGTTGTCCGATGCCCTGGACGGTCTCAACGGCGCCCTCTACAGCGAAACCGGCCAGTACTGGCAAGGTGAGGAACTGTGGCGGGTGATCCGTGCCATTCCCATCAATGAACGGGTCCAGGACCCGGTGGCGGACACCACCAGCCTGCCGCCGCTGTACCCCAAGTAACCCGCCTTCCGCCCATCCCCCTCCCGCGTAGGAGCCGGCTTGCCGGCGAAGGCGATCTTGCGGGCCTCTTCGCTGGCGAGCCGGCTCCTACAGCGCGTGCCCCCACATTCAGCAGTGGCGACAGTGCACCAGAACGCAAAAAGCCCTGCACCTGGCGACAAGCCAGGTGCCGCGCCCTGCGCGTAGCTTAAGGCCGTGGGCCCGGTATTCGCCGCGCCCCACCCCGAGAACAACAAGAACTCAGGTGAGCCATGAGCACAGTAGATCCGATCACCCTCGCCGTGGTGCGAGGGGCGCTGGAAACCGCGCAGCGAGAAATGACCCTGACCCTGGAGAAAACCGGCCGCTCCAGCGTCTTCAACCTGGCCCACGACTACTCCAACGCGTTGTTCGACCACCTGCCGGAAATGGTCCTCCAGGGCCAGGACATCCCGATCCACCTCGGCTCGCTGATCCCGGCGATGAAGTGCGTGGCCGGGTTCTTCGGCAACGACATCCGCGCAGGCGATGTGATCTATCACAACGACCCGGCCTACCAGGGCAGCCACATCCTCGACTGCTGCATGTACAAGCCGGTGTTCTATCAGGGCGAACTGGTGTTCTGGGCGGTGTGCAAGGGCCACCTCACCGACATCGGCGGCCCGGTGCCCGCCGGCTACAACCCGGATGCCAAGGAAATCTATGCCGAGGGCCTGCGGATTCCACCGGTCAAGCTCTGGTCCGAGGGCCAGCGCCGGGAAGACGTGATCAACCTGCTGCTGACCAACATGCGTGCCCGGGCCTACCAGGAAGGCGACCTGAATGCCCAGTACGGTGCTTGCAGCGTCGGTGAGCGGCATCTGCTGGAACTGCTCGAACGCTACGGCGTGGCACAGGTACGCGCCTGCATCGATGAGCTCAAGGACATGGCCGACCGGCATATGCGCGCGCTGCTGCGTGAGGTGCCGGACGGCGTCTACCACGGCAGCGCGGTGCTGGAGGACGCAGGCCACGGCCTGGGCCAGTTGACCATCAACGCCGAGGTGCGGATCAGCGGCGACCAGGCCCATGTGCGAATCGACAGCCCGCCCCAGGTGCCCTATTTCATCAATTCCTACGCCGGCAACTCGGTATCCGGGGTGTACCTGGGGCTGATGATGTTCGCCCAGGTGCCGCCGCCCTATAACGAGGGCCTGTACCGCTGCATCAGCGTCGACCTCGGCGCCCCGGGCACCCTGTGCAACGCCAGCGAGCCCGCGCCCCACGTCAACAGCACCACCACGCCCATGGAAACCCTCGCCGACGCGGTGCGCCAGGCCCTGGAGCAGGCAGCACCGGAACGGGTCACCGCGTCCTGGGGCCACGCCAGCGGGATCAACATTGCCGGGCACGACCCGCGCAACGATAACGCCGAGTACGTGACCATGGTCCTGGCTTCGATCATCTCCGGGGCCGGGGCCAACCAGGCCATGGACGGCTGGCCGGCCTGCGGTCCGCTGTGCTGCTTCGGCGCGCTGATGTCCGGGGATATCGAGTTGCTGGAATACGCCTACCCGATCCTCATCCACCGCTACAGCCTGATCACCGACAGTGGCGGCGCCGGGCAGTTTCGCGGTGGCTCCGGCACCTGCATCGAGATCGAACCGCTGCAGCACCCGATGACCGTGGTCGGCTTCGGCGAAGGCCGGCAACTGCCCACCGCCGGTGCTGCAGGTGCACGCAACGGCTTGCTGGCGCCCAAGCTCGGGCGGCTGATCCACCGCCGCGCCGATGGCCAGGAACAGACCTACCAGCACAACGCGTAACTGACCGCGCACCCCGGGGAACGGGTGATCAACTTCAACCCCGGCGGCGGCGGTTATGGCGATCCGTTCCAGCGGCCGCCGCCGCGAGTCGCCGAAGACCTGCGCAACGGCCTGATTTCCGCGCAGGGTGCGCGCCTGGACTACGGCGTGGCATTCGACGCCGCAGACCAACTCGACCACGACGCCACCCGCGCCCTGCGCGCCCGCCCCTGAACCCGAGCCCACGGAGCCTTACTCATGAGCAAGCAACACTATCGCCTGGGCATCGACGCCGGCGGCACCTTCACCGACTTCATCCTCGCCGACCAGAACGGCAACGTGCAGTTGTTCAAGGCCCCCTCGACCCCGCAGGACGGCACCCTGGCCATCCGCAACGGCCTGGCGCAGATCGCCGACGCCATCGGCCGCAGCCCGGCGCAGATCATTGGCGACTGCGACCTGTGCATCAACGGCACCACCGTCGCCCTCAACGCGCTGATCGAGAAAACCGGGGTCAAGGTCGGACTGCTGTGCACCGACGGCCATGAAGACAGCCTGGAGATCCGCCTCGGGCACAAGGAGGACGGCCACCGCTACGATGCCAGCTACCCGCCGGCGCACATGCTGGTGCCGCGCCACCTGCGCCGGCCCATCGGCGGGCGCATGCTCAGCGACGGCCGCGAACACGCGCCCCTCGACGAAGCGGCGATCCAGCGCGCCATCGATTACTTTCGCCAACAGCAGGTCCAGGCGGTGGCGATTTCCTTCGTCTGGTCGGTGCGCAACCCGGCCCACGAACAACGTGCGGCGCAGCTGGTGCGCGCGGCCCTGCCAGAGGTGTTCGTCTGCACCGGCAATGAAGTGTTCCCGCAGATCCGCGAGTACACCCGCACCTCCAGCACCGTGGTCAACGCCTACCTGAGCCCGGTGATGGGCCGCTACATCGAACGCATCGACAGCCTGTTCGAGGAGCTTGGTGCGCAGCAGCCGACCCGCTACTTCCAGTCCAACGGCGGTTTGGCCCCCGGGGCGGTCATGCGTGAGCGGGCGGTCAACGCGATCAACTCCGGCCCCGCCTCGGCGCCCCAGGCCGGCTTGTGCGTGGCCCGGCCGTTCGGTATCGACAATGTGATCACCGTGGACATGGGCGGCACCTCCTTCGACATCACCCTGAGCCAGGGCGGGCGCACCAACTTCAGCAAGGACAGTGATTTTCTGCGCTACCGCATCGGCGTGCCGATGATCCAGGTGGAAACCCTGGGTGCCGGCGGCGGCTCCATTGCCTACCTCGACCCCTTCGGCATGCTCCAGGTCGGCCCACGCAGCGCCGGGGCCAACCCCGGGCCGGTGTGCTACGGCAAGGGTGGCAGCGAACCGACGGTGACCGATGCCAACCTGGCGCTGGGCTACCTGGCGGACGGTGCGCTGCTGGGCGGCAGCATCCGCCTGCAGCGCCAGGCCGCCCTGGAGGCGATCCGCAGCAAGATCGCCGAGCCCCTGGGGATCAGCGTCGAGCGTGCGGCCCTGGGGATCATCACCCTGGTCAACCTGAACATGGTCAGCGGCATCCGCCGGGTGTCGGTGGAGCGTGGCTACGACCCGCGCCAGTTCGCCCTGATCGGCGCCGGCGGCGCGGCGGGCATGCACGTGATCCGCCTGGCCGAGGAGATCGGCAGCCAGGTGGTGCTGATCCCCAAGGTCGCCTCGGGGTTGTGCGCCTACGGGCAGATTCTCTCGGACATCCGCTACGACCAACTGACCACCCTGCCCATGCGCCTGGACGATGCGCATGTGGACCTGACGCTGCTCAACCAGACCCTGGCGAAGTTGCGCGAGCAGGGCCTGGAAAACCTGCGCCAGGACGGTTTCAGCAACGGCAACCGGATCGATACCCAATACAACCTGGAGATCCGCTACTTGGGGCAGATCCACGAATGCAGCGTCGAACTGGCCAGCAGCAGCCTGGATCAGGTCGGCCTCGTCACCTTGCGCGAGGCCTTCCATACCCGGCACAAGGCGTTGTTTTCCTACAGCGAGCCGCAGAGCCCGATCGAGCTGGTGAACCTTGAATGCTCGGTGATCGCCCGGCTGCAGCATCCGCCGATGCCAGAGTTGCCGGTTCCCCAGCAACGGCAGGCGGCGACGCCGCGGGAACAGCGGCCGATGCTGTTCAACGACGCCAGCGGCTGGCAACCGACGCCGGTGTACCACGGCGAGCAGTTACCGGCCGGGCAAACGCTGCAAGGCCCCTGCGTGATCGAGGAAGCCACCACCAACATCGTCGTGCCGCCGGGTTGGCAAGCCACCCTGGCGCCGTCGGCCTGCTACCGGCTGACGCCTGTCGATTGACCCTCCCGGGCTTTTGCCCAAAGATGCTCCACCCCAGGCACCGTGGCTGACCACCCGGTGCCGTCCTGGCTATAAAAAACACAACAGGCAGGCGTGATCATGGTTCAGCAGCTTTCCACCCGCTCTTGGTCCGACAGCCAGTGCCAGCCGCGCTGGGCCGAGGCCATTGGCAACGCCTACTTTCCCCTGTCCCTGGAGTTCGGCACCGACAGCCGCTTCCAGGGCAACCTGCAGATCTGGGAAACCCCCAGCAGCGCCCTCGCCCTGTCCCGCCTGCGCTCCAGTCGGCTGGGTTACTCACGGAGCAAGGCACAGGTCAGCAACGATGCCCAGGCCTGCTATCTGGTGACCATTCCCCGGCGCCACGAGGTGCTGTTCGAGCAGGACGGCCGCGAACTGCAGTGCCGGCCCGGCAGCTTCATCTTCGAACGGGGCGATGCGCCCTACCGCTTCCGCTACGCCAGCGACAACGACCTGTGGGTGTTCAAGCTGCCGGAACAGGCCCTGCACGGCCAGTTGCGCGGGGCCAAACGCTACACCCGCTTCTGCTTCGATGCCCGGCGCGGCCTGGGACGGATCTTCGCCGACCAGTTGGCGATGTGCGCCGCCCGCTTTGATGAATGCGCCCCGGCGGCGCGGCACATGCTGCTGGAGCAGGCGCTGTCGACCCTGCTGCTGACCCTGCGCCAGGATGAGCGGGTCCTGAACAGTGAAACCTCGAACCTCGCGGCCCTGCACCTGCAACGCATCGAAGCCTATGTAGAACAGCACCTGGGCGCAGCAGAACTGGCACCCAGGCAGGTTGCCGAAGCCTGCGGCATTTCCTTGCGCTACCTGCACAAGCTCTTCGCCGACCACCCCTGCAGCCTTGGCGAATGGATTCGCCAGCAACGCCTGGCGGCAGTGCACCGGCAATTGCGCGACCCGCACTGCCGCCTGTCCATCGGCGAACTGGCCTCACGCTGGGGCTTCAGCGACCAGGCGCAGTTCGCCCGGCATTTCCGCCGGTATTACGGCTGCACCGCCAGCGAAATGCGCAACGGCCGGGGCTGAACGCCAACCGACGAGCGCTGCGTCTCAGGCCCCTGCAGGCCCGGCAGTGGCAATGCCAGGCTGGCGTGCCGGGGTGACCCGGATGCATTTGCCACAGCGCCAGGCATGAAGTCGTATTTGCCAGTAAACTCCGTACCCTTTCGCCGCTGTCATCCTGTGTGCGGCCAAGCCCTTTTCATGCGGAGTTTGCCTTGCGTCTGTTTCACACCTCCGACTGGCACCTGGGCCAGAACCTCCACGGCCAGGAACGCGACTTCGAACACGCCTGCTTTCTCGAGTGGCTACTGCGCCAGCTAAAACACGAGCAGCCGGATGTGCTGCTGATCGCCGGCGACATCTTCGACACCGTCAACCCGCCAGTCAAAGCCCAGGAACGGCTGTATGACTTCATCGTCAGCGCCCACGAGCAACAGCCGGCCCTGACCATCGTGATGATCGCCGGCAACCACGACTCCGGCTCGCGCATCGAACTGCCCGCGCCGCTGATGCGCCGCTTGCGCACCCATGCCCTGGGCCGGGTGCTGTGGCTGGATGACGGCCAGCTGGACGCCGAGCGCCTGCTGCTGCCGCTGCCCGATGCCAGCGGCGCGATTGCCGGCTGGTGCCTGGCGCTGCCGTTCCTGCGGCCGGCAGAGGTCACCGGCGCGCAACTGGGCGACGACTACCTCAAGGGCATCGCCCAGGTCCATGAATGGCTGATCGCCGCCGCCAACGCCAAGCGCCAGCCGGGCCAGGCGTTGGTAGCGATAAGCCATGCGCACATGGCCGGCGGCTCGATTTCCGAAGATTCCGAGCGCAGCCTGATCATCGGCAACGCCGAGGCCCTGCCCGCCAGCCTGTTCAGCGCGGACGTCAGCTACGTGGCCCTGGGGCACCTGCACAAGCCGCAGAAGGTCAATGGCGAGGAGCGCATCCGCTACAGCGGCTCGCCGATCCCGCTGTCGTTTTCCGAGATCAACTATCAGCACCAGATCCTCGATGTGCGCCTGGACGGTGAAACCCTGGTCAGTGTGGAACCGCGACTGATTCCCCGGGCCGTCAACCTGCAACGCGTGGGCCCGGCCCCCTTGGGCGAGATTCTCACGCAACTTGGCGAGCTGCCGGACATCGACCTGCTGGCCGAGGAGCAGCGCCAGCCCTGGCTGGAGGTGCGGATACGCCTGGACGAGCCGCAGCCGGACCTGCGCCAGCAAGTGGAAAGTGTTCTGCAAGGCAAGGCCGTGCGCCTGGTGCGGATCGCCGCCGAATACGCCGGTAACGGCAGTCGCGATGGCGAGGACAGCGGCACCGAGCTGATCGAACTGGATCAGCTGAGTCCCGAAGAACTGTTCCGCCGGGCCTGGCGCGACAGCTACGCCAGCGAGGTGGACGAAGCCACCCTCAAGGACTTCGCCCTGCTGTTGCAGGACGTTCAACAAGAAGGGGAACAGCCATGAAGATCCTGGCCATCCGCCTGAAGAACCTGGCCTCCCTGGCCGGCCCCTTCGAGATCGACTTCACTGCCGAGCCCCTGGCCAGTGCCGGGTTGTTCGCCATCACCGGGCCCACCGGCGCCGGCAAGAGCACCCTGCTCGATGCCTTGTGCCTGGCGCTGTTCGGCGCGGTGCCGCGGCTGAACAACATCGGCCGGGAAACCAAGGTCCCGGAAATCGACAGTGAGATCCTTACCAGTGACCCGCGCACCCTGCTGCGCCGGGGCACCGGCAGCGGTTACGCCGAGGTGGATTTCGTCGGCATCGACGGCCGCCGCTACCGCGCGCGCTGGGAAGCCAACCGCGCCCGGGACAAGGCCAACGGCAAACTGCAGGCCAGCCGGCAGAACCTCAGCGACCTGGACAGCGAGCAGTTGCTGAGCAACCAGAGCAAGAGCGAATACAAGCAACTGATCGAAGCGCGCCTGGGCCTCAACTTCGAGCAGTTCACCCGCGCGGTGATGCTGGCCCAGAGCGAGTTCAGCGCGTTCCTCAAGGCCGATGACAAAGAACGCAGCGAACTGCTGGAGAAGCTCACCAACACCTCGATCTATAGCCAGCTGGGGCGCCGCGCCTACAGCAAGAGCAAGGAAGCCGAGGACGTTCACAAGGAGCTCAAGGCCCAGGCCAGCGGCATCATGCCCCTGGAGCCCGAGGCCCGGGCCGAGCTGGACCAACACTTCAGCGAGGCCCAGCAACAGCTCAAAGGCCAGCAGGCGCAGCTCAAGCAACTTGAGGCGCAGCACAGCTGGCTCAAGGAACTGCGCCAGTGGCAGGAGGCGCAGCAGAGTGCCGCCGAACAGCTACAAGAGGCCGAGCAACAGGCGCAAGCCCTGGCCCCGGAGCGCCTGCGCCTGCAACGCCTGGAACAACTCGCGCCACAGCGTCACCAGTTCCTGCGTCAGGCTGAACTGGAGCAATCGGTTGCGCCGTTGCGCCAGCAGATCCAACAGCAAGCGCACCAGCAAACCGAACTCCAGCAACGCCAGGAGCCACTGCAACAGCAACTGCTGGACGCCGGCAGCGCCTTGACCCAGGCCCAGGACCAGCACCGCGACAGCGTCCCGCTGCTGCGCGAAGCCTTTGCCGAACAGGGCAACCTGACCCGCCTGGCGCAGAGCCTGGCCCTGGCCAGCGAACAGCGTGAGCGTGCCGAACACGCCAGCGCCCAAGGCCAGCAAGGCATCCAGGAACTGCAGGAGAAGCAGCGCCTGGTGGCCGAGCGCCTGGAGCAGATTGCCGGGCAACTGCAGCACAGCGCCGCCCTCGCCCCCTTGAGCGAGGCCTGGAACGCCTACCGTGAACGCCTGCAGCAACTGATGCTGGTCGGCAACCGGCTGAACCAGGGCCAGGCCGAACTGCCGGGCCTGGAACAACGCGCCAACGCCGCCGCCGAACAATTGAGCGAACAGCGCGCGCACCTGGAACTGCTCTACAGCGAAGCCGGTGCCGAACCCCAGGCCGTAGCCGAACAGATCGAACTGCTGGGCACACTGCTCCAGGACAACCGCAAGCAACAGCGCGCGGTCGAGGAACTGCTACGGCTGTGGACCCAGCAACAGGAGCTGGAACAGCGCAGCCAGGCCCTACAGGACAAACAACGGACGGCCGCGACCCAGCGCGAGGAACTGAACAAGGTCGGCCTGCACGCCAAGGCCGAGCTGGCACTGGCCGAACAGACCCTGAGCGTCACCCAGGCGCTGCTGGAGCGTCAGCGGCTGGCCCGCAGTGCCAGTGTCGAGGAACTGCGCGAGCAGTTGCAGGACGATCAACCGTGCCCGGTGTGCGGCAGTGTCGAGCACCCCTATCACCAGCCCGAAGCGCTGCTGCAGAGCCTGGGTCGCCACGACCAGGACGAAGAAGCCAACGCCCGCAAGGCGGTGGACAGCCTCAAGGAACAACTCAACGAACTGCGGGCCCAGGTACAGGGCCTGATCGCCCAACAGAAGGAGTTCCTTCAGCAGCAGGAGCAACTGGCCAGTCAGCAGCAGGCCCTGGCACCGAGCCTGCAAGCCCACCCGCTGAGCGCCAGCCTGCTGGACCAGGAGCCGCCCAAGCGCGATGCCTGGCTACGCCAGCAACTGGAGCAGTTGCAACAGAGCATCGGCCAGGACGAAAGCCGCCAGGGCGCCCTGCTGACCCTGCAAAAGGACGCTGCGCGCCTTCAGCAGCAGTTGCAGCAGGCAGTTGAAAGCAGCCAACAAGCAACCCAGCACCTGCAACAACAGCAGCAACAACTGAGCGCCGACCGCCAGCGCCTGGACGAGGAACTGGCCAGCTTCAGCCAGCTGTTGCCCGGCACGCTGCTCGACGGCCTGCGCGCCGACCCGGCCACCACCTTCATGCAACTGGACCAGCAGGTGCTGCAACGCATCGAACAGCTGCAAGCACATCAGGACGAGGCCGAAGAACAACAGCAACGCCAACAGCTGCTGGAGAAAGAGCAGGACCGCCAGCTCACCCGCCAGCAGCAGCTGACGGACGCCCAGCAGCAATTCAGCACCCTGAGCGAACAACAGCAGGCCTGCCAGGCGACACTCAGCAAACTCCTGGGCCCCCACTCCAGCGCCGAGCGCTGGCAGCAACAGCTCGATCAAGCCGTGGAGCAAGCCCGCAACGCCCAGGCCACGGCCCAGCAGCAACTGCAAGCCCTGCATCAGCAACTGATCCAACTGAGCGTCGAGCTCAAGTCCCGGGAAGAACGCCTGCAAGCCCTGGAAGGCGAACTGCAGCAACTGGCCGACAGCATCGAACAATGGCGTGCGCGACACCCGGAACTGGATGACGCCGGCCTGCAGCAACTGCTGGAGCTGGACGAGCCGCAGATCCAAGAACTGCGCCAACGCCTGCAGTCCAACGACAAGGCCATCGAGCAAGCCAAGGTGCTATTGCAGGAGCGCCAGCAGCGCCTGGAACAGCATCAGGCCCAGCACAACGGCAACCTTGCGGCCGAGCAACTGACCCAGGCCCTCGCAGACCTGCAGCAGCACGCTCTGGCCAGCGAGCAGCAGGTAGCGGAACTGCGGGCCCGGCAAAGCGAGGACCAGCGTCGCCAAGAGGCCAACCAGGCCCTGGGCCAGCGCATCAGCGACGCCTACGGCGAATGGCAGCGCTGGGCGCGGCTCAACGCCCTGATCGGCTCGGCCACCGGCGATACCTTCCGCAAGATCGCCCAGGCCTACAACCTCGACCTGCTGGTGCACCACGCCAACGCCCAGCTGCGCCAATTGGTGCGGCGCTACCGGCTCAAGCGCGGCGGCAGCATGCTCGGCCTGCTGGTGCTGGACACCGAGATGGGCGATGAACTGCGCTCGGTGCATTCATTGTCCGGCGGTGAAACCTTCCTGGTGTCCCTGGCCCTGGCCTTGGGGCTGGCGTCCATGGCGTCGAGCACGCTGAAGATCGAATCGCTGTTCATCGATGAAGGTTTTGGCAGCCTCGACCCCGAGTCCCTGCAACTGGCCATGGACGCCCTCGACGGCCTGCAGGCCCAGGGGCGCAAGGTGGCGGTGATTTCCCATGTGCAGGAAATGCACGAACGGATTCCGGTGCAGATCCAGGTCAGCCGTCAGGGCAATGGCCTGAGCACCCTGGAGGTGAAATGAGCCTGATCGAAACGCCGCTGGCGACTCTTTACTCGTTCCGGCGCTGCCCCTACGCCATGCGCGCCCGCCTGGCTTTGTGCTATGCCCAAGTGCCGGTGCGGATCGTCGAAGTCAGCCTCAAGGCCAAGCCGCCAGAGATGCTGGCGCTGTCCGCCAAGGGCACGGTGCCGGTGCTGGATATCGATGGGAGGGTGATCGATGAGAGCCTGGAGATCATGTACTGGGCGCTGGAGCAGCATGATCCGCAGAACTGGCGGCTCAGCGGCGCCCCTGAAGCCCAGGCGCAGATGGCGGCCTTGATTGCCGAGAATGACCAGGTGTTCAAGGTGCACCTCAATCGCTACAAGTACGCCGAGCGTTATCCCGAAGCGCCCATGGCGCATTACCGGAGCCAGGGCGAGGTATTTCTCGCTCGATTGGATGGCCTGCTGCAAGAGCGGCGCTATCTGCTGGCCGAACATCCGAGCTTGGCGGACATGGCGTTGCTGCCATTTGTTCGGCAGTTTGCTCACGTGGATCGGCAGTGGTTTGCGCAGACGCCCTATTGCGCCTTGCAGGGGTGGTTGCGGGAGTGGCTTGAGTCCGAGTTGTTTGGGCGGGTGATGGTTAAGGCTTCTTCTCCAGTTTTGCAGCCTTGAGCACCCGCTCTGCTGAAACAGCCCTTCAACGTTCCAACGACGACGGGACAAATCAGCAATGTGCTGAGCACTGATACTGTCCGGCAAATTGCTCCAGAGCCACATCACCGAATCGCCCGAATCAGTAGGTGTTTGCCGGCTCGGCTCAACTCACCGCCAACAGTGGCCGCCTTGCAATTCGATGATGTGTTCGCGCACTGCTGCGCCTTCAATCAACACCGGCTCTTGCCAATCACCTTCCTGGCCCCGTTGTGGATGGTGGACCTGCTGTCGAACTGTTGGGCCGAGGCTTACAAATCATCTATCCAGTCACCCTTGGGTTTCAGGCTGGCCACGAATTCTTCGATTGCGTAATCGTCGTTCTCAAATTTCGCCAATGAAGTGGCTGCCGGTTTGCTTGCGGGCGCGGGTTGCTTAGTGTCAGTGCTGGCGGTTTGTGGCATCAGGTTGACGCCGAACCTATTGTCGAGCGGTTTTTTTCCCGGTGTCGGTGAGGTGACCGCAATGATCGTTGCCTGGTCCTTGCGACGCAGGGGCATGACCACGCTGGTGTCGGCGTTCTGGTAACTGGCCATGGTGGCCAAGGCAATGCCGACGAAGGGCGAAGCTGCGCCGGTATCGCCCAGGCGTTGGGTCAGGTCGTAGCTTTCACGGGAGTCCAGCAGGTCCAGGGCGCTATGGGCAATGGTGAGGGCCGGCATCAGTTCGGCCAGTGGCACGCTGTTCAAACCGCCGTCGTAGAACAACCGGGCCGGTGCTGGGGCAATCCCGTCGATGGCTTTTTTCCAACCTGCGGCCAGTTGCGCACTCAGAGCTTCGCGCTTGAGACGCTCGCCGTTGTCCGGGCGTTGCAGGGAAACGGTGACCGGGCGATGGATCTGGGCCAGCACCGGTAAAGCGTCCCATTGTTCGAAGGCGCGTTCGGTCCAGGGCTGGGGGATGAACTCGGAAGGTTGGAACTCCACGGCAGGTTTACGCCAACCCCAGCCGGTGAACTCGGGATCGATCTTGTTCTTGTTGACCTTGGTGAAGGGTGCGTAGTAGCGCAGCCATTCGACGCGCTCGGGGCGGCCGATGACCAGGGCGACCATTGAGTCGGTGAGTTCTCCTGATTTACGTGGTCCAGATCCTGCGCCGAGTGATTTCAAGGAAATATCCTTGCTCAATAATGCCCCAGCCATATTGATCCCTTCATTGGTGTACACCAAAAGTGCAGGGAGATCAGGGTTGCGCTCAAATACTTGAAATAGGGACTCCAATACATCCTCGGGAGTGTCATTACAGACTATTCCGTCTTGCAGATTACGAATCCGGTGCCAATGAAGTCCTGCAGGTGTTCGCATGTTATTGACCATGACAGACAAACTGCGCTGAGTTCTTTCAGGCGAGAAGCGAAGGTTCGGTGTTTTAGGGTTCCAACCTCGAACCACAGTGACGGTAGGAATCGGCCATTTCTCTAGAAAGTCCCTTAGCCCCAGCTCCAATGCATCTGTTTCCCGCTTGTCATAGGCCATGTCCTTGTCATCAGCGGTCTGAGGATACTTCTTCGGGTCCATGGGCAGGATACTTCCGACATGCAGTGACTCCGTTTGCTTCACACTCTGCTCTTGCAAAGCCTGCCAGGTCTGCCCCTGCCGAAATACATCCAGGCTCATGCCGATGCTGAGCACATCCAGGGTTTCCAATCGAGGCGAAGTGGTCGGAGCTCGGTAGCGGGTATCAGCTGACATATCAGAAGTCTTCTTGCCAAGAGGATAAGCAGCTACAGGCGTTGCCTGGCTGGCAAAGCAGCGAATAGGCGTGAGCGGATCTTCTGTGGCCAGAGTCACGCCACTGCTCAACAGCAAACCAGCCATGGACAAACAGGTGAATACCGAACGCATCACCGTTCTGCCTTGAGTGGTGGAGTCGCCGAATCGAATGCTATCCATGGCCATGTCTGTCCGTTTTTCCGTTTGTCCTGGGCGGACGGCATTTGCCGTCCGGGTGTTGGCGTGCTGGGGCCAAGGCTTACAAATCATCCATCCAGTCGCCCTTGGGTTTCAGGCTGGCCACGAACTCTTCGATTGCGTAATCGTCGTTCTCAAATTTCGCCAATGAAGGGGCTGCCGGTTTGCTTGCGGGCGCGGGTTGCTTAGTGTCAGTGCTGGCGGTTTGTGGCATCAGGTTGACGCCGAACCTGTTGTCGAGCGGTTTTTTTCCCGGTGTCGGTGAGGTGACCGCAATGATCGTTGCCTGGTCCTTGCGACGCAGGGGCATCACCACGCTGGTGTCGGCGTTCTGGTAACTGGCCATGGTGGCCAAGGCAATGCCGACGAAGGGCGAGGCTGCGCCGGTATCGCCCAGGCGCTGGGTCAGGTCGTAGCTTTCACGGGAGTCCAGCAGGTCCAGGGCGCTATGGGCAATGGTGAGCGCAGGCATCAGTTCGGCCAGTGGCACGCTGTTCAAACCGCCGTCGTAGAACAACCGGGCCGGTGCTGGGGTAATCCCGTCGATGGCTTTTTTCCAACCTGCGGCCAGTTGCGCACTCAGGGCTTCGCGCTTGAGACGTTCGCCGTTGTCCGGGCGTTGCAGGGAAACGGTGACCGGGCGGTGGATCTGGGCCAGCACCGGTAAAGCGTCCCATTGCTCAAGGGCGCGTTCGGTCCAGGGCTGGGGGATGAACTCTGAAGGTTGGAACTCCACGGCCGGTTTACGCCAACCCCAGCCGGTGAACTCGGGATCGATCTTGTTCTTGTTGATCTTGGTGAAGGGTGCGTAGTAACGCAGCCATTCGACGCGCTCGGGGCGGCCGATGACCAGGGCGACCATCGCATCAGTTAATTTGTCAGGTTGCCGTGGGCCCGAAACAGCCCCAAGTGACTTCAAGGAAACATCTCTGCTCGATAGAGCGCCAGCCATGCTAATGCCCTCATTTACATATACCAACAACGCAGGAAGATCGGGGCTACGCTCGAATATCTGGAACAGCGACTCCATCACCCCCTCGGGAGTGTCGTTGCAGACAATGCCGTCCTGTAAGTTACGAATACGATGCCAATGCAGCCCAGCAGGTGTTCGCATGTTATTGACCATGACAGACAAACTGCGCTGAGTTCTTTCAGGCGAGAAGCGAAGGTTCGGTGTTTTAGGGTTCCAACCTCGAACCACAGTGACGGTAGGAATCGGCCATTTTTCCAGAAAATCCCTTAGCCCCAGCTCCAATGCATCCGTTTCCCGTTTGTCGTAGGCCATATTCTTGTCATCGGCAGTCACCGGGTACTTCTTTGGATCCATGGGCAAGATACTGCCTACGTGCAGTGACTCCGTTTGCTTCGCACTCTGCTCTTGCAAAGCCTGCCAGGTCTGCCCCTGCCGAAATACATCCAGGCTTATGCCGATGCTGAGCACATCCAGAGTTTCCAAGCGAGGCGAAGTAGTGGGTGCACGGTAGCGAGTTTCAGCGGTCATAGTAGAAGCCTTCTTGGCCGAGGTATAAGCAGTCACGGGCGTGGCCGAACTGGCAAAGCAGCGAATGGATGTCAGTGAGGGTTCGGCGGCCTGAATCAGTGGGCTGGTCAGTAGCAAGCCGGAGAGAGACCAGTACCTAAGCATGCGGCGCATCAGACGGGCCCTCCAAAACGGACAGGGTTGCCCGCTCTGCGTTCCGCTAGAGACTGAGTAGCTACCAGGGAGGGCATTTTGTCCTTTACAGCAGCCGGCAATTCGCCATTCGTGCGATACGTTACTGTTGAGCCGATTAACTCGCGATTACTGCCCTCTTCTTTAAGATAGAGTGCCTCCACTTCCTCGTCTGGAAGGTCAGCATCAACACCTTCCTCGCTGTAGATTTCACCCCTAGTTCTCTCCCAATCCAACCGCCAATCCGCCACCCGACACAAATACGCATAAAACGTCACATCATCCACGCTCTCTCCCGCCCCAATCGCCACGTCATAGGCCAGCACTCGCCGGCTATGGTCAGGGTTGTTGGGAATCGCCGAGTGAAACGACAGTGCCTCTTCATGCTCCCCGTTCT